>NZ_DATMST010000063.1:0-66986 GCF_035565275.1 Sphingopyxis sp.
CGCTTCACGCCTGTCGAGGCACCCAAGCGCCCCGAACCCAAGCGCCCCGAACCGAAGGCGAACCGCGGCGCCGACAATCGCCGCCAGTCGGGCAAGCTGACCGTCACGCGCGCGCTGAACGAAGACGAAGGTGCGCGCGCGCGCAGCCTTGCGGCGCTGAAGCGTGCGCGCGAAAAGGAAAAGCGTTCGCACACCGCCTCGTCGGGCCCGCGCGAGAAGCAGGTCCGCGAAGTCATCGTGCCCGAAAGCATCACGGTTCAGGAACTCGCCAACCGTATGGCCGAAAAGACCAACGACCTGATCAAGGCGCTGTTCAAGATGGGCAGCCCGTCGGCCAGTACCGATCTGCTCGATCAGGACACCGCCGAGCTGCTCGTCACGGAATTCGGCCACGAAATCATTCGCGTCAGCGAAGGCGATGTCGACATTCGACATGACGAGGATATCGACGATGCCGAACATCTGAAGCCGCGCGCTCCGGTCGTGACGATCATGGGTCATGTCGACCATGGCAAGACCAGCCTGCTCGACGCGCTGCGCGGGGCCAATGTGGTCGCGGGCGAGGCCGGCGGCATTACGCAGCATATCGGTGCGTATCAGGTGAAGACCCCCGACGGGTCGCTCGTCACCTTCCTCGACACCCCCGGCCACGAAGCCTTTACCGAGATGCGTCAGCGCGGTGCCAATGTCACCGACATCGTCATCCTCGTGGTGGCGGCCGACGACGGGCTGAAGCCGCAGTCGATCGAGGCGATCGCCCATGCGAAGGCGGCCGGCGTGCCGATCATCGTCGCGATCAACAAGATCGACAAGGAAGGCGCCAATCCGCAGCGCGTCCGCGAACGCCTGCTCGAGCACGAGCTGGTGGTCGAGGAAATGGGCGGCGACGTCCAGAATGTCGAAGTGTCGGCGCTGAAGAAGACCGGGCTCGACAAATTGCTCGACGCGATCGCGGTGCAGGCCGAGATCATGGAGCTGAAAGCCAACCCCGACCGCGCCGCCGAAGGCACGGTGGTCGAGGCGAAACTCGACAAGGGCCGCGGCCCCGTCGCGACGATCCTCGTCCGCCGCGGCACGCTGAAGGTCGGCGACATCTTTGTCTGCGGTGCCGAAAGCGGCCGCGTCCGCGCGCTGATCGACGATCAGGGCAAGCAGATCAAGACCGCTGGCCCCTCGACGCCGGTCGAAGTACTCGGTCTGGGCGGCGTCCCGATGGCCGGCGATACGCTCACCGTCGTCGAGAACGAAGCGCGCGCCCGCGAAGTTGCGGCCTATCGGCAGGAACAGGCGACGCGCAAGCGTACCGTCCAGGCGCCGGTCAGCCTCGAAGGCATGTTCGAGGCACTCGCCGACAAGACGAACGTCATCCAGTTCCCGGTGATCATCAAGGGCGATGTGCAGGGGTCGGTCGAGGCGATCGTCAATGCGCTGAACAAGCTGTCGACCGACGAGATCCGCGTCCGCGTGCTCCAGTCGGGCGCCGGCGCGATCACCGAAAGCGACGTGACGCTGGCGGCCGCCACCAAGGCACCGATCATCGGCTTCAACGTCCGCCCGAACGCCAAGGCACGCGACATCGCGAAGCGCGAAAATGTCCGGTTCATGTATTATGACGTCATCTATCATCTGACCGACGAAATCCGGAAAGAGATGGCAGGCGAACTGGGTCCGGAACGCGTCGAAACCGTCGTCGGCCGTGCCGAGGTCAAGGACGTCTTCCCCGCCGGCAAGCGCGACAAGGCCGCCGGTCTGCTCGTGCTCGAAGGATCGATCCGCAAGGGGCTGCACGCACGCCTTACGCGCGCCGACGTCATCGTCTCGGCAACGACGATCTCTTCGCTCCGCCGCTTCAAGGACGATGTCGCCGAAGTGCGCGCCGGTCTCGAATGCGGTGTCGTGCTGGCGGACACCAACGACATCAAGGCGGGCGACCACCTCGAAGTCTTCGAAGTCGAACTGCGCGAACGGACGCTCTGACGGGCGTCCGCTCCGCGCGGATCAGGAGGTGCCGGCATGGCTCGCTATGTGGCATTGTTCGGCAGCATCAACGTCGGTGGCAACCGGCTGACGATGGCCGACCTGCGCGCAGCGTTCGAGGCTGAGGGCTTCAGCGACGTTGAAACCGTCGTCGCCAGCGGCAATGTGATCTTCTCGCACCCCGCGCGCCCGACGCGCGGGCTCGAGGAAAAGCTGACGCTGATGGTCGACGACCGCTTCGACATGAGTTGCGCCGCGCTGGTGCGCAGCCGCGACGAGCTCGCCGCGGCGATCGCCGACAATCCGTTTGCGGGGACGAACGAGGACAAGTTCGTCCATACGATGTTTCTCGACGGCCAGCCGACGGCGGAGCAATTCGAGGGGCTGGCCGCCGACAAGTGGATCAAGCCGAACGAGCGGCTCGCACTCGGCGACCGGGCGCTTTACATCGACTATGGCGACGGCGTGGCCGACAGCAAACTGACCGCGCGGCTTATCGAGCGTCGGTTGGAGCACAAGGGCACCGCGCGCAACATGCGCTCGATCGCCCGGATCGTCGCCAAGCTCGACGAGTTGGAGAAAACGGAGTCATGAAACCCGACAAGGACCGGAAAAAGGACAGCGGCCCCTCGGTTCGCGTGCTGCGCGTCGGCGAACAGGTGCGCCATATCCTGTCCGAAATCCTCGCGCGCGGCGATGTCCACGACGACCAGCTGACCAAACAGCCGGTAAGCATCACCGAGGTCCGCATGTCGCCCGACCTGCGCCACGCGACGGTGTTCGTGAAATCGCTGCTCGGCAAGGATGAGGATGCGGTGCTGAAGGCGCTCCGCACCAACACCGCGTGGCTGCAAAAGAGCGTCGCCGAAAAGATGAGCATGAAATATGCCGCAAAGCTGAAATTCCTCCCGGACGAAAGCTTCGACGAAGCGAGCCACATCGAGAAATTGCTGCGCGACCCGAAGGTGAGGCGCGATCTGGAGAGCGGTGAGGGCGAAGAGGCCTGACGTCTATTCCCGTTCGTGCCGAGCGAAGTCGAGGCACCCGTCGGTACAGCAAGGTTCAGGAGCATCTCGACTGCGCTCGATGCGAACGGCATGCGGGTCGGGTTATACCTTCCCCTTGATCCCTGCCGCCGCTTCCAGCTCGACCAGCGCATCCTCCAGATAGTCGATCAGCCGCTGGACGTGCGGCACGCTGCGGCGGCAGGCGGTGATGCCGAAATCGATATTCTTGTTGTTGCTGACCTGCGTGATGTTCATCGCCATGCCGTCGACCGGGATGCTCGCGGGATACATGCCGTCGAGCCGTGCGCCGTTCCAGTAGAGCTGCTCGCGCGGACCGGGGACGTTCGAGATGGTGACGCTGTACGCCGGAAATTTGTCGGCGGTGCGTGTCAGTGCGGTCAGCATCTGCGGCATCTGGGTGATCGCGGTATAGATCTGGATCTGCTGCGCGGTCATTTCGCGCAGCTGCGCCTTCGCGGCGTTCATCGACGCCTGGATCGTCGTCATGCGCGTCGCCGGATCGTCGATGTGCGTCGCGAGGTTCGCGGTCACCGCCGCGACCGAATTGCCCGAATCGATATCGTCCTTGGCGCGAATCGACACCGGCGCCATGGCTTTGAGTGGCTTGTCGGGCAGCTCGTTCAGCGATTGCAGATATTTGCGCATCGCTCCCGAACACATCGCAAGCACCGCGTCGTTGATGGTCCCGTCGTACGCCTTGCCCATCGCGCGGACGCGTTCCAATGACCAGCTTTGCGCGACGAAGCGGCGTGCGCCGGTGATGTTGCGGTTGAAGCTGGTGCGCGGCAGTCCGCCCCACGGCGTCGCAAGGTCACCGCCTCCGAGCCCGAACATCGCTGCTGCATATTGGTTGAGTGCCTTGGTCACCCCGACGCTGTTGCCCCATTGCTCCTTCAGGAAGCCGCCGATGGCCTTGAGGTCGGTGAGGCTGGGCGTCGGCGCCTTCTTCGGCGCCGGGAACTTGCGCTTGTAGGCTTCGTAGGCCTCGACGGACATCGGCGAATAGCTGCGCTTCTCTTTCGGATCGGCGCTCAGCATCGCATTGGTGAAATGCATCGAACTCGCGCCGTCCATCAGCGCGTGGTGGATCTTGAAATAGGTCGCGATCTGGCGGTCGGGCAGCCCTGAAATCAGCGTGATTTCCCACATCGGCCGCGTGCGGTCGAGCAGCGTGCCGTGGAGGCGCGACACGAGTTCGAACATCTCGCGATACCGCCCCGGCTTGGGCAGCGCGGCACTTCGCACATGGTAATGCATGTCGATATCGCGGTCGGGTTCGAGCCTGATCGGGCCATACTGCCCGAGCGGGGTGAGTTTCAGCACTTCACTGAACGGTCGCCGCAGCCCTTCGGACTGGCGCAACATCGCCAGCTGTTCATTGAGCCACTCGGTTTCGTCGACCTTGTCGGGCAGGGTATAGAGATTGACCCCGCCCACATGCATCGGCGTCTCGCGCGTTTCGGCGACGAGGAACATCGCGTCGGTCACCGGCATCAGCCGCATGGCAGCTCTCCCCACTGTTTATGCTGCTTCTTTTGATACGCAGCATGAGGAGGGGGTGGGGGCAAGTCAAGCAGCCCTCTTCGTCGCTCCGGATCAAGTCCGGAGTGACGAGAGTTTGATGATTGGCGGAGGCCAGCGAAGGCGTTATCGCACCTCATGGCCAAGCTTTATTTCTACTACGCCAGCATGAACGCCGGCAAATCGACGACGCTGCTCCAGGCGGATTTCAACTATCGCGAGCGCGGCATGGAAACGATGTTGTGGACCGCGGCGCTCGATGACCGTTATGGCGCGGGGCAGGTGACGAGCCGCATCGGGCTGATGGCCGACGCGCATAAATTCGATCCCGACAGCAATCTGTGGGCTGCGGTGAATGCCGAGAACGCCGAACGTCCGCTCGCCTGCGTGCTCGTTGACGAGGCGCAGTTCCTGACACGCGCGCAGGTTCTCGACCTCGCCCGCCTTGCCGACGAGACAGGAATTCCCGTGCTTTGCTATGGTCTCCGCACCGATTTTTCGGCCGAACTCTTCCCCGGATCGGCAGCATTGCTCGGCATCGCCGATGCGCTCGTCGAACTCAAGGCGGTGTGCGAATGCGGGCGCAAGGCGACGATGAACCTGCGCGTCGACGAAAGCGGCCGCGCCGTGGTCGAAGGCGCGCAGACCGAGATCGGCGGCAACGACCGCTATGTCGCCATGTGCCGGCGGCACTTCATGGCAAAGCGCCGCGAAGCGGCCGGAGCGCTCGCCGATGCTTGACCGGCTCTACATCGAACTCGCCGACGGCGGTCTCAAGCTCGTCAAGCTGAAGGAAGGGCATCGCGAGGCGCTTCGTGCTGCCTGCGCTGCCGATGCCGATATCTGGCCGATCTATTCGTCGAGTTTCGATCCCGATCATTTCGACACGGCGTTCGATACGCTGATCGGGCACGTCAGCCGCATGCCCTACGCGATTTTCGATGGCCAGACGCTTGTCGGTATGACCGCCTATCTGCGTCCCGACGTGTCGGCGCAAACGGTCGAGATCGGCAACAGCTTCCTTCATCCCGACGCACGTGGAACGGGGTTCAACGGCCGGCTCAAGAAGCTGATGATCGATCATGCGTTCGCGGCCGGTATCCGCCGGATCGAATTCCGCATCGACGAACGCAACAAGCGTAGCCAGGCTGCGGTCGCCAAGCTCGGCTGTACCAAGGAAGGGGTGTTGCGGTCAGAGCGCATCACCTGGACCGGCCATGTCCGCGATACCGGGCTCTGGTCGCTGTTGGCGGACGAGTGGCGGCGATGAACTGCATGGGACGCAAGGGTCAGCACGGGTTCAGACTCGGTCTGCTATCCGCGCCGTCACCATGAAACAGAAACTCGCTCTCTCCCTGGCCGCCTTGCTGCTTCCCCTTTCGGCAGCGGCGGCCATCGAGCCGACCGACGCGCCCGCAAGGGAACCGCGCGCGCTCGGCGTCGAATCGAGCATCGTCTTCCCGAGCGACAGTACGATCCGCAACTGGCAGGCCGACCGCGATCGCGGCATCTGGATCGAAGGGCGGCGCGGCGAATGGTATTATGGCACCTTCGCCGGCTTCTGCCGCGACATCGATTTCGCGCAGGCGATCGGCTTGGAAACGCGCGGCGCCGGGCGGCTCGACAAATTCGCGTCGATCGTTGTGCGGGGCGATCGCTGCCAGCTATCGTCCTTCGTCACGTCGGCACCGCCGCCGACGAAGGAAGAACGCAAGGCCGCGCGCGAAACCGACAAGACCGCGGAAAATTGACAGCTCATGGCCCGCGTCCTAGCGGCGCGGGATGAACGGCTGGATCATTCTCGACAAGCCTGTCGGCCTTGGCTCGACGCAGGCGGTGGGCGCCGTGAAACGCGTGTGCCGCGAAGCCGGGCTGGGCAAGGTCAAGGTCGGTCATGGCGGCACGCTCGATCCGCTGGCGTCGGGGGTGTTGCCGATCGCGCTCGGCGAAGCGACAAAGCTGTGCGGGCGGATGCTCGACGCGAGCAAGATTTACGACTTCACCCTGCAATTCGGTGCGCAAACCGCCGGGCTCGATGCCGAGGGCGAAGTCGTGGCTACAAGCGACGTTCGGCCGACGCTGGCCGATGTGGAGGCGATACTGCCACGTTTCACCGGTCCGATCGAGCAGGTGCCGCCCGCTTTTTCGGCGATCAAGGTTGGTGGTCAGCGGGCCTATGACCTGGCGCGCAAGGGCGAGGCGGTGGAGATGAAAGCGCGCAGCGTCACCATATATTCCCTTCGTCATGCCGGACTTGATCCGGCATCCATGCCCACCGACGAAGAATGGACCCCGGATCAAGTCCGGAGTGACGAAGGTGGGGGAGGGCCGCTCGACTCCATCACCCTCACCGCCCGCGTGTCCAAAGGCACCTATATCCGCAGCCTCGCGCGCGATATCGCGCACGCCGTCGGCACCGTCGGGCATGTCACGATGCTCCGCCGCACAAAGGCGGGGCCGTTCGGGCTCGAGCGGGCGATTTCGCTGGACAAATTGAACGCATTCGGTCAAGGCGCCGCCCAATCAGAAATATTTCTGCCGCTTGAGGCAGGGCTGGTCGACATCCCGGCTCTGAACCTTTCCCCGGAAGCGGCAGGGGCGATCCGTCAGGGTCGCGTCTGGACCGGGGGGTGCACGGATGACGGGCTCTATTGGGGAAGGGACAGCGACATGCGTCCCGTCGCCCTGATCGAGGCTTTGGCGGGAACGCTGAAGGTTGTCCGCGGCTTCAATCTGTAAACAAGGATGTTCGAGGAAAAATAAATATGTCGATTACCGCCGAGCGCAAAACCGAAGTCATTAATGACAATGCCCGCGCCAAGGGCGATACCGGTTCGCCGGAAGTTCAGGTCGCGATCCTGACCGACCGCATCAATACGCTGACCGCCCACTTCAAGGCGCACCACAAGGACAACCACAGCCGCCGCGGCCTCCTCATGATGGTCAACAAGCGCCGCAGCCTCCTCGACTATCTGAAGAAGAAGGATGAGGCCCGTTATTCGGCGCTGATCGCGAAGCTGGGTCTTCGTAAATAAGAATTTCTGGCGGCCCCGGATTTCCGGGGCCGCTGTCATATTGGTCCCGTGCAATTGTGCCGGGCCGCAGGGCCGCTCCCGCATCCGGCGGGACCGCCATCGGGGCAGACAGACGCCCTACACCGCCCCGGGCCGGATTGCCCGGAATCAGAGGCCCCGCCCGGCATAGGGCCCGGCGGGCGAAGGAAACCACATGTTTGACGTGAAAAAAGTATCGATCGAGTGGGGCGGTGAAACGCTGACGCTCGAAACGGGCAAGGTTGCCCGTCAGGCCGACGGCGCCGTCATCGCGACGCTGGGCGAAACGGTCGTCCTGTGTGCCGTCACCGCCGCCAAGAAGGTCAAGGAAGGGCAGGATTTCTTCCCGCTCACCGTCCACTATCAGGAAAAATATTCGGCCGCCGGACGCATTCCGGGCGGCTTCTTCAAGCGCGAACGCGGCGCGACCGAAAAGGAAACGCTGGTTTCCCGCCTGATCGACCGCCCGATCCGCCCGCTGTTCCCCGAAGGTTTCTACAACGAAATCAACGCCATTGCCCAGGTTCTGAGCTATGACGGCCACAACGAGCCCGATATTCTGGCGCTGGTCGCCGCGTCGGCCGCGATGACGATTTCGGGCGTCCCCTTCATGGGCCCGATCGGCGCCGCGCGCGTTGGCTACATCGACGGCGAATATATTCTGAACCCGACCGACGCACAGGTTGCCGAGGGCGATCTCGACCTGGTCGTCGCCGCGACGTACGACGCGGTGATGATGGTCGAATCCGAAGCCAATGAGCTGTCGGAAGAGGTCATGCTCGGCGCCGTCCTGTTCGCGCACGACGCGTGCAAGGAAGTCGTCAAGGCGATCGTGAAGCTCGCCGAACAGGCCGCCAAGGATCCCTGGGCGATGGCCGAACAGGCTGACCTGAGCACCGCCAAGGACAAGCTGAAGAAGCTGATCGGCAAGGATATTGCCGCCGCCTACAAGCTGACCGACAAATCGGCCCGCTCGAACGCGCTGAACGAAGCCCGCGGCAAGGCCAAGGAAGCCTTTGCCGATGCGGCTCCGCAGGATCAGCTCGCCGCGTCCAAGCTGGTGAAGAAGCTGGAAGCCGAAATCGTTCGCGGCGCCATCCTGAAGGACGGCAAGCGCATCGACGGTCGCAAGACGACGGAAATTCGGCAGATCGTCGCCGAAACGCACTTCCTGCCCCGCGCGCACGGCTCGGCGCTGTTCACCCGCGGCGAAACGCAGACGATTGCCACGGCAACGCTCGGCACCAAGGAAAGCGAACAGATGGTCGATGGCCTGAACGGCCTGTCGTACCAGAACTTCATGCTCCACTATAACTTCCCGCCCTATTCGGTCGGTGAAGTCGGCCGCTTCGGCGCGCCGGGCCGCCGCGAAGTCGGTCACGGCAAGCTCGCATGGCGCGCGCTGCACCCCGTGCTGCCGACGAAGGACGAGTTCCCCTACACGATCCGCCTCACCAGCGACATCACCGAGTCGAACGGCTCGTCGTCGATGGCGTCGGTCTGCGGCGGTTCGCTCGCGATGATGGACGCCGGCGTGCCGATCAAGCGCCCCGTCTCGGGCATCGCGATGGGCCTGATCCTCGAAGGCAAGGATTATGCGATCCTGTCGGACATTCTGGGCGACGAGGATCACCTCGGCGACATGGACTTCAAGGTCGCGGGCACGTCCGAAGGCATCACCACGATGCAGATGGACATCAAGATCGCGGGCATCACGCGCGAGATCTTCGAGGCCGCGCTGAACCAAGCGAAGGAAGGCCGCGCGCACATCCTCGGAGAGATGGCGAAGGCGCTTGGCGAAACCCGGAGCGAATTGTCGGCGCACGCACCGCGTATCGAGACGATGCAGATCGACAAGTCGAAGATCCGCGACGTCATCGGTACCGGCGGCAAAGTGATCCGCGAGATCGTCGCGACCACCGGCGCGAAGGTCGACATCGACGACGAAGGCCTGATCAAGATTTCGTCGAGCGACCTCGACCAGATCGAAGCGGCGCGCAAGTGGATCAGCGGCATCGTCGAGGAAGCCGAAGTCGGCAAGATCTATGACGGCAAGGTCGTCAACCTCGTCGATTTCGGTGCGTTCGTTAATTTCATGGGCGGCAAGGACGGTCTCGTCCACGTCAGCGAAATCGCCAACGAGCGCGTCGAAAAGGTCGCCGACGTCCTGAGCGAAGGCCAGGAAGTCAAGGTCAAGGTCCTCGAAATCGACCAGCGCGGCAAGGTTCGCCTGTCGATGCGCGTCGTGAACCAGGAAACCGGCGAAGAACTCGAAGACACCCGCCCGCCGCGTGAACCTCGCGGTGACCGCGGGCCGCGCCGTGATGGCGGCGACCGTGGCGATCGCGGCCCGCGTGGCGGCGGTGGCCGTGACCGTGGCCCGCGTCGTGATGGCGGTGGCGAAGGTCGTGGTGATCGTGGCCCGCGCCGCGAACGCAGCGAAGGTCCGGAAGACCAGGGCCACGTGCCCGACTTCCTGAAGGACTAAGCCTTCCGTCAATCGGAAACAGGAAAGGGGGTCGCGAATGCGGCCCCCTTTTTTATGGCGGCTACGGGATGGGAAGCGGACCTGTCTTTCGTCATCCCGGACTTGATCCGGGGTCCCGCTTGAGATCTAAGCTGGTGGACGCGCAAAAAGCGAGATCCCGGATCAAGTCCGGGATGATGGCGAAGAGAACTGCAGCGTCGCTTCGTTAGCGGCCTCCGCCGAAGGTATAGCTCAGCGCGATCCCCCCCGACGGCTGGCTGCGCGATCCGAGTTCGCGAGTGACCGGCGAGTCGGCTGCGTCGCCGACGAGCCGATCGTAACGGCCATATACCGCGAAGCCCCAATTCTTGCCGAGCATGCGGTGGTAACCTGCGGTTACACCGATCGACTGGATGCCGCCCCCGGGATCATAGGCGGTAAGGCCCGACGTGGCTGCGGCGGCGGGCGTGACGCCGAAATAGGCCCGGGTGTATTTGGCGTCGCCCAGCGTCACGCGCGGGCCGATCGAAAACAGCCAGTCGTCGCCCTGCCGTGCAATATAGTCCGCGCTGATTTCACCGGTCCAGCCCTTGTGGCCGCTGATCCCCTTGCGTCCTTCGACGCGGACGCGGAGCTCGGGGACTAGCGACATCTGCGCGAAGCCGCCTGCCTCGACGGACAAGCCGACCTTGGGCAGGTCAGCGCCGATGTCGGAGGCCTTGCGCTTGCCGATGAAGCCAAATGCCGGGCCGAAAGCGAAATTGCCCGAATGGACGAGCGGCTGGCCGAAGCTTTCATCGGGGGCTTCGAACTCGAACTCGCTTTCGCGCGTGCGCGAGACATCGATATAGGGACCGACACTGAACTTGTCCGCGCCCGGCCATGAGGGCGACAGCTGCGGTCCGATGATGATCCGGGTGCGCTTTTCACTGCTCGTGCTGTCTTCCTGCGCGTTGGCGGGAACCGCCACCGTGGCGAGAGCAACGAGGTACAGGGCGGGAAACTTGCTGCGTTCGATCATGCGGAAATCCTTGTTGTTCCGCATGAAATTCCCTGCGGCGGTATTTCGTTCCAAGAGGTGCTAGACCGGCGACCAGCCGGACGCTTCGTCGCCGTCATCAGCGCCGGGCTCAGGGTGGCCGATCGCCTCGAGCAACTTGTCGAGAACGGCGGGCACACCCGCGCCGCTCGCGCCTGAAAGCGCCATCACCGGATGGCCGCATTCCGCAGCGAGTTCGGCCGACAGCGCGGCGACCAGTTCGTCGTCGAGGGTGTCGATCTTGTTCAGGGCGACGATTACCGGCTTGTCAGTAAGGTCGGCGCCATAGGCTTCGAGTTCGTCACGGACGATGCGGTAACTGGTCGCGACATCCTCGTCATTCGCGTCGACGAGGTGGAGCAGCACGCGGCAGCGTTCGATATGGCCGAGGAATCGGTCACCGACCCCGGCGCCTTCCGCTGCGCCCTGGATCAGCCCCGGAATGTCGGCAATGACGAATTCATGCCCTTTGTGGCTGACAACGCCGAGCTGCGGGCGCAGCGTCGTGAAGGCATAGGCGCCGACCTTCGCCTGCGCATTGGACACGCCGTTGATAAAGGTCGACTTGCCGGCGTTGGGCAGCCCGACGAGCCCCGCATCGGCGAGCAGTTTGAGGCGCAGCCACACCCACATTTCCTCGCCCGGCCAACCCGGACCGTGCTGGCGCGGGGCGCGGTTGGTCGAGGTCTTGTAGCTGGCGTTGCCGCGGCCGCCGTCGCCACCGCGCAGGAAGACGAGCTGTTCGCCCTCCTTCGTCAGGTCGGCCAGCAGGCTGCGATCTTCGTCGTCATCGAGAATCTGCGTGCCGATCGGCACCTGGATCACCAGGTCAGGGCCACCCGCGCCGGTGCGGTCACGGCCCGCACCGGGGGTACCGCGCTTTGCCTTGAAATGCTGGGTGTAGCGAAAATCGATCAGCGTGTTGAGGCCGGCGACGGCCTCGAAAATCACATCGCCGCCTTTGCCGCCATTGCCGCCATCGGGACCGCCATATTCGATATATTTCTCGCGCCGGAACGATACGGCACCGGGGCCGCCGTCTCCCGACTTGATGAAAATCTTGGCTTGGTCGAGGAAATGCATGGCGGGGCCTTCAGGGGGAAGCGGGAAACTACACATCATGTCCCGGTCGTGTCGAGCGACCTCGAAACTGCCTGGGCAGTCGCGGCTCGATGCGAACGGAATGACGGGATCGGAGCGCCCTTAGCGCCTGAACGCCCGAATTGCTAGCCCTGTGCCGGGAGCTTGCCGCCATGCTCGGCCCAGAATTTCGCAATCCGTCCTGTGATCAGCTCGGTCGCAAGTACGCGCGACGTGTCGCGCGGCAGGTCGAGCGCCTCGGCCATCGGGCCGCCGAGTTGCGCATCGCCCAATGCCATGAGCACCAGCGCGAGCGTATCCTCGTGCATCAAGCGCTTTTCGTGCGCGTCGGGCGCCATGCCGTCGATCAGGCGATGGATCGCATCGACGATCGGGTCGAGCGCATCGTCGTTGCCCGTCGCCGCCATCCACGTCGCGAGCGCGCCCGCGCCGCCTTCGTTGAAGGCGTCGAAGGCGAGGTCGACAATCTCGCGCACATTGCGTTCGCCCGGCGGTGATTCGGCCATTTTCCGGCCGATCGTCGCGCACACGGTTTCGGCCTGATAGGCGGCGAGCGCCTTTTGCAGCCCCGCCGCGCTGCCGAAATGATGGAGCAGATTGGCGTGGGTGCGGTCGATCCGTGCCGCCACGGCTTTGAGCGTCACCGCCGCCGGCCCCATTTCGATCAATATATGGCGCGCAGCCTCGAGCGCCGCCGAGCGGCTTTCCTCCGGACTCAAACGCTTCTTCACTATTGACATATGTGTAAGTAAACCCTATTGCTGCCCCGTCTCCCCTTTTCGACGGTATGAGCCATATGTCCAGCCTTTCCCGGTCGCCGACCCCCGCCGATCTTTCGATCACCCCGCGCGACATGCGTTTTGGCCGCGACGACAGGCAGGGCCGCTGGTGGCTGAACGGCGACCCGATCGCGTCGGCTTTCCACACCGCGCTGTCGGTGACCTTTCCGCGCGGCGAGGCGATGTTCATCGAAGCGGTGAAGGCGCACCGCGACGGCGTGCCGGAGAAGCTGGCGCGCGAGATCCGCGCCTTCACCCAGCAGGAGGTGATTCACAGCCGCGAGCATGTCGTGTTCAACAAGAAGGCGGCGGAAGCAGGATACGACCTTTCCGAACTCGAGGCCGATGTGAACCACGTCCTCGACCAGATCAAATCGCGCCCGCAGATCGTCAACCTGATGGCGACGATCGCGCTCGAACATTATACCGCGATGATGGCGGCGACGATGCTGCGCGACGACAGCATGTATGCGGGCGCCGAGCCCGAATGGGCGGCCCTGTGGAAATGGCACGCGATCGAGGAGATCGAGCACAAGGGCGTCGCATACGATACCTGGCTGCATGCGACGAAGGACTGGAGCCGGTTTCGCCGCTGGCGCGCCAAGTCGTTGATGATGCTCCTCGTCACCTCGCGTTTCTGGCCCAAGCGCGTGAAGGGCATGAAGGCACTCCTGAAGCAGGACGGGCTGACCGGCTGGCGCGTCACGGCGCGCATCTGGTGGTATCTGCTCGGCACGCCCGGCGTGCTGCGCAAGAGCTTCTTCCCCTGGCTTTCCTACTTCATGCCGGGCTTCCATCCGTGGAACCACGACGACCGCGCGCTGATCGGCAAATATGAAAGCGATTATGCCGACGCGATCATGCCGGCGCATTCGTCGGCGCCGCGCGAGGAACTGGCGGCGGCCGCCGCCTGACCATCTTCTCCCCGGTTGCGGGGGTCCGGAACGGTTCTCTCTCCCTGTTCCGGGCCTCCTCATCCGCGAAGAGCGATCGTGTCAATGCCGGCTGGACGAGCCGGCTCTGGTCCCATATCCTCATGGCGTGGGAGGGGACCAGACCATGCGACCACAAATGACCGCGGCCGAGATCACGCAGTTCGAACTGCAACTGGCAGGGCTCGGCTCCTTGCTCGAATTCGGGTGCGGCGGCAGCACGATCGTCGCCGCACGGCAGGTGCGCCGGATCGTCAGCGTCGACAGCGATCCCGCATGGCTGGGCACGGTGCAGGCCGACATTGCGCGCGAGGTTGTCGAATTCACGCCGTTCCATGCCGACATCGGCCCGGTCGGCGAACGGGGTTATCCGGTCGACGAAAGCCGCATCCGCGACTGGCCGCGCTATCACACGCAGATCTGGCGGAGCGTGGGCGGCAGCCCCGACGCGGTGCTGATCGACGGGCGTTTCCGGGTGGCTTGCCTGTTGCAGTCGATCGTCCACTGCAAGCCCGACTGTATCTTCCTGTTCCCCGACTTTCGCGACCGGCCGCACTATCATGCCGTGCTTCGCCACGTCGACGTGCTGACGCGTGTCGACTCGCTCGCCGTGCTGCGCGCAAAACAGCAGGTCGACGGCAAGGCGGTGCTGCACGACCTGTTCGACCATTATCTGGTCCCCGATTGACCGCCGCTGTTCGCTTGGGCACATCGGCAGCCATGGCATTCGAAACCTTTACCGCCCCGCCCGTGATCGAGACCGAACGGATGCGCCTGCGTCCCGGGCGACTGTCGGACAAGGACGTCCATACCGCGATGTGGGCCGATGATCGCGTCACCCGCTTCATCGGCGGCGAACCGCGTGCGCCCGACGTCAGCTGGGGAAAGTTCCTGAGCTCGGCCGGGCTGTGGCCGGTGATGGGCTTTGGCTATTGGGTCTTTGCGGACAAGGCGACCGACAAGCTGATCGGGCAGGGCGGGCTCAGCTATTTCTGCCGCGGCATCCCCGAACTGGAAGATGTGCCCGAGGCGGGGTGGGCGTTCGACGCCGACCATTGGGGCGCGGGCTACGCGACCGAGGCGATGAGGGCGACGCTCGGTTGGGCCGACGCGCATCTCGATGCGGCAGAAGTGCGATGCATCATCGACCCCGGCAACGATGCATCCGAACGCGTTTCGGCCAAGCTGGGTTTCCGCCGCATCGGCGAAAGCGATGCGCTGGGTCATGTCGTGGCGATCTATTCACGCCCGCGCGGGGGATAAGGGGCGGTCAGGCTGGCTCGACGACCAGCACGCCGCCGTCGGCGCTGACCACGCGGACCTTGGCGCCTTCGGCCACATCGGGGCCGCGCACCGGCCATTCGCCGTCGCCGACTTTCGCACGGCCGCGACCATCCTCGATCGCGCGCGTCACCGTCAGTACTTCGCCGACGAGACGGCCGCCGCGCTGGTTGAGGTGGGGATCGGTCGTGGTGATCGGGTTCGCCTTCAGCCAGCGGCGTCCGCCATAGAGCGCGACGAACGACAGGATCGCGAAGATGCCGAGCTGGAGCGGGACGCTGAACGGCACGATCCATGCGATGACGCCGGTGACGATCGCCGCGGCGCCGACCCAGATCAGGAAAAAGCCCGGCGCGACGATCTCCGCGGCGGCGAGCAGCACGCCCAGGGAGAGCCACGCCCAATGCGGTTCCATATTGGCCAGCCAGTCGGGCATGTCAGGCTCCCTTGCGTTCGAGCGCGTCCCTGGCAAGTTCGCCGATGCCGCCAAGCGTGCCGATCAGCTGCGTCGCCTCGACGGGGAAGAGGATCGTCTTGGCGTTGGGGCTGGTCGCGAACTGGCCGACCGCCTCGACATATTTCTGCGCGATGAAATAGTTGATCGCCTGTGCATTTCCGCCAGCGATCGCGTCCGAAACCATCTGCGTCGCTTTCGCTTCGGCTTCCGCCTCGCGCTCGCGTGCTTCTGCATCGCGGAAGGCAGCTTCGCGGCGGCCTTCGGCTTCGAGAATCTGGCTCTGTTTCTGGCCTTCGGCGCGCAGGATTTCCGACGCGCGGCTGCCTTCGGCCTCGAGGATATTGGCGCGCTTTTCGCGCTCGGCCTTCATCTGCCGCGCCATCGCGTTCGAGATATCGGCGGGCGGACGGATGTCCTTGATCTCGACGCGGGTGATCTTGACGCCCCATGGCGTCGTCGCGTCGTCGACGACGTGCAGCAGGCGAGTGTTGATCTCGTCGCGCTTCGACAAGGTTTCGTCGAGGTCCATCGAGCCCATCACGGTGCGCAGGTTGGTCGTCGTCAGGTTCATGATCGAGAGATAGAGATCGCTGACTTCATAGGCCGCCTTCGCCGCGTCGAGCACCTGGAAGAAGACGACGCCGTCGACCGCGACCATCGCATTGTCCTTGGTGATGATTTCCTGCCCGGGAATATCGAGCACCTGCTCCATCATGTTCACCTTGCGACCGACACGGTCGAAGATCGGCATGATGAAGTTGAGCCCGGGCTGCGCGGTGTGCGTGTAGCGGCCGAAGCGTTCGATCGTATAGGCGAAACCCTGCCGGACGGGCGTCAGCGCCCACATCAGGAAAACAAGAGCCAGTACGACCAGCGCAAGCGCGAATTCCATCGATCATCCCCTCTGCAAATTCAACATCCGCCGACGCCTTCCTTATTGCGGCAATGGTCTGACTGCGCCACAGAAAAGCGCATGACCCCAAGTGAATATGCTCCGCGCTCGCTGCTCTATGTCCCCGGATCGAACGCCCGCGCGCTCGAAAAGGCGAAAGCGCTGGCGGCGGACATGCTGATCGTCGATCTGGAGGATGCCGTACCCGCCGATCGCAAGGGCGAGGCGCGCGCAGCGATGCGCACGGCGGTTGAAGCGGGCTTTCCGGGGAAGCGCGTCGCGGTGCGGATCAACGGTACCGACTCCCCCGAACAGGCGGCCGATATCGATGCGCTTGCCGGGCTGGGGCTGGATGCCATGGTGTTGCCGAAGGTCGACCGGCGCGCCGATCTCGACCCCGCACGCGGGCTGGGATTTCCGTTGCTCGCGATGATCGAAACGCCGGCGGCGATCTATGCGGCGCAGGATATCGCCGCCGATCCCGCGGTCGGGGGACTGATCGCGGGGCTGAACGACCTCGCGCATGAAATGAAGCTCCCCGACGGACCCGACCGTCGCGCGATGAGTTACGCGATCCAGTCGATCGTCCTCGCGGCACGTGCCGCCGGGGTCTGGGGCTTCGATGGTGTCTATAATGCGATCGACGATGCCGACGGCTTCGCGGCCGAAGCGATCGAGGGACGCCGGCTGGGCTTTGACGGCAAGACGCTGGTCCACCCGTCGCAGGTCGATCCATGCAATGCCGCCTTTGCGCCGTCGGTCCGCGAGATCGCCGCCGCCGAAGCACTCGTCGCCGCGGCGACCGGCGGGGCGCAGCGTCACGACGGCCGGATGATCGAGGATATGCACGTCGCGGCGGCGCGGGCGCTGCTGGAGCGGGCGGGGCGTATCGTCTGACGGTCGTTCGTCATTCGACGAACGCGCCTTGTCGTGCCGCGGCGGAAATGCCATGCGCCGCCGCATGAAAACCGCCCGTTTCCACGCCGCCGTCGCGGCAGTCGTCCTTCTTGCATCCGCTCCTGCCGTTTGGGCTGCGCCGGCAAACGCCGACGCGCCGGTCACCGAGGCCGAGCTCGCCCGGCATATCCAGGTGCTGGCGAGCGATGCATTCGAAGGCCGCGCGCCGGGAACCGAGGGTGAAGACCGTACGATCGCCTATGTCGTCGGCGAATGGGCGAAGGCCGGCCTCGAGGCGGTCCCGGGCAGCGCGACGCCATGGTTGCAGCCGGTACCGTTCGTCGAGAGCCAAGCCGTCGGGGGCAGCGCCAGATTCAAGGTCAACGGCCGCGATTTCGCGATGGACAAGGACGGCATCATCCTGACCGGCCGCGACGCATCGGTGTCGATGACCGACGTGCCTGCGATCTTCGTCGGCTATGGCATCGACGGCGCGGGCAAGGTCAACGCCGACGTCAAGGGCAAGGTCGCGATCATGCTGTTCGACAGCGCGCCCTTTGGCGACAAGCTGCCGCGCTATCGCGAACGGCGTCAGATGCTGGCCGATGCCGGCGCAAGCGCGGTCTTGGTGATCGCGACCGATGCGCTGCCCTGGGCCGAACTGCGCGAGAATGTCGGCGGCAAGACGGTGCGGCTCGCCGACGCGGCGCCGGGTGCTCCGGTTTCGGGCTTCCTGTCGATCGCGGGGGCCGATGCCTTGCTCGCCAAGGCCGGACTTGGCGGCGCGGCGGCGCGCGAGGCTGCGAAGTCGCCCGACTATCGCGGTGCGGTGCTGCCGGTGACCGCCGACTTCACGGCCAAGACGAATATCCGTTCGTTCGCCAGCAACAATATCGTCGCGAAGCTTCCGGGTGCGAAGCCCGACGGCAAGGCGGTGCTGTTCCTCGGCCACTGGGATCATCTTGGCATCTGCGGCAAGGAAGGTGACGCGGACCGCATCTGCAACGGCGCGGTCGACAATGCGAGCGGCATCGCGGTGCTGATCGAGGTCGCGAAGCGGCTGGGTTCGGGCACGCGACCCGACCGCGACATTTATTTCATGGCGACGACCGCCGAAGAGAAGGGCCTGCTCGGCGCGCATTATTTCGCCGATCATCCGGCGGTGCCGCTCGGCGACATCACCGTCGCGCTCAACATCGACACGATCGCCATCTCGCCGCGGGGCACGCCCGTGGCGACGATCGGGCGCGGCAAGCCGGCTTATGACGCCGTGGTGCGCGACGTAGCGACGAAGCTCGGGCGCAGGCTCGACGACGATGGCGAGGCTGACGCCTTCATCCAGCGGCAGGATGGCTGGGCGCTCGGCGCGAAGGGCGTGACCTCGCTGATGGTCGGCGGCAGCTTTTCGGACATGAAGCTGCTCGAGGACTTCCTCGGCAGCGACTATCATACGGCTGCGGACAATTTTTCCGACAAGATCCCGCTCGGCGGCGCAGCCGAGGATGCCGACCTGCACGTCGCACTGGGCCGGGCGTTCGCCGATACCAAGCGGTGGCCGGGCAAATAGCGACGGGCGTCGGCCCCGCGAAGGCGGGGGCCGCTAGCGACCTGAAGCTCCATCGATAACGTTGCCCCGCCTTCGCGGGGGCAACGTTATTCTATCGGGCGAACTTTAAGCCGCCTGCTTCGCGCGGTCGGCCATTTCCTGATTGAGCATCTCTGCCAGCAGGAACGCCAGTTCGAGCGACTGACCCGCGTTCAGGCGCGGGTCGCAATGCGTGTGGTAGCGGTCGGCAAGATCCATCTGCGTCACATCCATCGCGCCGCCGGTGCATTCGGTGACGTTCTGCCCGGTCATCTCGATATGGATGCCGCCGCCATGCGTGCCCTCGGCGCGGTGCACGGCAAAGAAGCCGCGCACTTCGGCGAGGATGCGCTCGAACGGGCGCGTCTTGTAGCCGTTGGGCGTCTTGATGACGTTGCCGTGCATCGGATCGCACGACCAGACGACGGGGTGGCCCGATTCCTTCACCGCGCGAACGAGTTTCGGCAGATGCGCCTCGATCTTGTCGTGGCCATAGCGCGTGATCAGCGTCATGCGGCCCGCGACATGGTTCGGGTTGAGCGTGTCGAGCAGGCGCAGCAGCACGTCGGGCTCGAGGCTCGGCCCGCATTTCATGCCGACCGGATTGCCGATGCCGCGGAGATACTCGATATGCGCCGAGCCTTCGAAGCGGGTGCGGTCGCCGACCCACAGGAAATGGCCCGAGGTGTCGTACCAGCCGCCGGTCAGGCTGTCCTGCCGCGTCAGCGCCTGCTCATAGGGAAGCAGCAGCGCCTCGTGGCTGGTGTAGAAGCTTGTTCCCTTGATCTGTGGCACCGTTTCGGGGGTCACGCCGCACGCTTCCATGAAGGCGAGCGCTTCGGAAATCCGCGCGGCGGTTTCCTGATATTTCTTCGCCCACGGGCTGCGGTCCATGAAATCATGCGTCCAAGCATTGACCTGGTGCAGGTTTGCATAGCCGCCGTTCGCGAAGGCGCGCAGCAGGTTCAGCGTCGCCGCCGACTGGTTATACGCCTTGACCATGCGCTGCGGGTCGGGCTCGCGGCCCGTTTCCTCGAACGCGATGTCGTTGATGATGTCGCCGCGATAGCTGGGCAGCGACACGCCATCGATGTCTTCCAGATCGGCCGAGCGCGGCTTGGCGAACTGGCCCGCCATGCGGCCGAGCTTCACCACGGGCATTTTCGACGCAAAGGTCAGCACGACCGCCATCTGCAGTAGCACGCGGAAAGTGTCGCGGATGTTGTTCGGATGAAATTCGGCAAAGCTTTCGGCGCAATCGCCGCCCTGCAGCAGGAACGCCTTGCCCTCCGCCACGCGCGCGAGGTCGGCGGTCAGGTCGCGTGCTTCGCCGGCAAAAACCAGCGGCGGATAATTGCTGAGTTCGCGTTCCGCAGCCGCGAGCGCATCGGTGTCGCGATAGGTGGGAAGCTGGCGAGCCTCGTGCGAGCGCCAGCTATGCGGTTGCCAGTTTTTCGTCATCTGCCTGTTCTTTTCGGTTCGAATCCGTGCGCCGCCATGGCGCGAATGCCGTCCGGACGCAATGCGCCCGAACCTTCCAGTCGCAAAATTAGCATTTTCGTCGTATTTGCGCACCTATACTTTTCTTGAAGGGCGAAAACTGATAGTTTGTTACGGCCTTCGGAAATGCGACGGGGCGTGCGACCAAGGCGTTCCGCAATCGGTTACGTTATCACCCAGTGGCCCGACTTCGGGTCTCGACGCGAGCGATTGGCTATGGCGAGTTTCGATTCCGCATGGTTCCTCTATGCGACGCTCTTGTTGCTGTTGGCGACAAGTTTTGTCGTGCGCATCGACTATGCCCGCATCGGTCTTGCCGCGGCGGCTCTCGTCGCGCTCCCGCTGACGCTCTTTCGGGGTTCGGATTTCGGCTACAGTCTGCTCGTGCTCGCGATTCTTGTCGTCAATCTCGGCATATTGGCGCGTCTCTGGCTTCGCGGGACGAATATCCGCTTTTCGGCCGAGGAAGAGGAGTTGCGCCGCCAGCATTTCGGCGGGCTGAGCGCCGCGGTCGCGCGCGACCTGATCGATCAGGGGCACTGGATTTCGGCGAAGCGCGGCGAGATACTGATCCGGGAGAACCAGGCGGCGCCCAGCCTCTTCTACCTGGCCGAAGGGCAGGCCGGAATCCTGCGCGACGGCGTCGAGGTCGGCAAACTGTCCGACGGCGCGCTGATCGGCGAGGCGACGGTGCTCGATGGTGCGCAGGCCACCGGGACGGTGCAGCTCGCCAGCAACGCGCGGCTGTGGTTCGTCCCCGCCGCGGCGCTACGCGCCTATCTCGCGGCCAACCCCGGCGTCGCCGGAGCATTGCACGAAGGTTTTGCGCGCGCGTTACGCGGCAAACTGGCGAGCGCGAACACCCGGATCGCCGATCCGCCGCCGCTGTCTTAGGGCATTTCGTGGCGTGGTGGTTCTCAGCCTCGAATCTGCAACCGGCGCCTGCTAGTCATCGATCCATGACGATGATTCTCTATGGCATTTCGAACTGCGACACGGTGAAGAAAGCGCGGCGCTGGCTCGACGAGCACGGCGTCGCCTACCAATTTCACGATGTGCGCAAGGACGGGCTCGACGCTGCGCGGCTGCAGGGCTGGATCGACGCGCTGGGCTGGGAAAAGCTTCTCAACAGGGCGGGAACGACTTTTCGCAAGCTGCCTGATGCGCAGAAGGAAGGGCTCGATGCCGCGTCGGCGAAGGTGCTGATGCTGGAGCAGCCCGCGATGATCAAACGCCCGGTGATCGAAGCGGCGGACGGGGTCAGCGTCGGTTTTGGGGCTGCCGACTGGCAGACACGTTTTGCTGCATGATGCGATGGCCTCCGGTCCTGCTGGCCCTGACGCTGTCGGCCGGCTGCACGGCTGACGCGGTGACCGTGCAACCGACCCTCGACGGCAACCCGCCGATCGTCATCGCGCACCGCGGTGCGTCGGGCGAGCGGCCCGAACATACGCTGGCAGGTTATCGGCTAGCGATCGAGCTTGGCGCCGACTATATCGAACCCGACCTGGTGCTGACGAAGGACGGCGTGCTCGTCGCGCGGCACGAAAACGAGATTTCGGAAACCACCGACGTCGCCGATCATCCCGAATTTGCTGGCCGCAAGGCGACGAAAACGATCGACGGGCAAAAGGTCACCGGCTGGTTTACCGAGGATTTCACGCTCGCCGAGCTCAAGACACTCCGCGCGCGTGAGCGGCTGCCGAAATTACGCAGCACCGAATATGACGGCCGGTTCGAGATCCCGACCTTCGAGGAAATCCTGACTTTGCTCGCCGAGGTCAACAAGGGACGGGAGAAGCCGGTTGGCGTCTATCCCGAAACCAAGCATCCGGGCTATTTTGTGGCGATCGGCCTGCCGCATGAGGCGTCCTTGCTCACGATACTTGATCGTTTCGGCTATCGCGGACGCGGCGCGCCGGTATTCATCCAGAGCTTCGAGGTCGGCAATCTGATGGACCTGCGCGCAAAAAGCGACCTGCCGCTGATCCAGCTGATGGACGCCGAGGGCGCGCCCGCCGACCGGCCCGGCACAAGTTATACCGCCATGGCGTCGCCCGCAGGCCTGAAGATGATCGCCGCCTATGCCGACGGCATCGGACCCAACAAGGCGATGGTGATCCCGCGCGGCGCCCTCGGGAGACTGGGCGACCCGACGAGCCTCGTACGCGATGCGCATGCCGCGGGGCTGAAGGTCCATCCGTGGACATTTCGCCGTGAAAATTACTTCCTGCCGCTCGGCGACAAGGGCGGGATCAACCCCGCCGGCCATGGCGACCTTGCCGCCGAAATCACCGCCTATCTGCAGACCGGTATCGACGGGCTGTTCAGCGACAACCCGCGCGAAGCCGTCGCGACCGTGAAGAAAGGAGTTCGCCGATGACCGAGAGGGCGCTGGGCAAGAGCGGGCTTTCGATCCCGCCGCTGGTTCTGGGCGGCAATGTTTTCGGCTGGACCGCTGACCGGGCCGCGAGTTTTGCCGTTCTCGACCGTTTTGTCGAGGGCGGCGGGCGGATGATCGACACCGCCGACGTCTATTCGGCGTGGGTCGACGGCCATGTCGGAGGCGAGTCTGAAGGCGTGATCGGCGAATGGCTGAAAGCCAGCGGCGCGCGCGACAGGATTCTGATCGCGACCAAGGTCGGCATGCTGCCCGGCGAGGGTGGCAAGGGGTTGGAGCCCGACCGCATCCGTGCTGCGGCTGACGCGTCGCTCGAGCGGCTGGGAGTCGACACGATCGACCTTTATTTCGCGCACAAGGACGATCCCGACGTGCCGCTGGACGAGATGCTGGGCGCGTTCGGCGAGCTGATTGATGCGGGCAAGGTCCGCGCGCTCGGCGCGTCGAACTATGGCGCTGACCGGCTCGCCGAGGCGCTTCGGATCGCCGACGAAAAAGACCTGCCGCGCTTCACGGTGATGCAGCCCGAACTCAATCTGCTCGACCGCGACCAGTATGAAGGCGCGCTGCAACGGCTTTGCGTCGCCGAAGGCATCGGCGTGATCCCTTATTTCAGCCTCGCCTCCGGCTATCTGTCGGGCAAATATCGCGCCGTGGGCGATCTCGGACAAAGCGTCCGGGGCTACAAGGCCAAAGCCTATATGGAAGGCCGCGGCCCGGCGGTGCTCGCGGTCATGGATGCCATCGCCGCGGAAACCGGCGCCACCCTGTCGCAGATCGCGCTCGCGTGGGTCGCGGCGCAGCAGGGCGTGACGGCGCCGATCGCCAGCGCCACCACGGTCGAACAGCTCGATGAGTTGCTTGGCAGCATGGACCTTGAACTCGGCGACGGGCAGCTGGCGGCGCTGGCCACGGCCTGAAGCCCGGCCGGCACCACCGGGGAAGGGGGCGCCGGTCCGGACCCGCGCGGCCGCGCTATCTCAATATTCGCTGTCGTCCCACTGGAACACCGCCTCGAGCGGCTTGTCGAAGACCCGCGCGATGCGGAAAGCGACTTCCAGCGAGGGCGAATATTTGCCTTGCTCGATCGCCGCGATCGTCTGGCGCGTCACGCCGACGCGGTCGCCAAGATCCCCTTGCGTCATCTCGCCCGCCAGAAAACGCAGTGTCCGGATGTCGTTCGTGAAGGGCGGCTTAGCCATGCCACCCCCGGCGGTAGCTCGTCAGGACGACCACATGCCCGGTGAGTTCAGCGAGGACGATCGCGAACAGCGCGCTGTTGACGATCCGCATCGGCGGGTCGGTGAAGGGCATGACGACGCCGACAAGCATCGTCCCGGCGAGCAG
The DNA here is from genome assembly GCF_035565275.1 of Sphingopyxis sp. Classification (GTDB taxonomy): domain Bacteria; phylum Pseudomonadota; class Alphaproteobacteria; order Sphingomonadales; family Sphingomonadaceae; genus Sphingopyxis. The sequence continues at coordinate 24,258 of NZ_DATMST010000063.1, forward strand.
GACATAATAGGACATTTGCGCGCCGCGTGCGGCGATCGCGCGGTCGCGTTCATCCACCCGGGGGCGCGGCGATTTGCGCGCCTCGAGAGTGAGCCAGGCATAGCCGGCGAGCACGACCAACCCCTGCGTCGCTGCGATCGGGCCGAACAGCCAGAGCATCGCGAACGGCGAGGTTCCCGCCGGGTGCCCGGCGAGAACCAGTCCGAAATAGAGGCTGTAGGCCAGCACCATCGCCCCCAGCGTCAGCCAACTGGTCTTTTCCCTGTAGGTCATGAGCAAAGCTCCAATGTTCGTCATATGCAACGTAATGTTAAAAATATTGAACATAGAGTCAAGAAAATTTTACATGATGCGGCATTGGCCATTCCCGTGCGCGGTTCGACCTTTCGTTCGGTGCGGCAAGGGGCTAGACCCCGGCCCATGTCTACACTCCCCAAAACGCTCACCCTCGACACCTCCACCAGCCGCGCGAATCCGACGCCGCAGCCGATGAAGCGACTGACCGTACCGCGGATTCGCCAGCGCAAGGGCGGCGAGCCGATCGTGATGCTCACCGCTTACACCGTTCGCATGGCACAGCTGCTCGACCCGCATTGCGACATGCTGCTCGTGGGCGATTCGCTCGCGCAGGTGATCTATGGTTTGCCGCACACCGTCGGCGTGACAATGGAAATGATGGCGCTGCACGGCGCCGCCGTGGTGCGTGGCAGCTGGCATGCCGCAGTGATCGTCGATATGCCCTTTGGCAGTTACGAGGGCAGCCCCGAACAGGCATTCAACAATGCGGCGCGGCTGCTCAAGGAAACCGGCGCAGCGGCGGTCAAGGTCGAGGGCGGCAAGGTGCTCGCGCCGACGATCGAATTCCTGACCCAGCGCGGCATTCCGGTGATGGGCCATGTCGGCCTGACGCCGCAGGCGGTCAATATCCTCGGCGGTTATGGCGTGCGCGGGAAGAGCGACGAGGAAGCCCGGTCGATCGTCGAGGATGCCGTCGCGGTGGCACAGGCGGGCGCCTTCTCGATCGTGATCGAGGGCGTGCTCGAATCGATCGCGATCGAAATCACCAACAAGGTCGATTGCCCCACCATCGGTATCGGTGCGTCGGCGCAATGCGATGGCCAGGTGCTGGTGACCGACGACATGCTGGGGATGTTCGAACGCGTCCCGAAATTCGTGAAACGCTATCAGGACATGGCCGGCGTCGTCGAGGGCGCGGTCAAGGACTATGCGGACGAAGTCAGGTCCCGTTCATTCCCGACGGAGGATCAGACCTACGCCGGCTGAAACGCGGCGGTGCGCTGAAGGGGCAAGTGAATCGCTTGGCCTTTTTCGGCGTGGTCGCTAAGGAAGCGACCGGCGGGAAATATGCCCAGAGCCATGAATGACAAGATGGAGGTTTGATTGGCCCTGAGCCCGACGAATGATGCCGCGCTGTTGCAAGAGGTTGACGAGGCCGTCCGCAAGGACCGGCTCGATACGATCATGCAAAACTACGGCCGCTGGATTGTCGGCGGTGTCCTCGCTGCCTTGCTGGCGTTCGGGGGCTATCTGTTCTGGAGCCATCGTCAGGACGTTGCGCGCGGCGAGCAGGCCGAGCAGCTGATCGCGGCGTTCGAAAAGCTCCAGTCCAATCAGCCGCGTGCCGCCGCCGCCGAATTGCAGAAGCTCGAAGCCGATGGCGATCCCGCCTATGGCGCCGTCGCCGCGATGCAGCAGGCGAATATCAAGGCTCAGACTGGTGACCTGAAAGCCGCCGCTGCGCTGATGGCGAAAGTCGCTGCCGACACGAAGCTCGATCAGTCGCTCCGCGATCTGGCGCTGATCCGCCAGACCGCGTTCGAATATGACACGCTGAAGCCCGCGGCGGTGATCGCCCGCCTGAAACCGATGGTCGACGCGAAGGATCCGGCTTCGAGCTGGTTCGCCAGCGCCGCCGAATTGTCGGCGACGGCGCATTATCAGCTGGGCCAATTCGATCAGGCGGGCGCGCTGTACGGCCGCATTGCCAAGACGCCGGGCGTCGCCAAGTCGCTCGAATCGCGCGCGGTGCAGATGGCGGGCATGCTGGGCGTCGACGCGGTCGCCGACCGGGCGTCCGAAAGCGCCGCAGCCGACAAGACGGGGGCGGCGCAGGCTGCCGCCGGGGACCAGAAAGGCAGTGCCGCGCCCAAGGCAGCGGCGGCCGGAAAAGCTGAGGAAGTCAACTAAGATGCGGAACACGCGGTACGGAATTTATGCAGCGTTGCTGGCGCTGCCGCTCGCGGCTTGTGGGGTGTTCAAGGGCGACGGCGGGCCGAAGACGCCGACCGTCGGCGACCGCGTATCGATCCTGTCCAACGACAATAGTGTCAAGGTCGATCCCGCCACGGCCGCGATCGCGGTCGTCCTTCCTGAACCCGCGGTCAATGCCGACTGGGCGCAATCGGGCGGCAATGCGTCGAAATCGATGGGCCATCCGGCGCTGGGCGCGACCCGAACCCAGTTGTGGCAGGCCGATATTACCGGCGGAACCAACAAGCTGCGGCTCGCGGCGGCGCCGGTCGTTGCCGATAACCGCCTGTTCGCGGTCGGCACCGACGCCGTGGTGTCGGCCTTTGCCGCCGACACGGGCGCGCAGCTGTGGCGGACGCCGATCGGCAGTACCGAAAAGGATTTCAAGGATTCGCTGTTCGGTGGCGGTGCGGCAGTCGACGGGTCGGTCGTATATGCGACGAGCGGTGTGGGCGATGTCGCCGCGCTGAACGTCGCTGACGGATCGGTGATCTGGAAGGTGAAGCCCTCGGGTCCGCTGCGCGGCGCGCCGACGATTGCCTTTGGCGGCGTCTATGTGATCAGTCAGGACAACCAGATTTTCGCGCTCAACGCGACCAATGGCGCGGTCCAGTGGCAGGCGACGGCGTCGATGGAGGCTGGCAGCGTATTCGGGGCGGCATCGCCCGCGGCGGGGCAGGGGACGATCGTCGCCGGCTTCTCGTCGGGCGAAGTCCAGGCCTATCGTTACGAAAACGGCCGCGACCTTTGGGAAGACGCGCTCGCGCGCACGTCGATGGCGCTGTCGGTGTCGACTTTGACTGACGTCGATGCCGATCCGGTCGTCGACCGGGGCAGGGTTTTCGCGCTTGGCCAGGGCGGCCGCATGGCGAGCTATGAATTGCTGACGGGCCAGCGCAGCTGGGAAATCTCGATCGCGGGCATTTCGACGCCCTATGTGGTTGGCGAATGGGTCTATGCGATGACCGACGACGGCAAGCTGCTGTGTGTCGCGCGCTCTTCGGGCAAGGTTCGCTGGCTCCAGCAGCTTGCGCGCTTCCGCGTCGAGACGGAGAAGAAGAAAAAGGACCCGATCCGCTGGACGGGGCCGATCCTTGCAGGCGGGCGGCTGATCGCGGTCAACAGCGAAGGTCAGCTCGTTGAATTCTCGCCGACCGATGGCTCGACGCTGGCGACGACCGAATTCAAGACGCCGCTGTCACAGCCCCCGATCGTCGCGAACAACGTCCTTTATATTCTGGCGGACGACGGACGCATCACCGCCTGGCGGTAACAGGGCGCGCGGCCGCTGCGGCCGCGCCGAAAGATAGGATAGAAGCATGGCGCGATCCGCAACGATCGCCATTGTCGGCCGGCCCAATGTCGGCAAGTCGACGCTGTTCAACAGGCTGGTCGGCAAGCGCCTTGCGCTCGTCGATGACCAGCCCGGAGTGACGCGCGATCGGCGCGAGGGCGATGGCGAACTGCTCGGCCTGAAATTCACGATCGTCGATACCGCGGGTTTCGAGGATTATGATGCGGCAACGCTGCCCGGCCGCATGCGCGTGCAGACCGAAAAGGCGGTGCGTGAGGCCGATGCCGCATTGTTCATGATCGATGGCCGCGCGGGGGTAACCCCGCTCGACGAGGAAATTGCGCGCTGGCTGCGCAGCGAAGACACGCCGATCATCCTGCTGGTCAACAAGGCCGAGGGCAAGCAGGGCGAAAATGGCCTGATGGAAAGCTATTCGCTCGGCTTCGACAATCCGGTCGCGCTCAGCGCCGAGCATGGCGAAGGCGTCGTCGACCTGTTCGATGCTTTGCGCCCGATCGTCGAGGCCTATGACGCGGAAGAGGCGGAACTTTCGCCGCCGCTCGCCGAGGGCGAGGAGGACGAGGACGCGCCGCTCGGGCCGATGAAGCTCGCGATCGTCGGCCGCCCGAACGCCGGCAAGTCGACGCTGATCAACCGCATGATCGGCGAGGACCGGCTGATCACCGGACCCGAGGCAGGGATTACGCGCGATTCGATCCGCGTCGACTGGCAGTGGGAAAAGGACGGCGAGGTCCACGAGATCCAGCTGTTCGACACCGCGGGGATGCGCAAGCGCGCGAAGGTGGTCGACAAGCTCGAGAAACTGTCGGTCGCCGACGCGCTGCACGCGGTCGATTTCGCCGAGGTGGTCGTGCTGCTGCTCGACGCCACGAAAGGCCTCGAGGCACAGGACCTGCGCATCGCCGACCGCGTGCTGCAGGAAGGGCGCGCGTTGATCGTCGCGCTGAACAAATGGGACGTCGCCGAGGATCCCTCGTCACTGTTCAACGGCGTTCGTGCCGCGCTCGACGACGGGCTGAGCCAGGTGAAGGGTGTGCCGGTGCTCAGTATTTCGGGCGCGACGGGCAAGGGGATCGATACGCTCGTCCGTGTCGCGTTCGAACAGCGCGCGATCTGGACCAACCGCGTCTCGACCGCCCGGCTCAACCGCTGGTTCGAGAGCGCGGTGACCGCGAATCCGCCGCCGGCGCCGGGCGGCAAGCGGATCAAGCTGCGCTATATCACGCAAGCCCGGACGCGGCCGCCGACCTTTGTCGTTTTCGGCAGCCGCACCGATGCCTTGCCCGGAAGCTATGAGCGCTACCTCGTCAACGGCATGCGCAAGGAACTGGGCTTTCAGGGCGTCCCCGTTCGGCTCAATTTCCGCAATACGCGCAATCCGTACGACGAATGACCGCAGCTGACGACGCCGCGGCGCTGGTCGTCGATGCGCGGGGAATGCGTTGTCCATGGCCCGCCTTGCGACTGGCACGGGCAATGCGCGAAGCGGCCGACGTGCTGCTGATCGCTGACGATCCGCAAGCGGGGCGCGAGGTTATGGCGCTCGCGGGCGAGCATGGCTGGTCGGTCGCTGCGGACGCCGCCACCGCGGGCGAGGGGCGCTGGCGCGTGACGCGACCCTGACTTGAAACGGGCCAGCTTTCGCGGCGACCGTTCCACGCCGTAACGTCTTTTTTACCCAAGGCGGGCATGCACGGGCCGGGACCACGGCCGAATTGAACACCAAGGGACGGAACATTGGACGAAATGCTGGTCGATTGGGATGAATTTCGCGCGACGCGTGCCCAGTTGGGCGCGGCGTTCGTACGGATTCTCGGCTATTTCCGCGAAGACGGCACCAAGTCGGTTGCCGCGATCGAAGAGGCGATGCGCGCGCGTGACGCGCGCGGTCTCGTCATGCCCGCGCACACGCTGAAGAGCGAAGCCCGCCAGTTCGGCGGCGAAAGGCTTGGCGCGCTGGCCGAAGATATCGAAATGTTCGCGCGGCATTGCGTCGAAAGCCAGATCAGTCCCGAAGAATATCTGCCGCGCGTCGTTGCGTTGCGCGCGCTGTTCGAAGAGACGCTGACCGCGCTCGAGCGCGAGGCCAACCCGCTCGTCCAGCGCCGTCCCGGCGGGCTCGACCGCGCCATCGGATACTGACCGGCGGCTATCGGCGCATAGGCTGGAACGCCCCGCGCGCGAGGCTGCGCCATAACCATTCGAACGGGCCGTAGCGAAAGCGTTCGAGCCAAGGCTTCGACCACAGCAGCATGAACGCCCACATGCCCAGGCAGAAGAGATAGAGCGTCCAGCGGTCGACCTCGCCGAACAATCCCAGCCCATAACCGTAGAAGGTCGTGGTCATCACGATACTGGTGCCGAGATAATTTGAGAAGGCGGCACGTCCCGCGGCGGCCACGCGCGCAAGCCACACGCTGCCTGCGGCGCGCCGGATCAGCAGCACGAGCAGCGCAGCGTAGGCGATCGTCATCATCAACCGCCCGGGCGCGGCCCACGCCATGAAGGCGTTGACTGCGACCAGATAGTCGAAACCCGCGCGCCACTGGATCCATGCGACGAGGATGGTGAGCAGCAGCCCCGGCGGCAGCCAGCGCTGCGCGGTGCGGCGATAGGCGGCGGGCGTCCACGCGCCAGTCAGGAAGCCGTTCCGGAACAGTGCCATGCCGAGCATCATCAGCGGCAATGTTTCGAGTATCGTCATCAGCACGCCGACGAATGGATTGGCGGCGTTGCCCAGCCGTTCGTCGAGTATGGGAAGATAGGACCCGCGGTAGAGCGCCGTTTCCTCGATGACCTCGTCGTCAATCTTCGCATATTCGTCGCGCACGTCGCGGCCGGCCTCCGCCATCGTCGACGCGGGGTTATCGGCAGCGGAAGCGACGGCAAGCTGCGAGCCGAAGAAAAAGGCCGTCAGCAGAACGCCGAGAGTGAAAAGCCCGAGCGCCCATTTGATCAGGCGGCGCGGCTCCCAGCGGCGGAAAGCGAAGGCGACGCAGCCGACGGCGGCGTAGAGGAACAGGATGTCGCCCCACCAGATGAAGAAATAGTGGCAGAGGCCGAAGATAGCGAGCCACATCATGCGACGGTAATGGACCGCGCCGGGATTCTGGCCCGACGCTTCGGCCCGGTCGACGATCAAGAGCATGCTTGCGCCGAACAGGATCGAGAAGAGTCCGCGCATCTTGCCGTCGAACAGCAGGAAGCCGATTGTCCAGGCGGAGATGTCGGACGCCGTCTCGCCGCCATAGGCCTTGGGCGAGACATAGGCCATTTCGGGCATCGCGAAGGCGACGATGTTCATGGCCAATATGCCCATGACCGCGAATCCGCGCAGCGCGTCGAGGGTGACGAGGCGTTCGGTCGCAACTTCGCTGTCTTCGCGCATATCGCCCATCCACTGGTTATGAAGCTGTTACGGTCGGCCACCGTCGCGGTCCAGCCGTTAAGCTGCTATTGACATTTGTGTCAGTAATGCTATCCGGGCAGCATCAACTGATTCGAACGAGACCAGCCATGATCCCCACCATCTTCTCCCATCCCGATCGCCAGCCGCAGAAGTTTCGCCCGCTGAAGGCGTTCGCGCATTTTCGCAAGCTCATCAAGGACAAGGAAGACACCGAACAGGTCTTCCACATCTTCGAGAATTTGCCGCGCAAGGGTTTCATGGACGATGCGCGTGCCTTCGTCGAAAGCGATTTCGGTCAGAAGCTGATGGAGCGCGAACCCTATCTGCCTGACCTGCTCGACGATCACGCGTGGATCGACCAGCTGCCCGAAGGCAGCGTCGGCCATGCCTATGTGACCTTCATGCGCCGCGAAGGCCTGTCGGCCGCTGGCCTTGTTGCCGAGAGTGACAAGATGGGCCGCCCCAAATTCGACGACCAGGTGCAATGGTATTCGAATCGCCTGCGCGACACGCATGACCTGTTCCACATCCTCACGGGCTATGGCCGTGATGCACTTGGCGAACAATGCGTGCTTGGCTTCACCTATGGCCAGACGGGCAATTACGGCAATTTCTTCATCGCCTATGCTGGCGGTTACGAAGTGAAGCGGAGCATCAAGAGTGACGCGCCGGTAATGGGCGCGATTCGTCAGGGTCAGCGCCACGGCAAGGCGGCGCAGGCAATCATCGAGCAGGATATCCGCTCGCTGCTCGCCGAACCGCTCGAAGCTGCGCGCGCACGCCTCGGCATCGCCAAGCCGACACTCTATGAGGAGGCTCACCGCGCGTATCGCAACCGCGGGATCGATCCGTACAATTTCCTTGCGGCGCAGGCCGCGGCCGCTTGACCGTTCACCTCGAGCTCCCCGCAAAGCCGGGGGCTCGAGGCGAGTTTTTATCTTCCGGACGCGCTTCCTGCCGGTGACCCCGATGTTTTACCTCGCCTTCTCCGGCCAGACACGCGGGCTGCGCGGCGTCTCCAGCCTGTAGTCCGAATAGGATCGGGAGAAGATCTCCCGGCCCATGCGTTCGGCGTCGCCGATGGGGTTCGCCGGATCGTTGCGCACTTCGCCGCGGCTGTTGCCCGCCCCGCGCACCACGCCGACGAAATCAGAATTCGTGTAGCGGGAAAATTCCTGAATCTGGTGGACGATGCCGAGCGCCACGCCGGGATAGGTTTCCTCGGACGCCAGTACCACGCCCAGGCGTTTGTTCGCCATCGCGGCAAGCGCGTCCTGCGAACCCGGATAGGAGGCCGCATAATAGCAGAAGCTGCGATCGAAGAACGCCTTGATCTGGGCGGACACGCCGTACCAATAGATGGGCGAACAAAAGATCACCCCGCGCGCGGGCAAGAACTCGTCGAAGAACAGCGCGCGATACGGGTCGTCGATCGCGCATTCGCCATCGGGCCGGCGGCATTGGCGGCAGTCGCGCAGAAACCCGGAAATATGGTCATCCAGAAATCGCAGTGCGACCTCGCTGCCCGCCGCCTGGGCGCCGCGCCGGACGGCTTCGGCAAGCGTCGCACTATTGCCGTTCCGGCGTGGACTTCCGACAAGAATAAGCAGTTTTTCGGGCATATCGATTGATCCTTTCGCGTTGGATGCGGCACGGCTGCCGCCTCCGGTTGATCGCAAAAGGGTGGCGTGATACTTTCTATTGATCAATTACCTACTATTTTGTCATATACTCACCATTAGGTAAGAATTGGTCAATGACGACGCGCAAACAACCCTATAATGACGGTCTCGGGCCGGTGTTCGAGGTCATCGGCGGGAAGTGGAAGGCTATGATTCTCTGGGAGCTTCACGGCACGCCGGTGCGCTTTGGCGCGCTCAAGCGGCGTATCGCCGGGATCAGCGAAAAGATGCTGATCCAGCAATTGCGCGAGATGGAAGCCGACGGCCTTGTCCACCGCGAGATGTTCCATCAGGTCCCGCCGCGTGTCGATTATTCGGTTACCCCCTTGGGGGCGTCGCTCAACGAGGCGCTGACGCCGCTATGCGAGTGGGGGAAACATAATCTGCAACCCCCGACTACCGGCAGCGGGTAACGTTGGTCAGCCGAGCTTTGCGATCAGCGCCTGCGCTGCGGCAGGGTTGCGGACTTTCGCGCCGGAGATGAAGAAGAGGTAGACGTCCTGATCCCCCTTCGCCCAATCCTTGGCGCGCTTCGCCCAATGGTCGAGCGCCTTGTCGTCATAGCCGGTGTCGACGTCTTCCTGACTGCGCTGAAGCCGCGCATAGGTGAAATCGGCGGTCTGCTCGTCGATGCACGGGAATTCGTCGCTGTCGGCATAGACAATCGCCATGTTCCGTTCGCGCACCATGTCGACAAAGGCCTGATCGCGGAAACTTTCATCGCGCACCTCGATCGCGTGGCGCAACGGCACGCCGTCCTGCGTGTCGGGAAGCAGGTCGAGGAAGCCCGCGAAATCGTCGCGATCGAACTTCTTCGTCGCCATGAACTGCCAGTGGATCGGGCCGAGCCGGTCGCCGAGCCGCGTCAGGCCCTGCGTCAGGAATTTCTCGATCGACGCGGCGCCTTCGGCAAGCACCTTGCGGTTGGTCGTGAAGCGTGACGCCTTGACGCTGAACTTGAATCCGTCGGGGACCGCTTCAGCCCAATTGGCAAAGGTTTCGGGCTTCTGGCTGCCATAATAGGTGCCGTTGATCTCGATACCGGTCAGATGCTGCCCGGCATATTCGAGCTCGCGCTTTTGCGCGAGGCCGGCAGGGTAGAAGGGGCCGCGCCACGGTTCGAAGGTCCAGCCCCCGATTCCGACATGGATGCTCATCGGCCCCTCTCTTTCACTTATGCGAGGGCCGCGTCGGCCCCCATCAGGTTCGGGAAGAAGCCTTCGTGGGCCTCACGCAGTTCGGCGAGCGTCACCTGATGGTCGCTGCCCTCCAGTTCGAAGACGATACGGTCCTTGATCGTGCGGCCGACCGGATCGACGGGCACGTCGGCGCGGCCGGCGGCATCAAGGAAGTCGGCGAGGCAGGTGTCGCAGACGGTGACAAGGTACAGCCCCTGATCCTCGCCGAAGAAGCTCTCGGCGACACCGAAGGGCTGTTCCTCGCTGATTAGGACGCCGATGTTCGACTTCAATGCCATTTCGGCGAGCGTCACCGCCATGCCGCCGTCGGAGACGTCGTGACAGGCGGTGATCCAGCCGGCGTTGATCGCGCCGCGGATGAAGTCGCCGGTACGCTTTTCGGCGCGCAGGTCGACAGGCGGCGGCGGGCCTTCCTCGCGGCCGAGAATTTCGCGCAGCCACACCGACTGGCCGAGGTGGCCGGCTCGTTCGCCGACCGCGAGCACGATGTCGCCGGTCCGCTTGAAACCGATGCCGACCGCCTTGCCCAGATCCTCGATCACGCCGACGCCGCCGATCGCGGGGGTCGGCAGGATCGCGCTGCCGCCGCCGGTCGCCTTGCTTTCGTTATAGAGGCTGACGTTACCCGACACGATCGGATAGTCGAGCGCGCGGCACGCCTGCGCCATTCCGTCGAGACAGCCCACGATCTGTCCCATGATTTCGGGGCGCTGCGGGTTGGCGAAATTGAGGCAGTTGGTGATCGCGAGCGGGGTCGCGCCGACGGCGCTGATGTTGCGCCACGTTTCGGCAACCGCCTGCTTGCCGCCCTCCACGGGGTCGGCGTAGCAATAGCGCGGCGTGCAGTCGGTCGACATCGCGAGCGCGCGGTTGGTGCCGTGGATGCGCACGAGCGCGGCGTCGCCGCCGGTCTGCACCGTGTCGGCGCCGACCTGGCTGTCATACTGTTCCCAAATCCAGCGGCGGCTGGCGATGTCTGGGGTGCCCAAGAGCGTTTTTAGATCTGCCGCGACGTCTTTCGTCTCGGGGACGTTGGTCAGTTCGGGCTGCTTCGGCGTGGGGACGTGCGGGCGGTCATAGAGCGGCGCATCGTCGGCGAGCGGCGCGAGCGGGATGTCGCAGACGATCTCGCCATGATGCTCGAGCACCATGCGCCCGGTATCGGTGACGGTGCCGATGACCGCGAAGTCGAGTTCCCATTTGTGGAAGATCGCTGCGGCGAAATCCTCGCGGCCGGGCTTCAGGACCATCAGCATGCGTTCCTGCGATTCGGACAGCATCATCTCATACGCCGTCATGCCGGTTTCGCGCTGCGGCACGTCGTCCATCTTGAGGTGGAGGCCGACGCCGCCCTTCGACGCCATTTCGACCGACGAGCTGGTAAGGCCCGCGGCGCCCATGTCCTGGATCGCGACGATCGCGTCCGACGCCATCAGTTCGAGGCACGCCTCGATCAGCAATTTCTCGGTGAAGGGGTCGCCGACCTGCACGGTCGGGCGCTTTTCCTCGGCATCCTCGCCGAAGTCCGCGCTTGCCATGGTCGCGCCGTGGATGCCGTCGCGGCCGGTCTTCGAGCCGACATAGACGATCGGATTGCCGACGCCCGATGCGGCGGAATAGAAAATCTTGTCCTGCTCGGCGACGCCGACGGTCATCGCGTTGACGAGGATATTGCCGTCATAGGCCTTGTGGAAATTGACCTCGCCGCCGACCGTGGGGACGCCGACGCAATTGCCGTAACCGCCGATGCCGTGAACGACGCCCGAGATCAGATGCTTCATCTTCGGATGGTCGGGGCGGCCGAAACGCAGCGCGTTGAGGTTCGCGACCGGGCGCGCGCCCATGGTGAAAACGTCGCGCAAAATGCCGCCTACCCCGGTCGCCGCGCCCTGATAGGGTTCGATATACGACGGGTGGTTGTGGCTCTCCATCTTGAAGATCGCGGCGAGCTTTTTACCGTCCTCGCCTTCGCCGATGTCGATGACGCCGGCATTTTCACCCGGGCCGCAGATCACCCAAGGCGCTTCGGTCGGCAATTTCTTGAGGTGCAGGCGCGAGCTTTTGTAGCTGCAATGCTCGGACCACATGACCGAGAAGATGCCGAGTTCGACAAGGTTCGGCTCGCGCCCGAGCGCGTGCAGGACGCGATCATATTCTTCCGGAGACAAGCCATGTTCGGCAACGATCTCGGGGGTGATGACGGAGGCGGGCGCGGTTGCTGTCTGAGTCATGGCGCGCCTTTAGCTCCGACTGCGCAAAACGAACAGACCCCATGATGCGAAAACATCATGGGGTCTGCGGTCGGAGAGAGGGTTCAGCGCGAGGCGAGGGTGGTCGGCTCGATCTTGAGCGGTTCGACATCGCGGAGTGTGAAGCTTACCTGTTGCGAGCCGACGGTGCCGCGGACGCGGTGCTGGCCGACACGGAGCGTGAACGGCTTGCCGGTGCGTTCCTCGACGCCGCTGATCACGCGCGTGTCGCCGACTTGCGTGACGGTGTAGCTGTAGGTCGCGCCGTCATGTTCGAAACGCTTGACCGCCTCGTCCTTCGCCAGCGCGGCAGTGGGCGCCAGCGCGAACAGACCGAGGGCGGGAAGAATGAATCTTTTCATGATGCAAGTCCTTGTCAATGAACAACGTCGGTTGAACAAAACTTGCCTTCGAGCCCCTCTCTTCTTGTGCAGTGCAACATGACCGGCGCGACGCGCGCCATCAATTGCAAAAAACAGAAGCGTGATTGCGCCGGGCGAAGGAGTCAGGCGCCGGCCGGTAGTCGCTGTCGCCGGTTTGCACCCGCCCACGCCGCGGTTCCGGCGAGCAGCGCATAGGCGAACAGCATCGTCGCCGGGACGGCAAGCGAATAGGCGGGTTCTTTGGGGCCAAACCAGTCGATCGCCTGCGCAAAGGCGAGCAGGCTCGCGAGCAGCCATGGTCGCCGGTTGCCTGCCGGAGCTTCGGTACGGCGCATATAACAGGCCAAGGCACCGCCGATCAGTGCGATTTCGAGCGGCATCGCGATCGCCGGATGATTCCAGAGTCCGAATCCGAATCTCGGCGGCATGCCATAAAGCGTCAGATCGGGGATATGGACGAGGAGGTCGATGAACCAGTGCGAGGCGGCCACCAGCGCGGCGCCGATCGCGGCCTCTCTGCGCTTCGTCGCGAACCAGACGAGAGCGCCGAAAAGCACGGCCCATATCAGCGTGCCGAGCAGGCTGTGCGTATAGGGCATGCGATACAGGTCCATCGGGTTCATCGCGGTGATGCCGGGGATGATCCGCATCGCCTCGATCCCCGGGACCAGCAAGGCGGCAAATCCGATATCGACGAGCTGCGCGGCGACGAACAGCGTACCGAGCCCAGCCGCCCGCGGGCGGGTCGCCATGATCAGCGCCGGGGCGAAATGGCCGATGAACATGGTGCCAGCCTATCGGGCCGCAGGGTGACGTCAAGCTCGACCACACTTGACCACGGGGGGGCGAAAGGGCCAAAGCAGGGACATGACGGATACCCCCGACAGCGCAGCCTCGCCCGAAATCGCCTCGCTCTCTTTCGAAGCGGCGATGGGTGAACTCGAAACCATCGTGCGGCGGCTCGAAAGCGGCGACGTCAGCCTCGAGGAATCGGTGACGCTCTATGAACGGGGCCATGCGCTGCGCGGGCATTGCGAGGCTCGGCTCGCGGCGGCGCAGGCGCGGATCGAGCAGGTCAGCCTGGGCGCCGACGGCCGGCCCACGGGAACCACCCCTTTCGGCGAAAGCTGATCCGTCATGGCGTCCGTCGACAGCGAGGTTTCGCGCGGAACGCAATTGCTCCTTTCCACCCAGGCTGAGGTCGCGGCGGGGATCGACCGATTGTTTGACCAGTTGCTGGCAGTGCCTTCTGATCCGCGCGGGCCGCTTTATGAAGCGATGCGCCATGCCGCGGTCGCGGGGGGCAAGCGGCTGCGCCCTTTGCTCGTCCGCGCGGCGGGCGACCTGTTCCATGTCGATCGCAGGCTAAGCTTGCGCGTCGGCGCGGCGGTCGAGGCGATGCACGTCTATTCACTGATCCACGACGATCTGCCGTGCATGGACGATGACGACATACGCCGCGGCAAGCCGACGGTGCACAAGGCGTTCGACGAGGCGACCGCGGTGCTTGCGGGCGATTCGCTCCACGCGCTGGCATTCGAGTGGCTGTGCGATCCGGTAACGAGCGCCGACCCGTTTGTGCGCGCCGAGCTTTGCTGCGAACTCGCGCGCGCCGCGGGCCCCGCAGGCATGGCGGGCGGGCAGATGATGGATCTCGCCGCCGAGACGGCGAATTTCGACCTGCCGACGGTGACCCGGCTCCAGCAGCTCAAGACCGGCGCGCTGATCGCTTTTTCGGTCGAGGCGGGGGCTATCCTCGCGCGCATTCCGCCCGACAGCCGTACGCCGCTGCGCGGTTATGCGCGCGATATCGGGCTCGCCTTCCAGATCGCCGACGACATCATGGACGTCGAGGGCGACGAGGCGCTCGCGGGCAAGGCGCTGCACAAGGATGAAGCCGCGGGCAAGGCGACCTTTGTCACCTTGATGGGGCTGGAGCGCGCGCGCGAACAGGCGGGGCTGCTTGTCGAACAGGCGATTGCGCATCTTGCGGGCTTCGGCGAAGAGGCGGCGCTGTTGCGCGCTATCGCGCGTTATGTCGTGGAAAGGGACCGTTGATGCGGGTGGGGGTTTATCCGGGGACGTTCGATCCGATCACGCTCGGGCATATGGACATCATCCGGCGCGGCGCGAAGCTGGTCGATCGGCTGGTCATCGGGGTGACGACGAACATCGCCAAGTCGCCGATGTTCGACGACGACGAGCGCATCGACATGGTGAAGGCCGAGGTTTCTTCGATCGATGGCGATATCCGCGTCGTCGGTTTCAATGCGCTGCTGATGGATTTCGCCGAGCGCGAAGGGGCCACCGTGATCATCCGCGGACTACGCGCGGTCGCCGACTTTGAATATGAATATCAGATGGCAGGGATGAACCAGCAATTGAACGACCGGATCGAAACGGTGTTCCTGATGGCCGATGTAGGCTTGCAGCCGATTGCTTCCCGGTTGGTCAAGGAAATAGCGATCTTCGGCGGCGACATCCGCAAATTCGTGACGCCCGCGGTGCGCGAGGCTGTCACGACGCGCATCGCCGAGCGCGGCCTTCGCCAAGGCGACGCGTGACACCATCCATTGAGCGTTCAGCTTTTTCCGGCTAGGGCGCGCCGGACGGGGCGCAATTCCGGAATGCTATACAGAGGCCGATCCAGTATGAAATCTTCCTTCCGTCCCATGATTCTCGCGGCGATGGCGTTCGGTCTCGCGACTGCGGCGGTGGCGCAGGAAGCGCCGCCCGCACCCTCGCCCAACCCCGAGACGAGCCAGCCGGCGCCGCCGGTCGAAACCCCGGCTCCGGCGCCCGTCGACACGGCCCCCGCGACCGCACCGGCAGCAGAGGGAACGCCCGCAGTCGAAGCGCCTGCGGTGCCCGCGATGACGCCCGATCAATATATGGGCGTCCCCGAATATATGCTGAACCTCGACCTTTCGACGGGCGGCCGGGTGGTGATCCAGCTCTATCCCAACGTCGCGCCGAACCATGTGGAGCGTGTGAAGCAGCTGGCGCGTGCAGGCTTTTACGACGGGATCAAGTTTCACCGCGTTATCGACGGCTTCATGGCGCAGACGGGTGATCCGACCGCAACCGGACAGGGCGGATCGCAACTTCCCGACCTCAAGGCCGAGTTCAATCTGACCCCGCATCTGCGTGGAACATTGTCGATGGCGCGCGCGCAGAGCGAGGATAGTGCGAACAGCCAGTTCTTCATCATGCTCCAGCCGCGTTTCTCGCTCGATCGCCACTACACCGCCTTCGGCCGCGTCGTATCGGGCATGCAATATGTCGATGCGATCCATAAGGGCGAGCCGCCCGCGGTCATGTCGCGCATGGTTCAGGTGTCGGTCGCGGCCGACAACAAGCCGATGCCGCCGGCTTCGATGCTGGTCGAGACGGTGCCTCCGCCGGCGGTTCCCGCACCGGTCAGCGTCGACGAACTCAACGCCCCGATCAGGCAGTAAGCGCGGGGACGCGCCCGAAGACGATGCGCGTCGACGCCTTCGATTTCGATCTGCCGAACGAACGTATCGCGCTGCGCCCAGCGCGGCCGCGCGATGCCGCGCGTATGCTGGTGGTCCACGGCGGGAACATCGCCGATGCCGGGGTGCGTGACCTGCCGACATGGTTGCGCGCGGGCGACTGCCTCGTCTTCAACGACACGCGCGTCATTCCCGCGCAACTCGAAGGCCGCCGGGGGGATGCGAAGATCGGCGCAACGCTGCACAAGCGGATCGACCTGCGCCGCTGGCAGGCGTTCGTGCGCAACGCAAAGCGGCTGCGCGTCGGCGAGACGGTCGATTTCGGCGCGGGGGTCGAGGCGCTCGCCGAGGAGCGGCTGGCCGACGGCAGCTTCATCCTTGCCTTCGGGGGCGACGAGCCGGTCGAACTGCTGCTCGAGCGGGCGGGCACGATGCCGCTACCCCCCTATATCGCAGGCAAGCGCCCGACCGACGAAGATGATCGCAGTGACTATCAGACGATGTTCGCGCGCGAGGATGGCGCGGTCGCGGCGCCGACCGCGGCGCTGCACTTCACCCCCGAACTGCTCGGCGCGCTCGCCGCGGCGGGTGTCGCGACCGAGACGCTGACGTTGCACGTCGGCGCGGGCACCTTCCTGCCGGTGAAGGCCGATGACACCGACGACCATGTCATGCACGCCGAATGGGGGCGGATCGAGGCCGACACCGCCGCGCGCCTGAATGCGGTGCGCGCGGCGGGTGGGCGGGTGATCGCGGTTGGCACCACCAGCCTGCGCCTGCTCGAAAGCGCGGCGCAGGACGACAGCACGATCGCGCCCTTCGCGGGCGACACTGCGATCTTCATCACCCCGGGATACCGCTTCAAGGCGATCGACGGGCTGATGACCAATTTCCATCTGCCACGCTCGACGCTCTTCATGCTCGTCAGCGCGTTGATGGGGCTGGAGACGATGCAGGCGGCTTACGCTCACGCCATCGAAAGCGAATATCGCTTCTACAGCTACGGCGACGCGAGCCTGTTGCTGCCGTCCGCGCGCTGAGCAAAGGGGCCGGCACGGGTCCGAACATCGCGGATGATCGCCCTATTTTTCGCGCAACGACGAAATAGGAACATATGGCGAACATTTTCGCTTTCCTACATTATTCCGGCACCATAGCCTCCCCGACATCCGAAGCGAAAAGGCGCCCTTCGGGCGCGAATCAGGGGAAAGCCGATGAAGAAATTTCGTCTGCCGGTGCTGGTGCTGGCGTTGCTGGGGATGGGGCCGGCGGCGATGTCCGCCGAGACGCTTGCCTACAGCTATGATGCCAAAGGCCGGCTGGTGAAGGTCGTGCGCACCGGCAGCGTGAACAACACTGTCACCGTCGAATACGAGCATGACAAGGCCGACAATCGCACGCGATTGAAGACGACGAACTCGCCCAATCCGCCGCCGTAAGGCGCGTCGTTCGACTCGATGAAATAGCCTTTCCAACAGAGGAATTTCCGACATGCAAACATCACGCAAACCGGGCGCCCGCCGCGCCCGTCGCTTTCTGTCGTCCGCCGCATGGCTGCCGTTCGCGGTGCTGGCACTGGGCCTGCCCTCGCCGGTTCGGGCGCAAGACGCACCCGAACCCTATCGCAACGATGACGTCTATGGCGTTGATCTGACCACTGGTAGTTTCAACGTGAAGCTTCTTGAAGGTAGGATCGGTCCTAGCGATGGCGGTGTAACGTTGGTTCGTTATTCGGGCCGTGGCGGCTATGAAAATAACTGGACCGGAGTACTTAATCGGACCAACGTGGACGGCCAAACGCGTATTAACATCAGTTTCGGAAATGTGTCTGCCAAGTTTACTCTTGGCTCCGGAGGAGTGTGGACTTCGGACAAATCTGATGGGGCGACCCTCACCGAAACGGTCTATGATCAAACGTACAGGGCGGAATATCTTTATCGGGCAGCTGACGGAGCCGAAGTTGTCTTTAAAACGACGCCTTTCATCTCGAACATGTATCCGACTACCGGCACTGTCACATATAATTGCGCACGAGGCCCTGCGTCGCATTGCGCACTGCCCGTCTCGATGAAGCAAGCAGATGGACAGAAGTTCATCCTGTCCTATGACACGAGCTATAGCTGTTTGCCTGGACCGGTGGGCTCGCAAAATTGCTCGGTCGGCGTTGCCCATGGCGCACAGGTTTCATCTTCTTCTGGTTATGCTGTCTCCTTCGGTACTTCCGGAGCCACTTTATTCCATCCCGATGAAAGAACCTGCGCGGGGTTTAGCTGCACCTTCCCGCCTGACACGCCTCGCGTGACATATGCTTATCCAACTACCAACGTCCTCGAGGTCACGACGACGAACGGCGAGATATGGCGCTTTACCAAAGGTACAAGCGGGACCGGAAACGGCCGTATCGTGGGTATCCGGAGTCCAGGCGCAACCAGCGATACGACGGCGATCGCCTATGACAGCAGCGGCCGGGTCACGTCCATCACCGAAGACGGCGTGACGAAGACCTATAGCTGGGGGACGTCGGGCGGAAATACGGTGGTCAATACGACCGAAGGCGGAACCGACACGGGTCAGGTGGTTTCGAATCCGGCCGTGGGCCAGCCCACGAACGTGACCAATGGCGCTGCGCAGACTATTACTTACCAATATGACACGTCGGGCCGTCGTACGCGGACGACGATGCCCGAGGGAAATTACGTCCACACGACCTACGATGCGCGCGGCAATGTGACCGAGACGCGCGCGGTCGCGAAGCCGGGAAGCGGACCCGCTGATATCGTCACTACGGCAAATTTCGACGCGGCTTGCACCAATCCGGTCAAGTGCAACAAGCCGAACTGGACGCAGGACGCGCTCGGTAACCGCACCAACTATACTTACGATCCGACGCACGGGCAGGTGACGAGGGTCCAATTGCCTTCTCCGACCGCCGATGCAGTTGGAGCCGAAACCGGCGTGCGGCCTGAAATCAACTATGGGTACACCGGCATATCGGTCGCGAGCGGCACCGTGCATAAGCTCACGCAGATCACGACCTGTGCGACCGCGGCGACTTGCAGCGGTACGGCGAACGAGACGAAGGTGACGATCGGTTACAATGATCGATTGCTGCCAACGACCGTTACAACGGCTGCGGGCGATGGCTCGATCAGTTCGACCACCACCTATACCTATGACTGGCTGGGCAATGTCACCAGCGTTGACGGTCCGCTCGCCGGAACTGACGACACGACCTATTATTTTGGCTCGGCCGACTTACCAGCGGGCATCATCTATCCCGATCCCGACGGTGCTGGCCCGCGTCCGCGACGGGCGGAGCGGCGAAATTATGTGAATTGGACGACGCTCGAGTCGATCTCAATCGGCACAGTTACGGGTACAGCCCTGACCGACTTGACCGGCATGACCGCGCAGCAGACGATCAGCTACACCTACGACAGCAACAAGAATATCGTCAAGGACGTGACCTCAACCCCGTCGGGAACGGTGAGCGTCGTCCAGCACAGTTATGACGCCAAGAAACGGCGGACATGCACCGCGCTGCGCATGAACCCCGCGACGTGGAGCGCACTGCCCGCCAGCGCGTGCACCGCGGCGACGGCGTCGGCGACCTATGGCCCCGACCGCATCACGCGCACCAGCTATGACGCCAACGATCGCGCGACCAAGGTCGAAACCGCGGTTGGCACGGCCGCCGCCGCCGACGAACTGCGCGCAGCTTATACCGCGAACGGGCAGATCGACCATGTCATCGACGCCGAAAGCAACCGGACGAGCTATATCTACGACGGGTTCGACCGGCTGTCGCAGACGCGCTATCCCTCGGCCACCAAGGGTGCGAACAGCAGCAACGCGAGCGATTATGAGGGGCTGAGCTATGACGCGCGGAGCAGCGTGACGCAGCGCCGCCTGCGCGACAACACGGCGGTCGGATACAGCTACGACGATCTTGGCCGGCTGACCGGCAAGGACCTGCCGGGCAGCGAGCCCGATGCGACCTATGGTTATGACCTGCTGGGCCGGCCGGCGACTGCGGTGCAGGATGGCCAGACACTCTCCTTCGTCCATGACGCCTTGGGGCGGAAAACCGGCGAGAGCATTCCCTATCTGGGTGCGACGGGTTACGCCTATGATGCGGCCGGGCGGCGGACCAGCATGAGCTATCCGGGCGGCGTGCTGACGGTCAATTACGACCATGATGTCACGGGCAATGTCACCGCGATCCGCGAAAACGGCGCGCCATCCGGCGCGGGCGTGCTCGCGACCTATGCGTTCGACGATCTGGGACGGCGTATGAGCGTGACGTTCGGCAACGGCAGCACGCAAAATTTCACCTATGATCCCGCGTCGCGGCTGGAGACGTTGACCAATAATCTGGGTGGGGCGGTGACGACGCACGACCTGACGCAGACATTCGCCTATAATCCGGCGAGCCAGATCGCCAGCGTCATGCACAGCAACGACGCCTATGCGTGGCAAGGCCATTATAACGTCGATCGCGCCTATGTCGCCGACGGGCTCAACCGCATCATGAGCGCGGCTGCCACGAGCATCGGCTATGACGCGCGCGGCAATCTGTCGATGTCGGGCAGCGACAGCTACGGTTATGACAGCGAAAACCGGATGACGGGCGCGCCCGGCGGCACGACGCTGCACTATGATCCCGCGGCCCGGTTGAAGCGGATATATTCGGCCGCGGGGGGAACGACCTGGTTCGGCTATGACGGTGTCGACCGGACCATCGAACTGGATGTCGTCGGCACGGTGCTGCGCCGCAATGTCCACGGCCCCGGCATCGACAATCCGATCGTCTGGTACGAGGGCGTGGGCCTCGGCGACCGACGCTTCCTGATGGCCGACGAACGCGGCAGCGTGGTGAGCGTCACCGACAGCGCCGGCGCGACGGTGGGGCTGAACAGCCATGACGAATATGGCAATCCGGCGCCGGGCAATGTCGGGCGGTTCGGCTATACCGGGCAGACGTGGCTGCCCGAGCTGGGGATGTGGTATTACAAGGCGCGGATCTATTCGCCGGTGCTCGGGCGGTTCATGCAGACTGATCCGATTGGATATGGCGACGGGATGAACTGGTATAACTATGTCGGTGGGGATCCGGTGAATTTTGTGGATCCGTTGGGTCTAAGCTGTGATAATCCCGGAAATGGGGATTATTGTGACCCGTACAATCCGGGTGACGATGGTCCAGAAATAAGCGTGATCGCCAACTGCAAGAAGGGTTGGACCTGCTCTGGAAAAGTAATTTGGTACCATATGGAACCTATATCTTTTGATCTGAGATATATAAATTACTCTTGCAATGCGGGCCGTCTTGTTTGTGAGCGAGAAAAGCCGAAGTATTGTTCGTCAACCACTTATCAGGTTGGAGATCTCATAGATGACGTAGGTGGTGCCATTCAAGGAGCGGGGGCTGCTACCGTCGTGGCTGGAGGTGTGATCGGCGTCGCGACGGCATTTACTGGCGTTGGGGTCGGCGCTGGTGGTGGAGTGGCGGGAGTCGGCGGGACGATCTACACAGGCGGGACCGCCGTATCTGCGATCGGTAATGCAGTTAAATATGCAGGCGGTCAAAGTGGAGAGTTAACAGCCGCAAAAATGATAAGCCTTCCGATCGTTTATAAACTGAATGCCGTGCCGGGAATCATATCGGATAAAGTTCTATCGGAAACCATAGATGGGGCTTTGAGTGACCCTTGTTAGGAGCGGAAATTTGAATAATATTATTAAAAAATATATAATGTACGCTAGTATATCTTCAATTTTATTTATATTAAGTATATCTCATTTTTTTCGTTCAGATAAAAGTGCAGAAATTGTTTCGGTTTTTTCATCTATGATTATGTTTTTAATTATTCTATTATGCATTAAATACATAGTTAAGAAATTTCCGTAAGAGCATTTGGAATTACGGTGACAGGTGCAACAATCCCCCATTGACGCGGGGATTGGGGCGCCTGTCGCCTGATTCCAACCAGCCGCGCGTGATTGATCCATTGCGGCGCCACGTGATTGACGGGCGCTCGCAGTGTCCCCACCATGCCCATGGCCCGGCTGCGCCGCATCGTCCTGCCCGGCATTCCGCATCATGTGACCCGGCGGGGCAGACCTCGAGAGCACTTGTTACGCGCCTCACTCCTCACCCCAGCCGGCCCGCATACACCCCCATCGCCGCGGCAATGAACTCCGCGCACCCCGGTAACTCGGGATGGTCATAGGTGCCGCGGAATTCGGAGTTGTCGGCATAATAGCGGCCAAGGCGCCTGAACGCCGCGGCGTCGGGGGTCCAGCTGTGCGAGACCCAGCGATAATGGCGGCCGGTCACCTCCTGCACCGCGTCGGACGCGGGATCGGCGCCTTCGCGGAACAGGTGCTGGAAATCGGCGCGGATCGCTTCCATCTCTTCTTGGATCGCGGCGACCTGTTCCTTGCTGAAGCTTCGCGCCTTTGCCGCTGCCGCCGCGACGGCATCCTTGCCCCAGAAGGCTTCGGCCTCGCGCTGCCAGCGGTCGCGCGTTTCGGGGGCGATGCCGGCGTAATAGTCATTGTCTTCCATATGCTCGTCCTTTTCCAGTGATGCGATCGTGCGATCGATGGTGTGGATGAGGGTGCGGTAGTGGTCGATCCGGCCTTCGAGTGCCGCGCGGTGCTGGCGGAGCGCCGCGAGCGGGTCGAAGCCGGGATCGTCGAGCACGGCGGCGATCTCCGCCAGCGGCAGGCCGAGCTCGCGGTAAAAGAGGATCTGCTGCAGCCGCAGCAGTTCCTCCTTGCCGTAATAACGATAGCCATTGGCGCCGACATGGCCGGGCTTCAGCAGTCCGATCGCATCATAATGATGCAGCGTCCTGACGCTGATGCCCGCCGCTCTTGCGACTTGCCGAACCGTCCGCATTGCCGTCTCCTCATCGTGCGGACAGGCCTGTCGGGGATAACGCGGCGTGAGGGTCAAGCGCTTTTTTGCACGACCCGCGAACGATCCTAATATTCGATCGTGATCCGGACCTTGTCGGGTTCCACGCCTGCCAGGGCGGCGATTTCTTCGCGGCTGGTGTCGACCAGTGCCCGGATTTGCTTCGACGTCGCCGACGGGTTGCCGTGCGCCGCCGCGGCGTCGCCGATCAGCAACTCGCGTTCCGACATGCCGAAGGCGTCGGCCAGCGCGATCAGGTTGCTGCGCCGCGGGACGGTCTTGCCGCTTTCCCACGCCCAGATGCTCGGCTTGCTGAAGCCTGTCCGCACGGAGAGTTCGGCGCGGGTGAGGCCGCGTTCCTGCCGGAGCCGAAGCAGTCGCGCCGCGAGCATTTCGTCATCGGCAGGAAGGTGCGCGGGGTCGACGTCGTCGGGAAGCGGATTGCGAAGCTGCGCCGCACTGAGCGCGGCGCGCGACAGCGGCCGGTCGAAACGGCATCCTGCGAGCGCCTCGCTGCGCCATACGATGGTCGCCGCGCAGTCGGGCGCTTCAGGCAGTTCGACGATGATCCGTTGACCGATCGCGAGGTCGGACACGGTTTCGATCAGCATGCCGGTTGCCGACAGATTGTGGACTACCACGACAGCCCCCTCGTCGCCATCGAAGGACCCGGGGGCTTCAAATCGCATGTGCATGCGGGCGGCCGCGCGCGTGTCGTCGGCGCCCTGTTCCTGTTCGATCATCGCGTGAATGGGCATGGACCAGCCCTATGCGGGGCAATCGGTTGTCGAGTGGTTAAAGGCGCGGGCCGCATCGCGGGGCCATGCGCGGTCCGGCACATGGCAGCAAGGTCGGTTTACCCGATCGCGGGCCGAACCGTGCGCTGATTGCGGCGGGCCAGTTTTGCGATTTTTCCCGGATTTTGGCCGCTGGCGGGCCTTTTGATTAACTTAAACCAAATCATTAGGTTAAGTTTTGACGTGCCGCTGTCCCGATTCTGAACGCCAGTGGCCCCATTGTCCCGGTAGCGCCGGCGGGATTAACCTTCGACAGGTGCGAAAAATCGCGGATTTCTTTGCAAGTTGAATGGCATCGTCGATGCGGATTTTCGGTTGACGCCCATTTTGAGGGTGTGAACCCCTCTTAATCCATGTACTAAGTTTTTCTTAACGGAGGGGGGTGAGTCGGGTCGCGACTCCCCGGGCGTCGGGGGATGCCCAATGGTTATCCGCAAAGCGGGGCCGGAAACCGTTTGGTTTTTTGGGGGGTTGTGACATGAGGTTCATGCTCTTTGCGCTTGCGGCGGCGGCTTTTGCTGTGCCTGCGAACGCCAGCGAAATCGAGAATGTCCGGTCGTTCGACATCGCGGTCAGCGGTTCGATTCGCCAGCATTGCGCGATGGGTAGCATTCAGAACATGGATTTCGGCAACCTCGAACGCCGCGGTCTCGCTATCCAGACACAAGTCGCCTTCGACTGCAACGTCCCCTTCACGATGATGATCAAGGGGGCGCGCGGCGGACTTACGCACACGAAGATGCCGAACGGGCAGGGCCCGTATGCCGGCGTGTTGCCCTATAGCCTGGCCGTCGAACTGCCCGTGCGGCATCCGGCCGCCGAAATGCTCAACCGGTCATTCAACAGCCACCAGCTTCAGGCCGGCGGTGTGATTTCCAGCAACGGCGGCATCGCCACCGACGGCATGGTCCTTGCGGTCCAGCTTGGCACGCCATCGGGCGAAGCGGGGCTGCTCGCCGGCGAATATTCGGAGACGATCACGATAACCGTTTCTCCGATCTAATGAATTCGTCCGCGGGCGAACCGCGGGCGGTAGCCGGAAGGGCAGGCACCGCTGCTCTCCCGGTCTCCGACCAGAACGGTGCAGGTATTAGGCCGCAGTCCGGCAAATGGGCCGGGGCGGTATAATAGAGGGAAGAAGATTTATGAAGAAGATCCTTTGCGGCGCCGTTGCCGCTATCGCTCTCGTCGGCGCCGCAGCGCCCGCCGCCGCGCAGACCAACCAGCGTCACTATGCCGGCGTCATCGCTGGTATTCCCTACACCTCGACCAACCCGGGCGGTCTCGCCACCATCGGTCTCGAACTCGGCCTTCTGGGCGGCATCGGCACGCGCTACACCGCGCAGGCCAATGCTCCGGCCAGCACCGGCACGATCGACGACGAAGTCACCGTCGCCTTCACGCTGACGGGTGAAGTCCCGCAGGATTGCTCGTTCTATTCGGGCAACAACAGCGCAGCGCGCGACATCGATTTCGGCGTGATCGGCATCCGTGGCGGCGACAATGAAAACGTCGGTTCGGCCTTCGAAATGACCGGCCCGGCCGTCGCCAACATCGAAACGCTGACTGCTGGCTGCAACTTCAACAACGAAGTCAGCATCCAGAAGACCAACGGCGTCAACGGCCTCGTCAACGCGGCTGCCGGCGGTTACGACACCGACGAATTCCAGGCGAACATTCCGTACAGCGTGAATGCAAGCTGGACCGGCGTTGCGTACAACACCGTGACCACGGGCACGCCGCAGTCGCTGGCCGTTTCGACCTCGCAGCCCGGCGCGACCAAGCTGCAGGGTGCATGGCGTTCGGACATGGACATCAACATCAACGCTCCGGCGATCACCAGCAAGGGTCTGGTCGCTGGTCAGTATTCGGACGTCGTGACGCTGAAGCTGACCGCGCTCTAAGTTGATGCTGTGAATATGGGAAAGGGGGAAGAGCGATCTTTCCCCTTTCTTTATGAATAGGGAATATGCCGGAAACGGCGGGGGATGGGATTATGACGGCATTGGCGATGTTGAAGCGTCGTGGGCGCGCTTTGCTGGCGATTTTTGCCGCACTTGCGGTGCTCGTCAGTCCGGCCTTGGCCATGCGCGTCTCCCCGATGGTGGTCGAGATGGAATCGCGCGGCAGTTCCGCCGTCGCCCGCATCGAGGTCCAGAACATCAACCCGGGCAATCTGGCTTTCCAGACCCGCGTCTTCCGCATGGAATTCGACAAGGATGGAAAGGTCGTCGAAACCCCGGCCGACGACCAGTTCCTGATCTTTCCGCCGCAGGGTGTGCTCGCTGCCGGCGGCCGTCAGGTCGTGCGACTGCAGTGGGTTGGCGATCCCGAACTGGCCGCATCGCAAGCCTATTATGTTTCGGTCGAGCAATTGCCGGTGGCATTCGAACCCGGTGCCACCGAAACGGTGGGTGCTCAGGTCCAGGTGCTTTACAATATGCGCGCGCTGGTCGTGGTGGCGCCCCCGGGGGCAAAGCCGCAGGTCAAGGCCACCTCGGTAAAGGCGGTTACGTATCAGCCCCCGGCGCTTCCCGGCGCGACGGACCTTCCGCCGATGCAGGACGGGCTTGAAATCACGCTGCGCAACGATGGCCGCCGCCACGCGATGATGGCGAATTTCGGCTGGCTGCTCGAAGGCACGGACAAGGACGGAAAATGGCTGCGGGTCGACATCTCGCCCGAAGAACTGACCCGCGCTGTCGGCACGGGCTATGTTCCCGCCCAGGGTGAACGCGTTTTCCGGATTCCGGTCCCCGGTTTCGGGCCCGGCCCCGTGAAGCTGTCGTTCAAGCAATGAGGAGGGGACTCGTCCTTTGCTCGGTGGCGCTTCCGGCCTTATGCGCCGGCACGGCGGCCGCGCAGGTTTCCATTCCGCTGCCCCAGAGTCAGAAGACAACGCCGCCGGTACAGAATCAGGGCGAACCGACGACCATTCCGCTCCCGGGAACGCCGATACCGCCGGTGCCAACTCCGACGCCGGTCATGCCGCAGTTGCCGATCGGCGCGCATGGCCGTCCGGACATCAACCCGTACAACCGCGACATCGACATGACGGTGCCGCTGACATTCCTGAACCGCAGCTTGGGCGATATTCCGATGCGGCTGACGGCGGACGACCGTTTCCTGCTCGAATCGGAAACCTTTCTCCGCCTGATGCGGCCCGTGCTGAACGATCCGGCGCACGCCACCCTGGCGGGGCATCTGCAGAATCTGACGCAATTCGGTCCCGATGACCTCGCGAAAACCGGCGTCGCGCTGAACTATGATCCCAGCACGCTGGCGGTGGTCGTCGTCGAAGTGACACCGGAACAGCGGGCGATACAGAACCTGTTCGCGCCGCCTCGCGACGATATCAACAGCGTCACGCTGCAACCCGCCGATTTTTCCGCCTATCTCAATCTGAACGTCATCCAGACCAAGATTTGGGAAGCCGACGGGACCGATCCGCCCACAGTCAATTTCGACGGTGCGATCCGGCTCGGCCGCATCGTTTTCGAAGCCGATGCCCAGTTCGCGCAGACCTTTGGCCTGACCGAGGACAAGTATAAATTCTCGCGCAACTATGCGCGGCTCGTCTATGACGAACCCGAGGATTATCGCCGCTGGTTTCTCGGCGATCTCGACCCTGAAATCCGCGGCCAGCAATCCTTCGTCCAGATGGGCGGCGTCGGCGTGCTGCGACAGCAGCGGCGTTTCAACACCTTCCGGTCGGCCGTTCTGCAATCCAACCGCCAGCTTGTTCTTCAGCGGGAATCAACGGTTCGCTTCCTGCGCAACGGATCGCTCTATCGCGAGGTGCGGCTGCAGCCCGGCAGCTATGATTTCAGTTCGCTGCCGCTGATTGCCGGCAGCAACGACATCGACATCCAAGTCACCGACAATACCGGGGCCATCCAGAATCTGTCGTATCAGCAATATCTCGACCCGATCGATCTCGATCCGGGCGATTATGAATATGGCGCCTTTCTGGGCCCGACGAGCAGCAGGTTCGGTCGCGCACCCGACTATCGCGGGCCGGTCGCCTTCACCGGCTTTTTTCGCAAGGCCTTTTTCGATGCCCCCGCGGTCGGGGTCGGTCTTCAGGTCAGCAAAGACGTCCAGACGCTTACCGGCCAGACCCAGTTCGTGCTCGGAAACGGCGGGCGACTGCTCCTCGATGCGGGGGGCAGCAATTCAAAATCGGCCGGGCAGGGTTATGCCGGCGGCATCAGCTACGAGCATTTCATCGACCGTGCAGGACTGTCCGACAGCTTCACGCTGCGGGGTGATTATCTGTCGCCGAAGTTCGCGACGCTGGGCAATATCGACGGGATCAATACCACGTCGATGACGCTGTCGGCGCAATATACCCGGCAATTCAGCCTTCGCTTCATGACCACATCGACCGCGTCCTATCTCAGGGGACGCGGGTCACTTGGCGACAGCTACCGCGTGGGGACTACCGGCTATTATCGCATCGACCGGAAATGGACGCTCCGCGCCGGGGTCGATTATTCAAAATATCCGTCGACCTTTTCGCGCCGGGAAGGCGTCAGTTTCAATATCGGGCTCGTCTTCCAGCCCGACTATCGCCGACGGGCTGAAGCCCGCTACGAAAGCCGCGACAATCTCGCCGAGCTTTCCTACAATCAAAGCGGTCTCAACCAGCTCAACAGCGTCGGCTTCGGCGGTGTGGTTGCGCATCAGGATGACAATGTCCGCGCGCAGGGCTATGCGACCTATTCGGCGAACCGCTTCGACGCGGCGATCAGCCACGCAACCTATGGCCCCAGCTTCTCCGACTTCGGTGCGGTCAACGCCACTTCGGTCCGCGTCGGTACCACCATCGCTTTCGCCGACGGCACGGTCGGCGTCGGGCGGCGGATCAACGACAGCTTCATGCTGCTATCTGGGCACAAGAATCTGGGCAAGCGCAGCGTGGTCGCCGGCCAGTCGCTGGCCGAGAATAATTATATCGGCAAAAGCGGCCCGCTCGGGGCAGCGGTCAACAATTTCCTTGGTTCCTATTCCACCCAGTCGGTGCAATATGATGTCGAGAATCCGCCGACGGGATACGATGTCGGACCGGGCGTGTTCCGGGTCCATCCGCCGTACAAGAGCGGTTATGCGGCGCGCATCGGCACCGACGCGTTTGCCAGCGTCATGGGTACGCTGATTCTCGCTCCCGACATGCCTG
This sequence comes from Sphingopyxis sp., assembly GCF_035565275.1. GTDB lineage: Bacteria > Pseudomonadota > Alphaproteobacteria > Sphingomonadales > Sphingomonadaceae > Sphingopyxis. The sequence goes on from NZ_DATMST010000063.1 coordinate 53,143, forward strand.
TGTCGCTGATCGGCGGCCGTGTGACCCTGCTCGATGTCCAGGAAACCGAAACGCCCAAGCCGATTCCGTTCTTCACCAATTCGGCCGGACGCTTTGCGATCGCCAACCTGTTGCCGGGTCGCCGCTATGTGGTGGAAACCTATGGTCCCAATGGTACGATCGACCGGAGCTTTGAATTCACGGTGCCGGCGGACACCAATGGTCTGGTGAACCTTGGCCCCGTTCGCCCCGGTTCGAAAAATTAGGAGGCATTATATGCTGCGCCCAACCCTGTTTCTCGCTGCGGCCTTCCTCGCGATGCCGCTCCACGCCCAAGCGCCGGCGCCGGGCGCTGCCATTCCCGGCGCCGAATGTCTCATCCGGACCAGCGCCACGCCGGCAAGCTGGCTGATCCAGGGCTATGATCCGTTCGACGGCTCGATTCCCGAGGGAACCTTCGGCGTCACCTTCGTCAACGAGGGCACGGCCGAATGCCGTTTTACCCCGACCTTCGAGCTCGTCCAGCCGCCCTTCGGCCTGTCGAAAGGCACGGGAAAGCCGATCGGTTACGCCCTGCTCAACCTGACCGATACGCAGGATGTGACGCCGCGCGCCGGACGGACGCAGCGCAATCCGTCGCAGCGCATGCTGGCGCTCAGCCCCAATGCATCGCGCACATTGCTCTACAAGCTGGTCGCCGACCCCGACGATGTCCGCAATTCGGGCACCTTTACCCAGGATGTGACACTCGAGGCGCAGGACAGCAGCTTCCGCTCGCTCGGCGGTACGCGCATCGTTCTCGGCATCGATGTTCTGCCATCGGCGAGGATCGGGCTCGCCGGCGCCTACACGATGAGCGATGGGCAGGCGGTCGTCGATCTCGGCGACTTGCGGCCCGGCGTCGCGCCGGTGCCGCTGCAGCTTCGCGTTGCCAGCACTGGCTCATATGACCTGAACGTCACGTCGGCCAATTCGGGCCGGTTGCGGCTGGGCGCGAGCGACTGGTACGTGCCTTACAGCCTGGCGATCGGCGGCAATTCGATCAACTTGACGGGCGCGCGAACGATATCGGGGAAGTCGAACGACGGGCTCCGCCGCGAAGCGCTGCCGATCCAGTTTCTCATTGGCGACACCTCCGATCGCCGTGCGGGGGTGTACAGCGACGTCGTCTCGATCTCGGTAACCGCACGCTGACCCAACGCGGCCTCGCTGCTGCCGCAATCAACGGGCGGGAGCGAGGATGCTCCCTTAACTGAATGTTAGATTTGCGAGTCTAGACAGTCATCCAAGAGCTTCGGCCTAAAGGCGGAAAGGTTGCGGATGATCAGGAAATTCTCGCTCGGCATCGCGAGCTTTGTGCTCGTTGCGGCGCCGACGACCGCGATGGCGGCGTCGTTCGGCCTTAACCTCCGCCTGACGGTTTCGGTGCACTGCACCGTCCAGCATCAGGCGACCGGATTCGGTGCGATCAGCGGCGATGCGGTGTCGCTCGGCACCTTCCGCGAATATTGCAATGCGCCGACCGGCTACGACCTCGTCATCAACTATGCGCCGGGTTCGCTGGAAGGCGCACGGATCATCGCGGGGAATGACGAGATCATTCTCAATGGATCGGGCCAGGCTGTTCTCAGCCGTGCGACGGGACCGCGGATGAGGGAACGCCCGATCGCGGCGGTCCCCGGCGAACGTGGTTTCGATACCGATCGCTTTGAACTGCGCATCGTTCCGTCCTGACGCCGGCATCGGGCGGCGATCGGCCACGATCGGAACATCGTCCGTTTTTCGATAGACTGGCGCCGCTCTGACAGGGCGGTTTCGACGGCCACGCCCTGCGTGAACCGGCGCGCCCCGGTCACGTGCCGTTCCGGCCTATATCTCGATGATCAACTTGATGTTGCCGGGGGCGACGCCAGCCGCCTTCGCGATTTGTTCTTTCGCGCGGGCGATCAGATCGTTCAGACTTTCAGTTTCCTCGAAGCCCAGAAGCTCGGAAACTTCTACGCCGAGCGCGTTCGACAACGCTTCCACCCGGCCGGCCCGGGGGCGGGCCTTGTCGAGTTCCCAGGCCGAGATCGACGGTTCGCTGACACCGAGCTGCGCTGCGAGCTGGCCTTGCGTCAGATCTTTCGCGGTCCGTAATCGCTGCAGGCGGATGCCGAAACTTTCGGCGGACGGTGCCGCCGGATCGGAGGATGTCTGGGCGTCGGATTCGATCACCACGCTGCGCAGTTGCGCGGCGCTGAGCGTCGCTGACGAAACCGGCATTGCGAATTCGCACCCCGCGAGGGGGCCGCTCACCCAGATCACTTTGGCAGCGGTTTTCCCGCTATGCGGCAGATTGACCTCGATCACCTCGCCGATTTCGAGAGCCGCGCCGCTTTCGACCAGCATTCCCGTTGCGGAAATATTATGGACCAGCGCCTCGACTTCGGCACCGGTGGCCTTCGATCCCTGCAGCGGAAGCCGCAACTGCCGGCGCGCGGCGCGGCCCTTGGCGGCCGAGCGGGGGTCTTCGTTCAGATATACGGTCATTGCCATCGGTGCTCAATCGCGAGCCCAGCCTTAATATTTCCCTTCGGTTCAAGGTTAATGAACAGGGTGACATAGAGTCCCGCTCTTGGGGAGTGCGCCGGAACCCGCCGCGCGCTGACCCGTTTTGTCTTCGATCCCCAATGGACGGAGACCGACATGACCGAAACCAAGATTTTCGCGCGGCTGAAGGCCGACCACGATCGCCACCGCGAGTTGCTGGATCGCATTGACGCGACGCATGGCGACAGCGACGAGCGTCGCCAGCTGTTCGAGGCGTTCCGCGTCGAGGTGACTGCGCATGCCGCGTCGGAGGAAATGTCGCTGTACGCGGCGATGCTTGCCGATCCCGATTTGCGCGACGAGGCGCAGCACAGCGTCGCCGAGCATAAGGAGATCGAGGACTTCCTGACCGAGCTTTACGAGATGGATTTCGCTTCGACCGGCTGGCTGACGCGATTCCGGACGATGAAGCACCGTTACCTCCATCACATCGACGAGGAAGAGGAAGAGATGTTCCCGGCGGCTGAAAAAGAGCTGTCGGACGCGAAGAAACGCGAGCTGATCAGGATATTCGAGAAGGAAAAGCCGAAAGAAAAGGCGAAAGCTGCCGAAGAGGAGCCGTCGAGCGAAGAAGCGCGCGCCTGACCGTCCGGCTCGACTTTTGACGCGTGCCCCGTCATACGCGCGCGCCATGACCGATAGATTCGCCTTTCGCGTCGCCGCGACCGACGGTGCCGCGCGCACCGGCGTCATCGCCATGCAGCGCGGCCAAATCCGCACCCCCGCCTTCATGCCGGTCGGCACCGCTGCGACGGTGAAGGCGATGCGCCCCGCGGAGGTTCGCGCGACGGGCGCCGACATCATCCTCGGCAACACCTATCATCTGATGCTGCGCCCGACCGCCGAACGCATGGCCCGCCTCGGCGGACTGCACGAATTCATGAGCTGGGACCGGCCGATCCTGACCGACAGCGGCGGCTATCAGGTGATGAGCCTCAGCGCCCTTACCAAGATGAGCGAGGAGGGGGTCGCCTTCTCCAGTCATCTCGATGGCTCCAAGCATATGCTCAGCCCCGAACGCTCGATGGAGATCCAGCGGCTGCTCGACAGCGACATCGTCATGGCGTTTGACGAATGTACCAAGAATGGCTGCACCCATGACGAGGCCGCCAGGTCGATGGAGCGGTCGATGCGCTGGGCCAAACGCTCGCGCGACGGCTTCGATGCGGGCGGCGAGCATGCCGAGCGTGCGGCGCTGTTCGGTATCCAGCAGGGCTCGCTCAACGAAGGGCTGCGCAAGATTTCAGCGGAAAAGCTGATCGAGATCGGCTTTGACGGCTATGCCGTGGGTGGCCTTGCAGTGGGCGAGGGGCAGGAGGCGATGTTCGCCACGCTCGACTTCGCGCCCGACATGCTGCCGCAAGACAAGCCGCGCTACCTGATGGGCGTGGGCAAGCCCGACGACATCGTCGGTGCAGTGGAGCGCGGCATCGACATGTTCGACTGCGTGTTGCCGACCCGGTCGGGCCGCAATGGCCAGGCCTTTACCTGGGCCGGCCCGCTCAACATCCGCAACGCCAAGTTCAACGAGGATCTGGGCCCGCTCGATCCGCGCTGCGGCTGCCCGGTCTGCGCGACCTGGAGCCGCGCCTATCTCCATCATCTGGTGAAGTCGGGCGAGATGCTGGGCGCGGTGCTGATGACCCAGCATAACATCCATTTCTATCAGGAACTGATGCAGGGCCTGCGCGACAATATCGCGGCGGGCACATTATCGACCTTCACGGCCGATTTCCGCCGCGACTATCAGCGGGTCTGACGCTTTTTCAGGGAATGACGCTGATCGCGATGCTGTAGCAGCCCGCTTCGGCATCATGATCGAGCGGGGAGCGGAGCTGGCGCGACAGGCCGGTCAGCACCCGGCCATAACGTTCGTTCAGCAATAAAGTCATTTCCGGCCCGGCGCGCAGCGCGGGCGACGCCATCTGCAACAGGGCGCGGTCGTTCCGATCGGCCTCCAGATGCACCGAAATCCGCATCGTCGCGCGCGGATCGGACAGCATCGCCAGTTCGACCAGTTCGGTCACCAGGAAGGCGACCGGAACGGCGACATCCTGGCTGATGTGCAGATCATCGTCGCTGTCGATCTGGATGCCGAAGCGGCGCGCCTCATGCGGGGCGGTGCCGCGCAGGCTGGCGGACAATTCGCTGATCAGCGGACGCACGCCGACGCCGCGATTCTCTTCCAGCTCGGCAAAATGGTTGCGATGGACGACCGACAGGGCATCGACCCGGCGCTGGATCGATCCATAGGCCGACACCGCTTCGGGCTCATGCGCCGATCGTGCGTGCAGGCTGATCAGGCTGGCGATGATCTGCAGGTTGTTCTTGACCCGATGATGCACCTCGCGCGTCAGCTTGCGCTGGGTGTCGAGCGCGGCGGCCATTTCCGCCTCATGGGTGGCGACATCCTCGCTGATCTCGCGGAATGTGTCGCCCAGGTCGCTGATCTCGTGCGCGGGGGTGCGGATGCGCCGCAACGGCTCCAGCACTTCGCCGGGCTGATAGGCGGCGACCTGGCGCCGCAGCAGCACCAGCGGGCGGATCAGCAGCCGATTGACCACGAACCAGCCGATCGCGGCGGCCGCGAACCACATCACCAGCGGCAGGAACAGCGACAGCAGCCGGGCGATCGTCGCGGGCGGCTCGCGCACCGTCATGGTCAGCAATATGTCGGGCGGGTCGAGCCGGGCGGACAGGCTGCTGCTATGGCCGTCGATCCGGCTGCCGGGGCGGCTGACGATCATCTGCCGCTCGCCCTGGCGCAGGCTCAGTTGCCTATTCTGCAGTGCGGTTGCCGGATCGGCGACGCTTTCGAGATGCGGCCGCGAATAATAGGCCAGCGCCGCGACGCGATTGTCATGGCTGTGGGTGCGGGACAGCAGGAAGTCGCCGGACGACAGCAGTTCGACGCGTGGACCGATGAAGCGGCGTGTGGGCGGAATGCCGGCCGGCTCCGGCGTGGCCGATCCGCAAAGTTTCTTGCCGGATCGGTCATAGATATAGAATCGGATGCCGCTGCGGTCCTGCGCGGTAAGGAAGAAGGAGAGGCGGTTGCAGATTTCGCCGTCCGCCTTGCCATCGGCCAGCGCGTTGACGGTCAGGCCCAGCGCGGTGCGATCGGCGTTGAGATCGGCGGTCAGCTTGCGCGCGCTCTGCGTCACGGCGACGCGCAGCAGCGCTTCCTTCTCCAGGTCGGCGGTGCGGATCGCCTGCAGCGACGCCACCAGCGCGATCAGCCCCAGCGGCAGCAGCGCGAGCGTCAGGATGAGGAACATCTTGACGCCGGTGGACCGGAGATAGACGCCGAACATGGTCATGGGGGATCGAGAGGGTCCTTGTATGGGCGGCAGGGAAATGCCGCCCCGACCAGCGTTGATCAGTCCAGTTTGCTGAGCAGGTCCAGCATTTCGGCGGGAATATCTTCGTCGACCGTGCGCTGATAGACGGACTTGAGCACCTGGGACACCTGTGCCTCGTCCTTTTTCGCGGCCGTGCGGCGCTTGCGTGGTTCGGGCGCAGTCTTCATGTCGCGGTCGCGGATGGTCGTGCCGACGTCAATATCCCCTCCCATCCTGTCCCGTTCCGTTGTTGAAGAAACCAAAATCAGCCCCTTTGAAGCTAAATCCGTGACGCCAGCCTGTCCGCTATTTCGCCGCAACGCATAGCGGCGTCAATTCACCGAGCTGGGCAAATTTCACCAAAAAGCCGTTACCGTCGAAAAAACCGAACGAGAGTGAAACAAATCTTGGTGTCGATGGTTCCGGCATTCGAAGCATTTTTTGCACCGTCGGTCATTCGGCGGCAGGGGGAGAGGGGCTTGCCAGCGCGGCATCGTCATCCCATCCTCCGGCGGAGCCGATGTTTCGGACAACAGGCCCGACAGGGCAGGGAGAAGACTTACCGATGTCGCTTGGACAGCAACTGCACCCCCATCTTCCTTTCTTGCGGCGCTATGCGCGCGCGCTGACGGGCAGCCAGACTCATGGCGATGCCTATGTGCGCGCCACGCTGGAAGCGATCGTTGCCGCGCCGGAGGAGTTTCCCAGCGGTGTCGATCCTCGCCTCGGCCTCTACAAGACCTTCCATGCGATCTGGTCGTCCTCGCATCTGGATGACGAGCCCGGCTTCTCGGGCTCGATCGGGCAGGAGGCGATCGCTCATGCCCGATTGGCACGGCTGACCCCGCTGCCGCGCCAGGCGTTGCTGCTGACCGCGCTCGAAGGCTTCACGACGGAAGATGCCGGCTATCTGATCGGCCTCGACACCGCCGATGTCGAAGCCCTGGTCGAGGAAGCGCTGGAGGAGATCGAGGCGCAGACCCGTGCCAAGGTTCTCATCATCGAGGATGAGCCGATCATCGCGATGGATATCGAGACGATCGTGCGCGATCTTGGCCACGACGTGACTGCCATTGCCGTCACCCGCGAGGATGCGGTGCGCGAGGCGCTGGCGGAACGGCCCGGCCTGGTGCTGGCCGATATCCAGTTGGCCGATGATTCGAGCGGCATCGACGCGGTGAAGGACATTCTCGCCGAATTCTCGGTGCCGGTGATCTTCATCACTGCCTTCCCCGAACGGCTGCTGACCGGCGAACGGCCCGAGCCGACCTTCCTCATCACCAAGCCGTTCCAGCGCTCGACGGTCAAGGCCGCGATCTCGCAGGCGCTTTTCTTCGACGAAGCGACCGCCCCGGCCTGACCTGTCTTCCCGCCGGCCGATCCTTTGTGACGGTCGGCGGAACCCTCCCGGCTTTAACGCGTTAAATATGCGTAACGATTCGGAGAGGGCCGATGGCCGACGAGGAGCAGCATATCTCGACGCAGGACGCACGGGGCGGCGCCACGCCGCACGTCGTTCGCTATGTGCTGGGCATTTCGCTCGCGCTGGCCGTGATCGTGATGCTGCTGGTTCTCTGGCGGTAAGGCAGTGGAAAAAATGGGCGTTTCTAGGGGTATCTTGGGAATTGGCCTTTGGCGGTAATCGAACTAGGGTGCGGATGCATATATGGCTTTGACGACTTCGGTTCATGCAGCGAGGGCGACAGTCGAAACGGGGGTTGCTGCCGTGGATGAAGGGCTGAACCAGGCGCCGCGCGAGGCACTGTCTGATGGCGAGTTCAAGCGGGAACTGGCCGCGGTCATTCCGCATCTGCGCGCCTTCGGGCGATCCCTGTCGGGTAATCGCGACACCGCCGACGATCTTGTCCAGGAAACCCTGCTCAAGGCCTGGGCCGCCCGTGCCCGCTTCCAGGCCGGCACCAACATGCGTGCCTGGACCTTCATCATCCTGCGCAATCATTATCTCTCGCAGATGCGCCGTTCGCGCTTCCGTGGCGACTGGGACGACCTCACCGCCGACCGGCTGCTCGCTGCGCCCGCGGGCCAGGACAAGCATGTCGAACTCAGCGACATGCAGCGCGCCCTGCTGCAATTGCCCCAGCCCCAGCGTGAGGCATTGATCCTCGTCGGCGCGGGTGGCTTTGCCTATGAGGAAGCGGCGGAAATCTGCGGCGTCGCGGTCGGCACGATCAAGAGCCGCGTGGCCCGCGGTCGCGCCGCGCTCGAACAGATTTTGGAGGAGGGCGCGCTGCCCTCGCGCCGGACGCAGGAAACGACCGACACAGCGGTGCTGGACGAGATCATGGACGATGTCGATCGCCTGAGCCGTGGCCGCATTTCCGACAATCTGGTCGACCATGGCGCCGCCGAAGACGACGGCGATGACGACATCGGGGGCAAGACCGCCGAGGATTGAGGGCGGGATGCCATTGACCCGGCGTGATCGGGAACGATCCGCCCGGCTTGTCGGGCGAAAGGCCATGGGAAGGATGGAAGCCATGGGCAGCGACCCGCAATATCGACAGGATCGGACCGGGCGACGCTCGGATCGTCCGCAAGGCAGCGGCGGCATCGTCTTCGCGCTGGTGGCGCTGGCCCTGATCCTGGCGATCGGCTTCTTCTACCTCACCAATGAAAGCCGGGAGGATCGGCGCGCGGACGCCATTACCCAGGCGGCGGATTCGGTCGACAATGGTGCCCGGATCGTGGGTGAAGCCGCGCGCAATGCGGCGGACAAGCTGCGCAACAACAACTGAACCTCCTTGCGATCGGGCGGGACAAGGCGATCCGGTGTCGCCTTGATTTACAGTCATTGGCGCCATCTTCAGATTTTCTTTGCCATTTTCAGGCAGGGTCTGAGCCCTGTCGGATTTCCTTACAGCTTGTTGTAAGGCTGGGCCGACTCCAGTTGGCGGCCCTTCCCGACCGGAGGGGCGGTGCTGCGGGAAGAAGCGCGATACGATGATCAGGCTGTTCAAACATTATGTCCCTCATGCGGTGCTGCTGCTCGGCCTGCTCGATTTTCTGCTGCTGATCGGCGCGGCGGAAGCGGGCTGGATCCTGCGCGCGCACCAGATCGGCATGGATGTCGAGCCGATCGCGACCCGCATCGGCCCGCTGCTGAGCTTTGCCTTCGCCATCCAGACCGGCATGATCGCGGTCGGCGTCTACAGCCCCGAAGCGCTGCAATCGATCCGCTTCGCCTTTGCGCGCCTGCTCGTCGCCATCTCGCTGGGCGTCATATTCCTCTCGGTCATGTATTTCCTGTTGCCCGGCATCACCCTGTGGCGCTCCAATTCGCTCTACGCGATGGGGCTGGCGATGGGGCTGCTGCTGCTGGCCCGCATGCTGCTGGGGTCGCTGCTCGGCGGCGAGGCGTTCAAGCGCCGCCTTGTCGTGCTGGGTGCCGGCCGGCGCGCCAACCGCATCCGCGACCTGGAACAGAAGCGCGGCGCCGGTTTCTTGGTGGTCGGCTATATCGCCATGAATGATGGCGACCAGGTGGTGGAGGAGGCGATCAACCGCACCGCCATCTACAACATGTCCGATTATGTGGTGCGTCTGAATGCCAGCGAGGTCGTGCTGGCGCTGGAGGAACGGCGCAACGCCATCCCCATGTCCGACCTGCTGCGGATCAAGACCACCGGCGTCCATGTCAACGATCTCTCCACCTTCCTGGAGCGCGAGACCGGGCGCGTCGATCTCGACAGCGTCAATCCCAGCTGGCTGATCTTTTCCGACGGTTTTTCCGCCGGTCGTCGCCTGTCCAGCATCGCCAAGCGCATCTTCGACATCATCGCCAGTTCGATCCTGCTGCTGCTGACCGGCCCGATCATCCTGTTCGCCGCCTTGCTGGTGAAGCTCGACAGCCGTGGCCCGGCTTTCTACCGGCAGCAGCGCGTTGGCCTCTATGGCCAGGAATTCTGGATCGTGAAGCTGCGCACCATGCGCCAGGATGCGGAGGTCAAGGGCCAGGCAGTCTGGGCGGAGAAGGATGATCCGCGGATCACGCGCCTGGGCTATTGGCTGCGCAAGCTGCGCATCGACGAACTGCCGCAGAGCTGGACCGTGCTGAAGGGCGAGATGAGTTTCGTCGGTCCGCGCCCGGAACGGCGCCAGTTCGTCGAGGATCTGGAACAGCATCTGCGCTATTATGCCGAACGGCATATGGTGAAGCCGGGCATCACCGGCTGGGCGCAGATCAACTATCCCTATGGCGCGTCGATCGAGGATGCCCGCCACAAGCTGGAATATGATCTTTATTATGCCAAGAATTACACGCCCTTCCTGGACCTGCTGATCCTGATCCAGACGGTGCGGGTGATCCTCTGGCCCGACGGCGCGCGCTGAGCGGCAGGCCATGAGCGCGCTGCTGCAATTCATCGGCGACTGGGGCCACGCACTGGCCGCGGTCCTGTTCGCCGCGCTTGGCATCTTCATCCTGCGGCGCCGGGACGACGCGGCCGAGCCGCGCATGCTCGCCAGCGCGCTGCTGCTGACCTCCTGCTGGGCGCTCTATGTCTCGTTCGGTGGCGTCGACAAGCCGCTGTCGGGCATCGGGGAAAGCGTCCGCAACGCCGCCTGGCTGATGCTGCTGTTCGTCATGCTGCGGCGCGGCCCGGCCTCGCGCGGCGGCGCGCTGGTCGCCGTCGGCCTCGTCTATCTCGCCGTCGCCGGCCTCATCTTCCTCCAGACCTCGACCGATCTCACCTGGCGGCAATTGCCGGTCCGCAGCGATCTGCACCAGATGCTGGTGGCGGTGTCGCTGGTGCTGCGGATGATGACCGCGATCGGCTGCCTGCTGCTGGTCCATCATCTCTATACCGCCTGGCCTTCGCGCGATCGCGGGCGGGTGTCGCTGTTGCTCGGCGCGCTGGCGGCGATGTGGACCTATGACCTCAATCTCTATGTCATCGGCTATTTCGCGATGGACCGGGTCAACGAGCTATACGCGCTGCGCGGGCCGCTGATGGCGCTGCTGGCGCCGGTCATCGCCATCGGCATGCGCAAGGAAATGGCCGGCCGCCTGCAATTGTCGCGCACCATTGCCTTCCAGTCGCTCTCGCTGGTCGCCGTCGGCCTCTATGTCGTGGTGCTGACCGCGGCGGCGGTGCTGATCGAGATGATCGCCGGCCCCTATGCGCGGGTGGTGGAGATTGGCGCGGTCTTCTTCGTCGCGGTGACCGCGCTCGTCCTGCTGCCCTCGCCACAGATGCGCGCGCTGTGGAAGGTGCAGGTCGCCAAGCATTTCTTCCAGCATCGCTACGACTATCGCACCGAATGGATGCGCTTTGGCGAAACCATCGGCCGGCCGGGCGAAAATGCCCCGCCGCTGGGCGAGCGGGTGGCCAAGGCGGTCGCCGACATCACCGATTCCCCCGCTGCCTTGCTGCTGCTGCGCACCGACGATGGCCGGCTCGCGTTCGAGGCGCAATGGAACTGGCCGCAGGAGCCGATTGCCGGCCTGTCCCTGCCGCTCGATCAGTTGGAAAGCTGGGAAGGGAGCGGCTGGATCGTCGATGTCGGTCGCATCCGCGATGGCGACGCCACCTTCGACCTGCCGCCTTGGCTGATCGAGGATGCCCATGTCTGGGCGCTGGTGCCGCTGCTCCATTATGGCCGGCTGATCGGCGCGATCCTGCTCGCGCCGCCGCCGATCGACCGCCGCCTCGACTGGGAGGATTTCGACATGCTGCGCGCCGCCGGGCGCCAGGCGGCGACCCATATCAGCGAGGCGCAGGGGCAGCAGGCGCTCGACGACGCCCAGCGCTTCGACGAGTTCAACCGCCGATTCGCCTTCATCGCGCATGACATCAAGAATCTGGTCAGCCAATTGTCCCTGCTCTCGCGCAATGCGGAGCGGCACGCCGACAATCCCGATTTCCGCGCCGACATGCTGCTGACGCTCAAGGAATCGGTGGGCAAGATGAACGACATGCTCGCCCGCCTGTCGCAGCATAACAAGGGCCGGCCCGAAGAGCCGCGCCCGGTGGCGCTGGGCCCGCTGGTCGATCAGGTTGTGCGCAGCCGCGCCCGCCAGCGCGCCATCACCGTCAGCGGTGACGTGCCGGTCGCGCTCGCCGATCCGGCGCGGGTCGAGCAGATATTGGTCCATCTGCTGCAGAATGCGATCGACGCCAGCGATGCCGATCGCCCGGTCGAACTGCATCTGGGCAGTGCGCATGGCCAGGTGACATTGGCTGTGGTCGATCAGGGCTGCGGCATGACCGCCGAATTCATCCGCCGCGATCTGTTCAAGCCCTTTTCGTCCAGCAAGGCCGGCGGCTTTGGCCTCGGCGCCTTCGAGGCGCGCAGCCTGGCCGAGGCGATGGGCGGGCGGATCGACGTGGAAAGCAAACCCGGCGTGGGGAGCCGTTTCACCCTGCGCCTGCCGCTGGCGCCCGCGCCGGCGTGCGATGATGTTCAAGGAAAGGCCGCCTGATGAGCGACACCCGCCCCAAATTGCTGATCGTCGAGGATGATCCCGGCCTGCAGCGGCAATTGCGCTGGGCCTATGAGGATTATCAGCTCTTCATCGCCGGCGATCGGCTCGAAGCGATCGAGATGCTGCGGATGGAGGCGCCCGATGTGGTGACGCTCGACCTTGGCCTGCCGCCGGACCCGGACGGCACCAGCGAGGGCTTTGCCACGCTGGAGGAGATATTGCGCATCAAGCCCGATACCAAGGTGATCGTGGCGTCGGGCCATGGCGCACGGGAAAGCGCGCTCAATGCCATTTCCGGCGGTGCCTATGATTTCTACCAGAAGCCGGTCGACATTGACGAACTGGGCCTGATCGTGCGCCGCGCCTTCCATGTCCACGCGCTCGAACAGGAAAATGCGCGCCTCGCCGAAGCCGCGCCGGAGGGCGGGAGGGTGCTCGGCCGGATGATCACCGGCGCGCCGGAGATGATGCGGGTCGCCCGCACGATCGAGCGGGTCGCCAGCGCCGATGTCTCGGTCATGCTGCTGGGCGCCAGCGGCACCGGCAAGGAATTGCTGGCGCAGGGGCTGCATGATGCCAGCCCGCGTCGCGGCGGTGCCTTCGTCGCGATCAATTGCGCGGCCATCCCCGAAACCCTGCTGGAATCAGAACTGTTCGGGCATGAAAAGGGCGCCTTCACCGGTGCGGTCAAGACCACCCCCGGCAAGATCGAGCAGGCGCAGGGCGGCACCCTGTTCCTGGACGAGGTCGGCGACATTCCGCTGCCCCTGCAGGTAAAGCTGCTGCGCTTCCTGCAGGAAAGGGTGATCGAACGGATCGGCGGGCGCCAGCCGATCGCGGTCGACACCCGTATCGTGTGCGCCACCCATCAGGATCTCGACGCGATGATCGCCGCCGCCAGCTTCCGCGAGGATCTCTATTATCGCCTGGCCGAGATCGTCATCCGCATCCCCGCGCTGCGCGACCGGCCGGGCGATCCGGCGCTGCTCGCGCGCCATTTCCTCACCCGCTTCGCGCAGGACATGAACCCGCAGGTCAAGGGCTTCGCCCCCGATGCGCTCGCCGCACTCGACGCCTGGGGCTGGCCGGGCAATGTGCGCGAACTGGAAAATCGCGTGAAGCGCGCGGTCATCATGGCCGATGGCAAGCATGTGACGGCGGCCGATCTCGATCTCGACGGCGATCGGGCCGAAGGCAGCGAGGTCGTCAATCTCAAGGCTGCCCGCGAAATGGCCGATCGTCGCGCCATCCGCCGGGCGATCGCGCGCACCGACGGCAATATTTCCAGTGCCGCCAAGATATTGGGGATCAGCCGGCCGACCCTCTATGACCTGCTCAAACAATATAAGATGCAGGGCTGATCGATGCGGCGCTCACGCCTGATCCTGCTGGCGGGCCTTGCCCTGCTGCTGCTGGCGCTGGCCGGCCTGTGGCAATGGCGCGTGCATGAGGCGGACGGCAGTGCGGCGCTCGCGCGTGGGCTGGCC
>NZ_DATMST010000064.1:0-8826 GCF_035565275.1 Sphingopyxis sp.
CCTGAGCCGGGCCGGATCGCGCGCGACCGGCGGCGCCCCCAGCGCGTCTTCGGGCTTGCGGCGGCGCCACATCAGGAAGCCCGAAATGGCAAGCGCGAACAGCGCGAGCGCGGTCGCGACCCCGATCAGCTGGTTGGCGATTCCGAACAATTGTCCCTCGTGCCATGCGATGCCGATGTTCACGGCGCGGTCGATGACATGCCTGTCGGCAAAGCCGCTGCGCGACACCTCGGCCCCGGTCGCAGGGTCGTAGCTGACCTTGCGCACCAGCGGGCGGTTCTGCGTCTGCGTCGTCAGCGTCCATGTGGCGCCGTTGGGCGGGCCGAAGAGATTGGGGGCGCCGGGCGGCTGGATGATCGCGGGCGCGGGCATATGCTCGGCCTTTGCGAGCGCGACGACGCGCGCGAGCGGGATCGCCGGTGCGGCGGCGTGGGCGGCATGCCCGTTCATCGCCATTGCGTTGTGATCATGCGCGGCGTGCGGATCGGCAGCGGCGCCGCCCTTCCAGTCCTGCACCCCCGAAACCCAGCCCATTTCGGCGCGAACGGTGCGGAAACCGCTCGCCCAGACGTCGGTCCATGGCAACGCGGTCAGGAGCAGGATCAGTGCCAGCCCCGAAACCCAGAAGCCGGTCACCGCGTGAAGATCGCGGAGCGCGATCCGTCCGCCGAGCGACAGGCGCGGCCATACGACGCCTGCCAGCCCGCGCCCGCGCGGCCACCAGAGCCAGAGACCGGTCAGAATCATCACGATCGCCCAGCTCGCAGCGAGCTCGACGAGAATCTTGCCCGCGCGGCCGATCAGAAGGCTGCCGTGGATCGCCGACAGCCACGCCGAAATTCGCCGCTCGGGATCGGCCGAGCCGATCACCCGGCCGTGCGGCGATACCGCGACGTCGCGCATCGTGCCGCCCGGCAGCCCGAGATGGACGACCGCGGCGTCGCCCGGCGCTTCGGGGATTCGGTAGTAGTGGAAGCTCGCGCCCGGAAAATCGGCGAGCGCGGCGGCGACCTGCGCATCGGCATCGACCGCGTCCGCCGCCGGCAGGCCGCGCCACGCGCGCTCCTCCCATCGGTCGAGCTGGGGCTTGAACAGATAGGCAGCCCCCGTCGCCGACAGGATCAGGATGAAGGGGATGACGAACAGCCCGGCGTAGAAATGCCAGCGCCAGATCGTTCGATAGAGCGGAACCCGGTTGATGTCGGTCATCCCCTGTTCCTCCTCTAGAACCGCGCGCGGATGCCGGCGGAGACTGCGCGGCGTTCGACGGGGTAATAGATCGCCGGATTGATTGCCGGAATCGCGCTATCGTTGACCCGCGCATCGATCACCGCGCTGATGTCGCCGATCGCCTTTTTGCCGGTGATGTTGCGGACATCGACAAAAGCATCGACCCCCCGCGCGACCGTCGCGCCGCCCGTGATACCGACGAGGGCATAGCCCGGGGTCGATACCTGATTGCGGTAATCGGCGAACGGACCGTCGGGCACCCATTCGAGGTTCGGCGCGACGTGCAGCGCGTCGGTGCCGATCCGCAGTTCGGCGCGGTAGACGTGTTTGGGCACGACCGGCAGACGGTTGTCTCCGAATTGCGCATCATTGCGGAAGCGGAAATTGCTGTAAGTGTAGACTTGGCGCAACTTCAGCCAGTCGGCAGGCTGCCATTCCAGCGCCGCCTCGACACCTTCGTGGAGCGTCCGGCCGGCGTTGAAGGTCGAGGCCGGGATCGCCGGGCCGATGTCGAATTGCAGCAATTCGCCTTTGATCGTCGACCGGTAATAAGTGAGATCCCAGTTCAGCGGGCCGCTTTTCCCGCGCGTCCCGGCTTCCGCGGTCCATGCGCGCTGCGCGTCGAGCGGGACGAAGGCGGCGACCTGTCCCAGTTCGATGAACCCCGGGAATTCGACCGAGCGGCTGTAATTGGCGTAGAGTTGCACATCCGCCACCGGTTCGAACAACAGACCGGCCTTGGGCGAGAAGGCATTGAAAGCGGCGCGGCCGACCGTCCCGTTCTGCGCCGGCGCCGAGATATTGAAGTTCATCACCTGCCGCCGCTTTCCATCGGCATAGATGCCGCCCGCGATCAGGGTCAGCTCGGGCAGCGGGCGGATGCGCACCTCGCCATAGAGCGACGCCGCGCGCGCGTGCTGGTCGGCATCGACCCGCAGCGCGCCCCGCTTGCCGTTCCGGTTGACGAAGCGCTTTGCCCGGGTGTCGCCGACGCGCAGTTCGCCGCCGAACGTCGCTTCGAACAGGTCGCCCGCATAGTCGAGGCGGAAATAGCCGCCACGATCGATCCCCTCCTGATCGACGAGCTCGAAGATCGGGTGGTAAAGCGACTTGGCGTTGACGAAGGCACCGACGTCGAGCTTCACCGCGCCCCAGTCGAAGCGCGTGCGGTTCTGGATGCGGATCGAATCGATGTCGCGCCCCTGATCGCCCGCGATCGTCCCGGGTATCGCAAGCCGCGGGGTGGTCAGCGCCTGTTCCATCGTCAGCGCGCTCGGGATCTGCTGGTCGATGCTGTTGACGCTGACGTACAGCCGGTTCGTCACGACGTCGCCGAACCGCACGCCGACATTGCCGTTGAAGCGGAAGCTCCGCCGCTTCACATGATCGCGGTCGCCGTCCGACGTGTCGGCGCTGATCGCGCCCCATGCATCGACCCGGTCGTCCGCCACACCCGCCGAGACGAGCCCGCGATAGCTGTCGAAGCTGCCGACGTCGGCGCGAAGATAGATGCCCCGTGCCGTGTGCCCCGTCGGCGTCACGCCGTTGCTCGCGCCGCCGAGCGTGCCCGAGCCGAAACGCAGCGCATTGGCGCCGCGATAGACTTCGAGATGATCGAAGAAAATGGGCTCGAGTTCCTGGAAGTCGCCATTGTCGTCGGCAAGGTTGATCGGCACCCCGTCCTGGAGCAGCGTCAGCCCGCGCATGTGATAGCCGCGCGAGAGGCCCGAGCCCCGGATCGAGATGCGCACCTCCTGCCCGTAACGCGGCTGGAGATAGACCCCCGGCGAGAAGGCGAGCGTGTCGCGCAGGGACACGACCGACTTGTCGGCATAATCTTCATAGGAAATGACATCGGTGCCGCCGGCCGTCCGCGCGGCGCGCTCTTCGGCGGCATCGGTTGCGGTCGGCGCGGTGACGATGATCGTGGCGTCGGCCTCTTCGGCATGGACGGGAACGGCGGCGATACAGGTTGCGAACGCCAGCAAGGGCGCCGCATGACAAGCGATTTTGTTCATTGGAATTTCTTCCCCGGAAACAGGCATTGGGCCGCGCCGCGCTCGGCGCGGGCGGCAGTTCAGGCTGGTTCAGGCGAAGAGAGGTGGCCCGGTGCTCGGCGGGAGCGGCGATGCGATGCCGGGCGCGAAGCCGAGCGACGGGATCGCGACGGGGGCGGGCTCGACAGCGGGCGGCACGGCCGCCAGGACAGGCACATCGGGGACGATCGGCGCATTGGCGAGCGCGCCCCACGGGCAATGCTGTTGCGCCTCGCCCGCGTCGTGACTGCCGGCCTTTTCAAGCGGAATCGTCATCGTCCCGCCAGGGTTCGACGGATCCGAACAGATGCGCACGGTGATCGATCCGCCCGCATCGCTCTCGATCATCCAGCCCGGCGCGACCAGCACCCGCGCGGCGAGCGCGAGGAGCAGCGGCAACAGGAGCAGGATGCCGGGACGGCGAAAGGCGGCGAGCAGACTCACGTCGCGCGCCTTATGGCGCGCGAACCCTGCTGGCAAGCGGGCAGATTGCCCTACTCCGCCTCACGCTATTCGGCGGGCGTCTCGTCGGTCTTCTTGCCGGTGCGCGTCCACGGATAGAGGAACTGGCCCCAATAGCTGCGCGGAACATCCTCGGGGATGCCGTAATTTTCGGGCCAGCGGTCCTTCGGCAGATGGAAAGTGCCGAACATCTTGTCGATCCACGGAAAATGGATTGCGAAATTGACGTCGAACGCCTCGCGTTCCAGCCCATGATGCCAGTGGTGAAAGCGCGGGGTCGCGATCCAGTGGCCGAGGCGGTTGAAATTACCCCCGACATTGGCGTGGAGCAGCGACGACCAGACGTAAACGAAGCCGATATAGGCCTGCATCACCGACGGCGCGAAGCCGAGGGTGAAGAGAGGCAGCGAGGTGATCGAACGCAAGAGGATGATCTCGACGAAATGCATCCGCGATCCCGCGAGCCAGTCCATCGACTTCGCGCTGTGGTGCACCGCGTGGAAACCCCAGAGGAAGGGATAGCGGTGGAAGGTACGGTGGAACCAGTATTGCGCCATGTCCGACGCGACGAGCACGATGACGAACTGGACGATCCACGGCAGGGAGGCGACCGTGGCGCGAAACGCCTCCCAGTTACTCGTGTTCTCGTTGATGATCGTCGAGGGAGCGAGCGCGAGGAAGCCCAGCACCTGCACGAACATCGTGCTGACGAGATAATAGAAAAGATCCTCGCGCCACTCGGTGCGGAACAGGCGCTGCATCCTGCGGTGCGGAAAGGCGCGTTCGAGCGGCGCGAACATGAAGCCGGTGACGAGCAGGTTCACGACAAAGAAATCGAGCCCGAAGAAAATGCCCCAGTCGCGCGTCTCTTGCGGCTGGACGTTCGACCCGCCGACAAGGATCGCAGCGAGCCCGATCATCAGCGCGGTGAGGCCGAGCACCTTGCGCGGGCGCAGCAGCAGGCTGAGCAGAGAGAGGCCGTAGCTGACGAGCAGAATCGCGTGGACCACTCCCCGGAAGCCGCCCCAATGCTTGATAATCTCGAGTTCAGGGGTTGCGAACCAGTCGGGAAAGCGCAACGCGATCACCATACCAAAGCCGGCGATCGCAAAGAGCAGGCCGAAGAAGCCCGAGAGCCAGCCGCTGCCGAACCGCCGCACCTCGGTATGCGATTCGAGGTCGCGCATCAGATTTTGAAGATAGTCACGCTTTGCCATGTGGTCCCCTCACAGCATTTTCACCGCACCGTCTGTGACGGAGCGCACCGCTCGCCATCGCCCTAACCTGCCGCCGCGACGATCTCGGCCCATTCGGCTTCGTCGATCACGCGGATACCCAGCGCGCTCGCCTGCTTGAGCTTCGATCCCGCGCCCGGTCCCGCGACGACGAGGTCGGTCTTGGCGCTGACGCTGCCCGCCGCCTTGGCGCCGAGCGCTTCGGCCTGCGCCTTCGCTTCGTCGCGGCTCATCGTCTCGAGCTTGCCGGTGAACACCACGGTCATCCCCGACACCTCGCTCTCCCGCGTTTCGACGACATAAAGCGGCGGCGCGACTTCGGAGAGGAGGTCGTCCCACAATTCGCGGTTGTGCGGTTCGTGGAAGAAATCCGCGAGCGCTTCGGCGACCGCGGGTCCGATACCGTCGGCGCGCACCTCGAGGATCGATTTGAACGCCTCGACCTTGCGGGTCGCATATTTGCCGTCCGATTCGCCTTCGCCCTGCGGGTTTTCTGCAAGATATGCATGGATTTCGGCGGCCTTTTCCGGGAGCCGCGCGATGGCGCCCAGCCCCTTGAGCAAATCGCGCGCGGTCACCGCGCCGACGTGCCGGATGCCGAGCCCGAAAAGCAGCCGGGCGGCATCGGGCGCGCGCTTGGCTTCGATCGCGGCGAAAAGATTGTCGACCGACTTTTCCTTCCACCCCTCGCGGCCGAGCAGCTCCGCGCGGTGGCTCTTCAGGCGGAAGATATCAGCGGGCCCCTTGTCGAGCCAGCCGAGGTCGAGAAATTCCTGAATGCTCTTTTCGCCAAGCCCCTCGATGTCGAGCGCGCCACGGCTGACGAAATGGCGCAGGCGCTCGAATTTCTGCGCGTTGCAGATCAGGCCGCCAGTGCAGCGGACATCAACCTCACCCTCTTCGGCCACCGCCTCGCTGTCGCAGACGGGGCAATGGTCGGGGAAAACATACGGCGCGCGCATCTCGTCGCGGGTGAGGTTTTCGACGACCTGCGGGATCACGTCGCCCGCGCGCTGGATCACGACGCGGTCGCCGGGACGGACGCCGAGACGGCCGATCTCGTCGCGGTTGTGGAGCGTGACGTTCGCGACGACGACGCCGCCAACGGTGACGGGAGTCAACCGGCCGACCGGGGTCAGCTTGCCCGTCCGCCCGACCTGGATGTCGATCGATTCCAGCGTCGTCTGCGCGCGTTCGGCGGGGAATTTATGCGCGATGGCCCAGCGCGGCGCCTTGGCGACGAAGCCAAGTCGCTGCTGCCATGCGAGGCTGTCGATCTTGTAGACGACGCCGTCGATGTCATAATCCATCTCGGCGCGGCGACGCTCGATCTCGGCGTAATGGGCCAGAATGTCGGCGACCGATTCATAACGCTTGAGGAGCGGCGACACCGGGACGCCCCAGCGCTCGATCGTCTTCATCATGTCGAACTGGGTTTCGGCGGGCAGCGCGCTTACCTCACCCCAGCCGTGAGCAAGGAAACGCAGAGGGCGCGACGCGGTGACGCTCGCATCCTTCTGGCGGAGCGAGCCTGCCGCCGCATTGCGCGGGTTGGCGAACTGACGGACGGTAGCGGGATCGAATTCCTGCTCACGCTGCGCAGCGAGCGCCTCCCCCTCTGCAAGCAGGCGCGCGTTGAGCGCCACGAAATCGGCCTTGGCCATATAGACCTCGCCGCGGATCTCGAAGACGTCGGGCGTCGCGCCCTTCAACTCCTGCGGAATATCGGCGATGTAGCGGACGTTTGCCGTGACATCCTCGCCCACGCTGCCGTCGCCGCGCGTCGCGGCCTGCACGAGCTTGCCCTTTTCATAGCGCAGCGAGCAGGACAGACCGTCGATCTTGTCCTCGGCGGTCAACGCGACGACCGCCTCGCCCGGAAGATTCAAAAAGCGCCGCACCCGCGCGACGAATTCCTCGACGTCTTCGGCCGCAAACGCGTTGTCGAGGCTCATCATCCGCTGTGCGTGGGTAACCTTGGCGAGCGGCGACGCCTCGACCGCGGCGCCGACCTGGCTGTTCGGGCTGTCGGCGCGGACCAGTTGCGGGAAGGCGGCTTCGAGTTCATTGTTGCGGCGGACGAGTGCATCATAGTCAGCGTCCGAAATTTCGGGCGCGTCTTCGGCATGATAGCGCTTGCTGTGATAGGCGATGGTTTTTGCGAGCCGCATCAACTCATTGGCGGCATCGGCCTGCGATAGCGATTCAATCTCGGTCATGCGCCCGTCTTTGCCACCGGCCTGAATTCGGCGCGAGTACCAAATCCTGCGATAAGCGGTCGCCCCTTTTTGATCGCAGCTTGCACCGCGGGTAGCGTCAGCGAGGCGGCGTGCGCTTCCTTGCTGTCCCACAGTTCGACGATCCAGATGGCATCGGAGTTCGCGCTATCCTCGCCGATCAGATAGGCGAGATTGCCGGGCATTTCGCCCGTGCCTTCGGTCAGGATGGCAATCAGCGCCGCGCGCTGGCCGGGCTGCGCCATCATTTGACCAACGAGACCATATTGCGGATCGGCTTCTTCCATAAAATCCTCCAGCGCGCGCGCCTTCGATGCAGGGAGCAGCGCTACGGCCATCGCCGCCAGCGCGACGAGATGCTCGCGACGGTTCATCATTTCGCGATCGCCAGCATATGCACCTCACGCCGGACGCGAAAGCCGAGCGTTTCATAGAGGGCGAGCGCGCCTGTATTATCGGCATAGCTGTGCAGAAAAGGTTGCTCGCCGCACGCGATCATCTCGCGCATCACATGGCCGATCAGCATTCGGGCATAACCCCGGCCGCGGCAATCCGCCCAAGTCGATACGCCGCTGACTTCGGCCATGCCGGGCATCAGCATGCGTTGCCCTGCCATCGCGAGCAGGCGGCCGTTTTCGCGGATTCCGAAGAAGGGACCGTAACGGTGCGTCGTCGGCCCCCATGGTCCCGGTCGGGCATGGTCGGCTAGCGCCGCCATTTCGGCCGCATCCCCGTCACCGAGGGGAAGGATCGCGACGTCATCCTCCGGAGGTGACGGCGGTGCGCCCCCGGCGACCATCTGCGCAAGCACCGCGCGCTTGACCTCATATGTGCCGGGCGGCACCGGCCAGGGCGCGCCTTCGACGATCCATATCTCGCCGTGACCCGGAACCAGCGCGGCGAGCGCAGCTTGCGCCTCGGCACCCGTATCGGCGGCCGCGCCAAAAATGCCATAGCCGCGATCGATCCGCACCGCGCGTTCGTCGCCCTCGGCGAGATGCGCCTGCCGTCCGGTCAACATGCTCCAGACCGGGCGGTCGAGTGGATGCGGCGCCGTCATGCCGCGACGTCAAGCAGACGCACCGCCTGCGCACGCGCTTCCTCGGTCACCTCGGCGCCCGATAGCATGCGCGCGATTTCTTCGCGGCGGCCCGCTTCGTCGAGCTGGTGGACACTGGTGCGCGTGACCGTCCCTTCGCTCGACTTGGCGATGACGAAATGCGCGGCCCCTTTCGCTGCAACCTGCGGGCTGTGCGTCACCGCGAGCAATTGCTTGCCCGCGCCCGCCAGCCTTGCGAGACGTTCCCCGATCGCCGAAGCGACCGCCCCGCCGACGCCGCGGTCGATCTCGTCGAAGATGATCGTATCGGCACCGCCCTCTTCAGCGAGCGCGACCTTCAATGCGAGGATGAAGCGCGACAGCTCCCCTCCCGATGCGATCTTCGCGAGCGACGCAAAGGGCGCGCCGGGATTGGTCGAGATGAGAAATTCGACGCGGTCGATGCCATCGGCGCCCCAGCGTTCGGCGGGCAGGCGCTCGACGAGCGTCCGGAAGCGTGCGGCGTCGAGCTTGAGCGGCACGAGTTCGCCCGCAACCGCGGCGTCGAGGCGGGTCGCGGCCTTGGC
>NZ_DATMST010000065.1:0-10279 GCF_035565275.1 Sphingopyxis sp.
GTCGCCGAGGGCGCGTTCAGCGCCCCGGTCGTCGCCGCCGCCGCGCGCGCCGACGGGATCGATATGCCGATCACCGACACCGTCGCGCGCCTCGTCGCCGGTGAAACGCGCGTTGCCGACGCCATTCAGGCGCTGCTCAGCCGCCCGCTCCGATCCGAAGGGCGATGATGTATTTCGCACAATTGCCTGCTGTCTCCGGTCGCGCTAAACGGTGTGGCATGGCGAAGCAGAAGGGGCGCTAGGCTTGAGCCACACCGACAGCGCAGTTGCGCCCGCTTCGCCCGATGGCGGCGCGAGCGACGCCGACACGGCAGCGCTCGCCAAGGGCGGACGCACCAATTTCTTCGGCTTCCTCCTCCGCCTCGTCGCGCGCCTGCCCTTTCTCTATGTGGCGGGCCGCTGGTACGGGCCCGAGGCGGTCGGGCGCTTCGCCTTCGCGGTGCTCGTCATCGAGCTCGTCGCGCAGCTTGCGACACTGGGCCTCAAGCGCGGCCTCGCCGAGCAGTTGAGCGCGCCCGGCGCCGATCAGCGCATCGTCGTGTGGGACGGCATGTTCGTCGCCTTCCTCGCCTCCGCGGCGGGTTCGGCGCTTCTTTTCCTGTTCCCCCAGCTCATGTACCCCGCGGGCGAAGTCGACGGCGCCGATCGCTGGATGGCGCTGCTCGTCTTCGCAATCGCCGGCACCGACATCGCGCTCGCCGCTTCGGCTTATAAATTCGACATTGGCGCCACCGTGCGCGCACGCGCGATCGTCGAGCCTTGGGTGATCAGCGCCGCAGCGGCGGGATTCTGGTTCGTTTCGGTCCGCGACGGCCTGATACTTTCCTATGCCGCAGCGATGCTCGGTGCCTTTCTAACCGCGTTGATTCCGATGATTCGCCATTATGGCGGCCCCGGCGTCTGGCGGCCGCATCCCGCGCATCTGATCGGCCTCGCGCGGCGCAACGCCCCGCTCGCCGCCGCCGACGCGATCGAATGGGGCACCCGCCGCCTCGACCTCTTCATCCTCGGCCAGTTCACCTCGCCGACGATCTACGGCATCTATTACATGGCGCAGCAGGTGGCCTCGCTGCCGCAGAAACTGAAGACGAGCTTCGAGCCGATCCTCGGCCCCGTCATCACCCGCAACCTCGCCGAAAAGCGGCTTGCGGCCGTGGCGGCACAGGTCAGCCAGGTCGGTTTCTGGATCATCGCGGCGCAAGCGGGTGTCGCGCTCGCGCTCGGTATCCCGGGCGAAGCGGTGATGGGTCTCGTTGGCCCCGAATTCGTCACCGGGACCGCCGCGCTCGCATTCCTCCTCGCCGCCGAGGTCGTCGCCGCGACCGCCGTCGTCAGCGAGGCGGCGCTCGTCTATGTCGCGCGCCACCGCAATCTTCTGATCAGCATGGCGACGCTCGCGCTTCAGGCGATCCTTAGCGTCGCGCTGATCCTCGTCGCAAAATCGATGGGGTTGCCGCCGATCTCCTATGCCGGCGCGGTCGCGCTCGCACTGATGCTCGCGCTCGGTTTCGCATCGGTTGTGAAGGCAAGGCTACTTGCGCGCATCCTCGACGCGCCGGTGAACAGCCTGCGCTGGGCGCTCGTCTGGGCGACCGCGGGCGCCGCCGTCCTCGGCTGGGGCGCGACGCAGCTTCCCGAGTGGGCCGAGCTGCTTGTCGGCGTCCCCTTCATCCTCGGCATCTACGCCTGGCTCATCTGGACGCGCGGTTTCGGCCCCGCCGACCGGGCCTTGTTCAAGAAACATCCCGAAACGGCGGAAGCCTCGGCCTCGGCTTAGGAGCGCGCTTTAGCCCAGTCGCGCGGCGACCAGCGCCTTGAGGTCGGTCTGCGCACGCGGGCCGACTTGCGCGATGATTTCGCGCGCGCACACCGCGCCCATCGTCAGGCAATCATGCATCGACCGGCCCTCGGCATGGCCCGCCAGAAAGCCCGCGGCGAAAAGATCGCCCGCACCCGTCGTGTCGACGACCTGGTCGATCGGCTCGGCACCGACTTCGGTGCGCGTCCCGTCCTGCAACGCGATCGCGCCATGTGCCCCGTGGGTGACCACAAGCAGCGGCACCTTCGGCGCTATCTTTGCCACCGCCGCTTCGAAATCGTCGGTTTCGGCGAGCGCGCAGATTTCGACCTCGTTCGCGAACAGGATGTCGAACAGACCTTCGGCGATGAGGTTGCGGAAATCGTCGCCGTGGCGGTCGATGATGAAGGCGTCGGACAGGGTGAAGGCGACCTTGCGCCCCGCCGCGCGCGACACGTCGATCGCACGCCGCATTGCCGCACGCGACAACGGCGGATCCCACAGATAGCCCTCAAGATAGAGAATTTTCGCGTCGGCGATCCACGCTTCGTCGATCATCGCCTGTTCCAGCAAATGGCTCGCACCCAGGAAGGTATTCATCGTCCGTTGACCGTCGGGCGTGACGAGGATCAGGCAGCGCGCGGTGGGCGCGCCCTCCTTCAGCGCCGGGGTTTCATAGGCGACGCCGAGCGCGCGCAGGTCGTGGGTGAACACATGCCCGAGCTGGTCGTCGGCAACCTGCCCGATAAAGGCGCAGCGTTCGCCAAGCGCAGCCATGCCCGCGAGTGTGTTTGCCGCCGAACCGCCCGACATTTCGATCGCGGGGCCCATCGCCGCATAGAGACGCTCGGCCTCTTCGCCGTCGATCAACCGCATCGATCCTTTGGTCAGGCCCTCGGACTCGATCAGCGAATCGTCGGCGCGGGCGATGACGTCGACGATCGCATTGCCGATGGCGATGACATCGAAACGGGCGGTGGAGGCCATGAAAAATCCTGTGATGCGTGGAAAAAGCTGCCGCGCGCCTTAGGCGTCGTGGCGCGCCAAGGCAAGCGTAACGCTTGACGCGCGGACCGCCGCCCACCATCCCCTGACCATGGCCCGCGCCGTCCACGCTTTTCTGCTCGCGCTCAGGGATTTGCCCGATCCGCGCGTGCTCCGCATTCTCGCGCAGAGCGTCGCGCTCACCCTCCTGCTCCTCGCCGCCGTGGGCGCGGCGATCTTCTTCGCCGCGCGGCGGGGGCTCGCGCACTGGAATTGGCTGGACACGGCCGGACAGGACATGGCGGGCGTCCTGATCGTCCTCGTCATCATCGCCGGCAGCTGGCTGCTGTTCCGCGCTGTCGCGATCGTCGTCGTCGGCCTGTTCGCCGACGCCATCGTCGCCGATGTCGAGGGGCGCCATTATCCCGGCGCGGCGGAACGCGCCGTTGATGTCGGCTGGCGCCGGAATATCGGCCTCGCGCTTGCATCGCTTGTCCGCCTCATCGGCGGAAACCTGCTCGCGCTGCCGGTCTATATCCTGCTGCTCGTCACCGGGATCGGCACGCCGGTCTTTGCGCTGCTCGTGAACGCGCTGCTCCTTGGCCGCGATCTCGAGGCGATGGTGCTCGCACGGCATCCTGACCGGCCGCGCTTTGACCGATCGGCCCGCTGGTCGCTCGGCCTGCTGTCCGCCGCAAGCTTCGTGGTTCCCGTCGCCAATTTGTTGGCGCCGATTCTCGGGGCCGCTATGGCGGTCCACATGCTGCACCTGCGGAACGGGGACCAAAAGTGATGATCCGGAACAATCGACTGGCGATGATCGCCGGCCTTGCCCTCACGCTGGGCGCCTGTGCCGGCCCCGCGATTCCGCGCCCTGCGGCCATCCCGCCCACCGCGCCGCCGCCGACCGTCGTCAAACCGGTTCAGAACAACGCGCTGATCGGTAGCAGCGCCGACGCGATCGGGAGGATGTTCGGCAAACCACGCCTCGACATCACCGAAGGCGCCGGCCGCAAGCTCCAGTTCGCGGGCTCGGGCTGCACCCTCGACGTCTATTTCTACGCCCCGCGCGCGGGCGCCGACCCGGTCGCAACGCACGTCGATGCGCGCACGCCCGACGGACGCAATGCCGAAGTCAACGGCTGCGCCCAGTCGCTCCGGCGCTGAGCCAAGTTTGGTTCCGCGCAAGCGAATCGGCAGGCCCGCTCCACCACAAAATGACGTCACGACGCCAGTTCGGCGAGCGCCCATAACGCCGCGTCGACGACCATCGGCGATTCGTCTTCGATCAACCGCTCCAGCATCAGCACGAAGCGCGCATCGCCGCTGTTTCCCGCGGCGATCGCCGCGTTGCGCACCATGCGCCCGCGACCGATCCGTTTGATCGGCGACCCCGCGAACACTTGCCGGAAATCCGCATCGTCGAGCGCGAGCAGATCGCCCAGCGATGGCGCGGCAAATTCGGCGCGCGGCAGGAAGGCGCGATGCGCGTGCGCCGTATCGGCGAACTTGTTCCACGGGCAGGCGGCAAGGCAATCGTCGCAGCCATAGATGCGATTGCCGATCCCGCGACGAAGCGCGACCGGGATCGGCCCGTTATGCTCGATCGTGAGGTACGAGATACAGCGCCGCGCATCGAGCCGATAGGGCGCGGGAAAGGCTCCCGTCGGGCACGCGTCCTGACACGCCACGCAACTGCCGCACGTGTCGCGCCCCGGCGTCGCCGGCGCGAGCTCCAGCGTCGTATAAATGGCGCCGAGAAACAGCCAGCTGCCATGCTCGCGGCTGACGAGATTGGTGTGCTTGCCCTGCCAGCCGAGCCCCGCCGCGGCCGACAACGGCTTTTCCATCACCGGTGCGGTGTCGACGAACACTTTCACCTCGGCGTCCTGCACCTCTGCGACGAGCCAGCGCGCGACGGCTTTGAGCGCCTTCTTGACGACGTCATGATAGTCGCCGCCCTGCGCATAGACCGAGATCCGCCCACGGTTCGGATGCTCCGCCAGCGCAAGCGGATCGAGCGCCGGCGCATAGCTCATGCCGAGCGCGATCACCGATCGGACCTCGGGCCACAGCCCCTTCGGCGAACCGCGCTGCTCGGCGCGGCTTTCCATCCAGATCATGTCGCCGTGGCGGCCCTCGGCAAGCCACTGCTCCAGCCGCGCCGCGGTCTGCGGCGCCGCCCCCGCATCGGCGATGCCGAACGCGGCGAAACCATGCGCGTGCGCCACCGCTTCGAGGCGGTCCTCGAGCGAGAGCGTTTCGGCAGGCAAGGCTTCGGCAACCATTGGCGCTCTATACGCGAGGCCGCCTGCCGTGCCATAGCTTGCACATGCGTTGACCGGGGACCGGATTTTGAGCGATTTCAGCGTCGAGGCGAACGGCCTCACCAAATATTTCGGCGATTTCAAGGCGGTCGACCATGTCAGCCTCGCGGTGCCGACGGGCAGCATCTATGGCGTCCTCGGCCCCAATGGCGCGGGAAAGACGACCAGCCTGCGCATGACGCTGGGCATCATCGACCCCGACGAAGGGGCAAGCCGCCTGCTTGGCGGCCACAAGCCGCAGGCCGTGCGCCACCGCATCGGCTATCTTCCCGAGGAACGCGGGCTTTATCCGGGCATGAAGGCGCGCGAGGCGATCGCCTTCATGGGCGCGCTGCGCGGGCTCGACTGGTCGGAGGGGCGCCGCCGCGCCGCGACCTTCATGGCCGAGCTCGGCCTCGAACGCGTGATCGATGAAAAGATCCGCAAGATGTCGAAGGGCATGGCGCAGATGATCCAGCTGATCGGCTCGATCGTCCACGCGCCCGATCTCATCGTCCTCGACGAGCCTTTCTCCGGCCTAGACCCCGTCAATCAGGAACGGCTCGAAATGCTCGTCCGGCGCGAACGCGACCGCGGCGCCACGATCCTCTTTTCGACCCATGTCATGGCGCATGCCGAGCGTCTCTGCGACCGGATCGCGATCATCGCGCGCTCGCAGCGGCGATTCGAAGGAGCGGTAGACGAGGCGCGCGCGCTGCTGCCAATGCAGGTGCGCTACACACCGCGCGACCAGCGCGATCATGACGCGATCGCCGCGAACCTGCCCGCCGGCGCAGAATTGCGCGGCGATGCCTGGTATTTCGCGATCGGGGACGGCGATGTCGAATCGCTGCTCGCCCGGATCACTGCAAGCGGTCTTGGCGTCACCGGCCTGTCGATCAGCCGCCCGGCGCTCCACGACGCCTTCGTCCACATCGTCCGCCAGGTCGACGCCGGGTTCGACGCCGACGCCGCCGGGGACGCGATCGAGGAGGCCAGCGCATGACTCCCTTCATCCGGAGCATGATCGTCGTTGCGCGGCGCGACTTTCTCGCGATCGTCGCGACCCCGACCTTCCTTCTTTTCCTGCTCGCGCCGCTGTTCATGGTCGGCATGGGGCTCGCCGGCGGCATGGGCGCGACGCAACTCGCCGACAGCGCGCGCGGCGCCGGCCGCATCGTCGTCGTCGCCGATCCGGCAGATATCGAGGCGCTTCGGGCCTCCGATCAGCGCCTCCGGACTGGAATGACCCGCGAACCCGCACCGCTCGATATCCGGATCGCCAGCTCCGTCAACGGCGATCCCGTTGCGATCGCCCGCGAAAAGGGCAGCGACACCTATGCCGTCATGAGCGGCCCCCTGACCGCCCCCCGCATCGTCGAGCGCGAGAAGGGGAGCAGCGCGGGCCGCTATCTCGCGCTGCTTGCGGGCGATGTGCAGCGCGCGCGCGCCGCCGGGCCGATGCCATCCATCACCCCCGATTTCGAAGCGCTGTCGAGCGGCGGCACCAGCATCGCGGTGCAACAGTCGCTCGGTTTCGGCGCGGTCTTCATCATCTTCCTCCTGACCTTGCTGCTGGCGGGCCAGACGGTAAGCTCGCTCGCCGAGGAAAAGGGCAATAAGGTCATCGAAATCCTCGCCGCCGCGGTGCCGCTCGAAAGCGTCTTTCTCGGCAAGCTGCTCGGCATGCTCGGCGTCGCCGTGCTCTTTATCGCCTTCTGGATGATCGTCGCGATCGGCGGCGGGCTGATCGCCGCGACTCAGGTCGATCCCGCCGCGATCGCCGCCGCGGGCAAGGCCGGCAAGGCGACCGCCGCGCTCGTCTCGATGCCCGCGACGGGCTGGCCTTTCTTCCTCGGCATCGGTTTCGCCTATTTTATCCTGTCCTTCCTCCTGCTCGGCGCGGTCTTCCTCGGTGTCGGCGCGCAGGCGGGATCGGTGCGCGAAATCCAGATGCTCAGCCTGCCGATCACCATCTTCCAGGTCGGCATGTTCAGCCTGTCGGCCGGCGCCGCGAGCGCACCGGGCAGCGGCCTCGCCCATTTCGCCCAGATCTTCCCCTTCTCCTCACCGCTTGCGATGGCTGCGCGCGCCGCGACCGACGATGCCAAGGCGGTCCATTTGCTCGCGCTCGGCTGGCAAGCAATCTGGGTCGCGCTCGTCATCTTCCTGTCGGTGCGCCTGTTCCGGTCGGGCGTGCTCAGCGGCGGCAGCGGCTGGAAATTCTGGAGCCGTAACAAAGCGGTTGCGCCTGCCGCGGCGGCTGCGCAGGCCGCTTCGTCCCAGTCTCATTGACAAAGCTGTTAGCAGTGGCATTCTGCAACTGATTTCGCCGACGGCGGCAAGCGTCGCGGCGAGTCCTTTGCAAAGAGAGGAGGACCCCCGATGGCGACTGCAGCGAAGCCCCAGCCTGTCACCCCCCAGCCTGTCACCCACGCCTATGACATGAGCCCCGCCGCGATCTATTCGGAAGATCGCTGGCAGGAGCCCTTCGCCGAACTCCGCAAATTGGGCGGCATTGTGAAATGCGAGGACAGCGCGCACGGGCCCTATTGGAACATCGCGAGTCACCAGGCGATCCAGCATGTCGAGGCGCTGCCCGACATTTACAGCTCTTCATGGGAATATGGCGGGATCACGATCCTCGAACGCGACGAGGATGAGGATTTCCGCCTGCCGATGTTTATCGCGATGGACCGGCCGCAGCACACCGACCAGCGCCGCACCGTCGCCCCCGCCTTCACCCCCGCCGAAATGACGCGCCTGTCCGAAGATATCAGGAACCGGACCGGCGAAGTGCTCGACGGCCTGCCGTGGGGCGAGACGTTCGACTGGGTCGACCGCGTGTCGATGGAACTGACGACGCAGATGCTCGCCATCCTGTTCGATTTCCCGTGGGAAGACCGCCGCAAATTGAGCGAATGGTCCGACTGGATGGGCGACGTCGAACTCGCGCAAAAGGCCGAGCTCAAGGAACAGCGCCGCGCGGTGCTCGAAGAAGCGTTCGTCTATTTCCAGCGCCTGTGGATGGAAAAGGCGAACCAGCCGCCAACCCCCGACCTCTTGTCGATGATGCTGCACAGCGAAGCGATGAGCCACATGGACAAATATGAGTTCATCGGCAACCTCGTCCTCCTGATCGTCGGCGGCAACGACACGACGCGCAACACCATGTCGGGGCTCGCTTACGGTCTCGACCAATATCCCGAGCAGCGCGCGAAGCTCGAGGCCGATCCGGCGCTGATTCCGAATGCGGTCAGCGAGATCATCCGCTGGCAGACCCCGCTCGCGCATATGCGCCGCACCGCGCTCGCCGATACCGAGCTGTTCGGGCACAAGATCGCCAAGGGCGACAAGCTGATCCTATGGTATCTGTCGGCGAACCGCGACGAGAGCGTGTTCAGCGACGCCGACGACATCGACCTGACGCGTGAAAACGCGCGGCGGCACCTATCTTTCGGCTATGGCGTCCACCGCTGCGTCGGCGCACGCCTCGCCGAATTGCAGCTGCGCATCCTGCTCGAGGAAATGGCGGCGCGGCGCATGCGCGTGACCGTGACGGGCACCCCCGAGCGCGTCCACGCCTGCTTCGTCCACGGTTTCCGGTCGATCCCCGTCCAGATCGAGAAATATTGACGTGCGCTTGTAACCCTTCGGCCCCGGCGCACGTATCGAGGATATGATCGAACGTCGTCATCTCCTCGGCGGACTCGCGCTCGGCGGCGCCATCATCGGCGCACCGATGCTTTTCGCCAAATCGTCGCGTCCGAAGGCACAAGCCGGTTGGCAGCTTTCCGATGCCGAATGGAAAAAGCGCCTGTCGCCGCTGCAATATCGCGTGCTGCGCGAAGCGGCGACCGAGCGCCCCTTCACCAGCCCGCTCGACAAGGAAAAGCGCGCCGGCACCTTCGACTGCGCCGGCTGCGCGCTGCCGCTCTATTCGAGCCGGACCAAGTTCGACAGCGGCACCGGCTGGCCCAGCTTCTGGGCACCGCTGAAGGGCGGAATCGGCACATCGACCGACCATGAACTCGGCTATGCGCGCACCGAGGTGCATTGCAAACGCTGCGGCGGCCATCTCGGCCATGTCTTCAACGACGGACCGAAACCGACGGGCAAGCGTTATTGCATGAATGGCGCGGCGCTGACCTTCCGCCCCGCCTGACCTTTTACTCGGGCTTCACCCGCCACACCGACAGCCCGGCGCGCGACGCGATCGGCACCGCTTCGAGCCACGTGGGCGGCGTTCCGGCGTAGAGCTGCGCCGCGAGCGCATCTTTACGCGCGCGACGATATTTGGCGAAATCGTTGGCGGTCCGGCAAAATATGATCAGGGTCGCCGCCTGCTTGCGGACCAGCGCCTCGGCGTGTCCGGGGTCACCGGCAAAGACGCGGATCGAGTCCGCCATCGCCTCCTTGTTGCGATGATGCGGCGTCGCGACCAGGCTGTGGTGCGTCCAGAAAATCACCGGCGCGCCCAGATCGATCGGGGTCAGGATCGTCGTCGTCGGCAGACGGTTCAGCTCGGCGATCGCCGCGGGACTGAGGCAGTCCTCCTGGTAGGGATTTGCCGCGGCGACCTCTTCGATGGCCTTGTCCTCTTCGGCGTTCAGCGACGGGATCACCAGCCCGAGCACGGCTGCCACCGCCATGCTGCCGAACAGCGGCAGCGTCAGCGCGGCGGCAGCCGACGCAAGGATACGCAACAAGGTCGATGGAATCGCCCGCGCCCATGCCCAGGCGCGCAGGCCGAGCCACGCGCAGCCCGGCAACGCAAAGACATGTGCGGTCGAAACGCTGCGCAGGACGAGCAGCGACAGCGCCGCCGCCCCGAGCAGCGCAACGATGATCGTCGCCCAATTCCTGCGGTCGATGGCCGCCGAGCAGCTCCGCCACGCGAGCAATGACCCGGCGAGACCGATCAGCGATGGCACGAGCACGTGGATCGCACTGGACGGCGGCGACATCCACAGGGGCTGGCCCTCGAGGACATTAAGATACCAATATTGCACGACGATCGGATCGAGCGCGGCAAAGGGGCCGTTCGCGCATTGCGGTTCGGTCCACACCAGCGCCCCCGCCGCCGACAGGCCGGCCAGTCCCAGCAGCAGGAAGCGAACCCACGGCTGGTCCGGTTTGGCGCGCGCGGCCGCGAAAGTCACCGCGGCGGCGGCGATGAACGCCGCCATAT
>NZ_DATMST010000066.1:0-23767 GCF_035565275.1 Sphingopyxis sp.
ACGGCGGCGTCACGACCGGCGGCGGCGGCGGCAACTTGTTGTCCGGCGGCGGCGGCGGCGGGGGTTCCTCCGGCGGCGGCGGCTCTTCAACGTCCACCACATCCAATTTTTCGGCGAGTTTCTTGACGATACTGATATTCAAGCCGTTAACCAAGCCGTAGCCTAGAACCGCTGTGAGCAGACCAACCAAGACAATCGCCACTACCCTGTTTTTAGGGTCGACATTATCACCATAAGCCATTCAGGGACGACGCTCCTTGCTAGATCATCCTGACACCAATTCCCTACCTTCAGGTTCGGTTGCCAAATGCCCGGATGATTTCCGATGCGTTCCGCGAGACCCGACGGCATTGTATCCGGCTTATTATGTTTTTGCCGGACACTTCGGGGACGTCCTATCGCGGTGGCGGCAAGTTCGCAAACCCTTTATCAGCGGTTAATGTCCCTTATCCCATGATAGGGATTTCAACGCCGATAACGGTGTCATAAACGATGGAAAGTGGATCGATCATGCGCCTCCCCCACCCCGCTGTCATCGCGGGAATCATCGCCCTAAATCTTGGAATTCCAAGCGCTTCGGCCATGCAGGCACCGGCACCCACCGCGGCGGCCAGCCCTTATAGCTACGCCGACATCGCCGACCTCGCCACTATCGCACCGATTGTGCTGCACGCGCGCATATACAAGGCTGCAGTGCTCAAACCGGCACAGGCGCCGGGCCTCGCGGCGGGCCATTCCCGATTCTATGTGGAGGCCGATGTGGTCAGCCTGATTCGCGGATCGGGGCCGCTCGCGGCCCGAATCTCCTACCTCGTCGACCTGCCGCTGGACGCGAAGGGAAAGCCGCCGAAGCTGAAGAAGAAACAGCCCGTCCTGCTCTTTGCCCGGCCTGTCGCTGGAACCGCCGCTGGAACCAGCAACACCGGCAGCGTCCGGCTGATCGCGCCCGACGCCCAGCTGCCGTGGGATCCCGCGACCGAAGCGCAATTGCGCGCCGTCCTGACCGAACTGGTCAAGCCCGGCGCCGCACCGGCGATCACGGGGATCGCGAACGGCTTTCATGTTCCCGGTACCTTGCCCGGCGAGGGCGAGACGCAGCTCTTCCTCAACACGAAGACGGGCGAGCCCGTGTCGCTGACCGTTTTGACTGCTGCTGACGGGTCGCGCCGCTGGGCCGCGGCGTTCGGCGAGATCGTCGATGCGTCGGCGGCGGTGCCCGCGCGCAATACGCTCGCATGGTACCGCCTCGCGTGCGGCCTGCCACGTCAGCTTCCGCTCAACAAGCTTGCCGGCACCGCGCCCGAGGACCGGCGCAAGGCCGCATCGGACTATGGCATTATCCTGGGCGCGCTCGGCGAATGCACCCGGACGCGCAAGCCGCCGGCAGCGGGGTAAAGTTTTGCTTCGGCGCGCCCTAGGCGTGCCGGGCTTGTTTCCCCGGCAAAAGCCGATAGGGCGGCGCCGATGGCGGGGCGAGGCTCCGCGCCTGTCACGGAGTCCTACATGTCGCCCTATTCCGCCCCGACCGCTCCCCGCCCGCCACTGCGCGTCGCGCTGGCCGGGATTGGCGTCGTGGGCGGCGGCGTCGTGCGACTGCTCGAGGCGAACCGCGACCTGATCGCCCGGCGCGCGGGACGGCCGATCGAGATCGTCGCAATATCGGCGCGCGACCGGCACAAGGATCGCGGCGTCGATCTGTCGCCCTATCGCTGGGAAGACGATATGGACGCGATCGTCGCGGCGGACGATGTCGACGTCGTCGTCGAGATGATCGGCGGCGCCGACGGCCCGGCATTGACGCTCGCGCGCCACGCGCTCGGCGCAGGCAAGGCGCTGGTCACCGCGAACAAGGCGATGATCGCGCATCACGGACTCGACCTCGCCCGGCTCGCCGAGGCGAAAGACACGCCGCTGAAATATGAAGCCGCGGTCGCGGGCGGCATCCCGGTGATCAAGGCGATCCGCGAGGGCGCATCGGCGAACGAGATCGCGCGCGTTTATGGCATTCTCAACGGCACCTGCAATTATATCCTGACGCAGATGGAGCGAAACGGCGCGAGCTTTGCCGACGCACTCGCCGCCGCGCAGGCCGAAGGCTATGCCGAGGCGGACCCGACCTTCGACGTCGACGGGATCGATGCCGCGCACAAATTGTCGATCCTCGCCGCGCTC
This sequence comes from Sphingopyxis sp., assembly GCF_035565275.1. Taxonomy (GTDB): domain Bacteria; phylum Pseudomonadota; class Alphaproteobacteria; order Sphingomonadales; family Sphingomonadaceae; genus Sphingopyxis. The sequence goes on from NZ_DATMST010000066.1 coordinate 2,173, forward strand.
TGTTTCGGTACGCGGCTAGACATCGACGCCGTGACCGCCGACGGAATCCGCGGACTGATCGCAGCCGACATTCGCGAGGCCGAAGCATTGGGGCACCGCGTCCGCCTGATCGGCATGGCCGAGCGCGACGGAAGCGGTCTCTATCAGCATGTCCAGCCGTGCCTCGTCCCCGCCGACCATCCGCTCGCTTATGTGCCGGGCGCGCTCAACGCCGTCGTCGCCGAGGGCAATTTCGTCGGCCGCCTCTTCTTCGAAGGCGCGGGTGCGGGCGCAGGGCCGACGGCGTCGGCGATCGTCGCCGACATCATCGATATCGCGCGCGACGAATATGGCCCGGCGTTTGCGATGCCGGTCGACGCACTCGACGCTGCGCCGGTTGCCGATGCCGGCGCGCGCATCGGCAAACATTATGTCCGCCTGATCGTCGAGGACCGGATCGGCGTACTCGCCGAGATCGCGACGGCGATGCGCGATGCCGGCGTCTCGATCGAAAGCCTGATCCAGCGCGGCAGCGAAGACGGCAGCGGCGTCGTCATCGTGCTCGTCACCCACGAAGGCCCGGCGAGCGCGATCCATGCTGCGCTGGGCATCCTCGGCGCGTCCGATCATGTCGTGGGCGCGCCGATGCATATGCCGATTCTCGCGCTCTAGGGCTCTTCTTCCTCGGGCGCCGCCGGCGTGCCCGTTTCGGGGTCGGTCGCGCGTTTCATCGCTTCAAACTGCTCATTATATTCGGGGCCGCGTTTCATCCGGCCGCCGAGCGAAATCCAGTTATAGGGCAGCTTGTCGAGCGTCATCGCCTGCGCCTCGGCGCGCGGCAGCTTCGGCGGCGCCTCGCGACCTTCGTTCGCGATCGCGCGCAGTTCGGGGGTCAGCCTGTGCCGCTCGGTATCGGTGCCGCACACATTGATCGAGCCATCGTCGGCGGGTTTGCAGCGCCTGATCGGATCGACCATTTCCTTGGCCCTGGCGGCGGCGCCTTGGGCATCGCGCGGCGGCGGCGGCGCAGGCGGCCCCTGCATCTGCGCAGCAGCGGGCGCCATCGCGGTCATCGCCCCGATCATCACCATGACACAACTCATGGCGAAAGCGGCACCGAATCGGGCGAAGCGTTCTCGACAAGTGGCGCGGGCGACCATATGGCGCCCACCATGCCCACGGGGCGGAACAAGTAAAGACGGAGAGTGGCGGACATGACGAATAGCAGCAACCTCGACCGGGTGCTCGTGCTCGAAATGGTGCGCGTCACCGAAGCCGCGGCGATCGCCGCCGCGAAGCTGATCGGCCGCGGCGACGAAAAGGCCGCCGACGCCGCCGCCGTCGAGGCGATGCGCACCGCTTTCAACACCCTCTATATGGACGGCACCATCGTCATCGGCGAAGGCGAGCGCGACGAGGCGCCGATGCTCTATATTGGCGAAAAGGTCGGCAACGCGCCCGGCAAGGGCCCGAAGATCGACATCGCGGTCGATCCGCTGGAAGGCACGACGATCACCGCGAAGGCGGGCCCCAACGCGCTCGCGGTGCTCGCGATCGCCGAGGAAGGCTGCCTGCTCAACGCCCCCGACGTCTATATGGACAAGCTCGCGGTCGGCGCCGGCTATTCGCCCAATGTGGTCAATTTCGAAAATAGCGTGCGCGAGAATGTCGAAGCCGTCGCGCGCGAAAAGGGCTGCAAGCCCGAACAGATCATCGTCTGCGTGCTCGACCGTCCGCGCCACGAGGCGATCATCGCCGAGCTGCGCGCGATCGGTTGCGGCGTCGCGCTGATTCCCGACGGCGACGTCGCCGGCGTGATCGCGACGACCAATCCCGATACCAATATCGACATCTATATGGGGTCGGGCGGCGCGCCCGAGGGCGTGCTCGCCGCGGCGGCGCTGCGCTGCGTCGGCGGCCAGTTCAAGGGCCGTCTGCTGTTCCGCAACGACGACGAACGCAAGCGCGCGAAGAAATGGGGCATCGACGATCTCGACCGCGTCTACGACCTCGAAGACCTCGCCAAGGGCGACGTGATCTTTGCCGCGACGGGCGTCACCGACGGATCGCTGCTGCGCGGTGTCAAGCGCCGCCGCGACGGCGTGATGACGACCGAGACGGTCGTGATGCGCGCCTCGTCGGGCACGGTACGCTGGGTGAAGGGCGAACATCGCGCGCACTGAGGGGTTTCGGCCGGAAGCACGACATTTCATATCTCGTCACCCCGGACTTGACCCGGGGTGACGCTTGCTACCAAAGCTGGTCGATGCATCAAAAAAGCGGGATCCCGGATCAAATCCGGGATGACGAAAGAGCGGGTCGTTCGCCCCCTCCAGGCCGACATTGCCCCGCCAGCGCTTGACCCGCTCATTCTATCCGTATTATCCATATAATACAGTCAGGATGATGGATGGCGCTTTCAGAAAACCCCTGCCGCGAGTCCCTCGGCAAGCGCCGCGCCGAGATCGCGTGCCTCGGCGAGCCGGTCGGGCGCGATGGTCTTTGGCGCGAGGATCGCTTCGGGTGTCTGTGCGGCAGTGCCCACGATGACCGGTTCCGCCACCCTCTTCAGCCGCCAGCCGGTGGCGATGCGGTCGAGCTGGCGCTGGGCGTTTTCCCCGTCGGACCCCGCGCAGATGATCGTCGCATAGGGACGCCCTTCGAGCCGGCCGAGACAGGGGTAATAGCAGCGGTCGAACATCTCCTTCATCGCACCCGACAGCGCGGCGAGATTTTCGGGGCCGGCGAAGAGATAGCCGCCTGCCGCGAGCAGCACCTCCGGCGTCACATCCTCCGCCGCCACGAATTCCGCGGTCCCCGCCCCATCGGCAGCGGCCTCGGCGAGTGCGCGGCTACCCCCGGTGCGGCTGTGCCAGACGATCAGGAGGTGCGGCGCGTCGGTCATGGACCGATGCTTGCCAAGCACCGGACCGCGGCGCAAGCTGCCCCGAAATATGGGGGAGAGATATCATGCACCGAATGACCGCCATGCTGCTTGCCAGCGCCCTGCCCTTCGCCGCTGCCGCGCAGGATGCGGCGAGCGAGGCGACGCGCACCGCGCAGGCCGAAATCGCGGGGCGCCTGCCGCTTGATGACCCGCGCGACGAAGCCAATGTGATGCGTGGCAAGATCGCGGAGATTCCGGGCGGGGTGATCCAGACCGCCGACGGCAAGATCGTGTGGGACCGGCGCCCGTATGCGTTTCTGGACAAGGCCGAGACGCCCGACACGGTCAACCCGTCGCTCTGGCGGCAGGCCCGGCTCGACGCGGTGCACGGGCTGTTCGAGGTCGTACCGGGCAAGATCTGGCAGGTCCGCGGCTACGATATTTCGGTGATGACGATCATCCGCGGCAAAACCGGATGGATCGTCGTCGATCCGCTGCTGTCCGAGGAAGCCGCCGCGGCGAGCTGGAAATTGTTCGCCGATACGGTCGAGGCAAAGACGGGCAAGCTGCCGGTGAAAGCGGTGATCTTTTCGCACAGCCACAGCGACCATTTCGGCGGCGTCGGCGGGATCGTGACACCCGAACGGGCAAAGGCGGAGAAGATTCGCATCATCGCGCCGCACGGTTTCTCTGAAGAAGCGACGTCCGAAAATGTCCTCGCGGGCGGCGCGATGGCGCGGCGCGCGCTTTACATGTTCGGCGCGATCCTGCCGCCGGGCGAAAGGGGACAGGTCGATACCGGGCTGGGACCGAAGCTGTCGTCGGGCACTGTCGGCTATATGGAGCCGACCGAGACGGTGAGCGACAAGGGCGGGACGCTGACGATCGACGGGCTGGCGTTCGAATTCCTCGACGCCGCGAGCACCGAGGCGCCGTCGGAGTTCGTCTTCTATATCCCGGCGTATAAGGCGCTGCACACGACCGAGGTGGTGACGCATACGCTGCATAATGTCCTGACGCTACGCGGAGCGCAGGTGCGCGATGCCTTGCGCTGGTCGAAGGTGATCGACGCAATGCTGCTGAAATGGGGCGGCAGGGCCGAGGTCGCGATGGCGTCGCATCATTGGCCGACGTGGGGGACGGGGGAGGTATCGTCGCTGCTGGCGAACCAGCGCGACGCCTATCGCTATGTCCACGACCGTACGCTCTTTCTCGCGAACCGCGGTGCGACGCTGCACGAGCTTGCCGACCAGACGGCGGAGGCCCCGGTGCAGGCGGGCGATTTTTCGACGCGCGGCTATTACGGCACGCTCAACCACGACATGAAGGCGACCTATCAGCGCTATTTCGGCTGGTGGGATGGCAATCCCGCGAATTTCAATCCGCTGCCCCCCGAGAAGTCGGCGCCGCGATATGTCGCGTTGGCGGGCGGAGCGGACAAATTGCTCGCGGCGGGCCGGGAAGCGCTAGGCGCGGGCGAGTATCGCTGGGCGGCAGAGCTTTTGAACAAGCTGGTGTTTGCGGAGCCCGACAACAAGGCGGCGCGCGCCGCACTGGCGTCGGCGTACGACCAACTCGGCTATCAGGCCGAATCGGGGGCGTGGCGGAACTATTATCTCGCCGGGGCAGCGAGCCTGCGCGGCAATGCCGTCGAGGCGACCACGAGTAACGGGCAGAGCCGCAGCTTCGTGAGCGCAATCCCGACCGCGGTGTTTTTCGATGCACTTGCTACGCGTTTCGACGCCGCGAAGGGAAGCGCGGTCAAGGGGACGTTCCAGTTCGTGATGCCCGACAGCAAGGAGACGGTTGCGGTCGTCGTCGGCGGCGGGGTCGAATTCCCGCGCTATGGCGTCACCGATCCGGCACCTACCGCGACGGTAACGATCGACCGCAAGATCCTCGACGAGGCGATGATGGGACGCGCGCAATTCCCGGCGCTGATCCAGTCGGGCGCGATCCGGATCGATGGCGATCGCATGGCGTTCCTGTCGTGGTTCGCGATGCATCCGCCCGCCGACCCGCGCTTCAATGTGGTTGTGCCATAGGCGCCCCAACGACTAACGGAGGAACATGACCGACACGCCCGCCGCGCACCCGACCGATCCCTTCGCCCCGGATGCGCTCAACGCCGCCGAGGGGCTCAACCCGGTCAATCCGGCCTATGCGCAGGTGCTGCGCATCGCGACGGCGCTCAACCTGATCCCGCTCGCGATCGGTGCGAGCGTGTTCGACGCGCTGCTGATCCGGCATATCGAGGGTCCATACGGGTTGATCACCGCGCTCGCGTGGCTGATCGCGGCGATCACGATCGTCAGTTTTCCGTCGCGGCGCGTGTCGCGCTGGGGGTACAGGATCGGCGAAGGGCAGCTGCGTGTCGCGCGCGGCTGGCTGTTCCGTACCGACACGATCGTTCCCTTCGTCCGCGTCCAGCATATCGACGTCGGGCAAGGGCCGATCGAACGCTGGTTCGGGCTGTCGCACCTCGTCGTCCATACCTCGGGCACGCACAACAGCATGGTGACGCTGCCGGGGCTCCACGCGGACCTCGCCGCCGCGATGCGCGAGACGATCCGCCGCCACATCCAGACCGATTTCGCATGAGCGACGCCAGCGCCACCCTTCCTGCCCTTGCGGATAGCGAACCGCGCTGGCAACGGCTGCATCCCGCGACGCTCGCGCTTGCCATCGTGGCGCTCGGGCCCAAGTCGTTCAATCTTTTACCCGCGGTCGCGGCACTCGGCTTCACCGGCAACTGGGTGTATGTCGTCCCCGCGATTCTCGCCTTTCTGCTGATCTCGCTGCTCGCTGCCTGGTTTCAGTGGCTGCGCTTCCGCTTTGTCGTCGGTGACGACGAGGTGGTCATCGAAAGCGGCGTCTTTTCGCGCCAGCACCGCACGATCCCGTTCGACCGCATTCAGGACGTCAGCATCGAGCAAGGGCTGGTCGCGCGCGCGCTCGGCATCGCAAAGGTCGGGTTCGAGACCGGCGCAGGCGGCAAGGAGAATGACGCCGACCTCAATGCCATCGCGCTCGATGCGGCACAAGCGCTGCGGACGACGATCCGCGCGCATCGCAGCGGCGAAGCGGCGGCACCGGCGGCCACCGACGCGACCCAAATGGCACCCGCACCCGAAGACCGGTTGCTCTTCGCGATGTCCCCGCGCCAGTTGCTGGTCGCGGGGCTGTTCAATTTCTCGCTCGCCGCGCTCGCCGTCGTTGGCGCGGGCATGCAGTTTTTCGACGGGCTGCTGCCTTTCGATTTCAACATCTTCAATCCGGTAGACTGGATCGACGTCGCCGATGATTACGAACTCGGCGACTGGGTCTATGCGCATCGCGGAATCGCCGCGGCCGGCGGGATCGTGTCGCTCCTGCTCCTCGGTTTCGCGAGCGGGATCGCCATGATGTTTTTCGCCAACTGGGATTTCCGCCTGACGCGCGAGCCGCGTGCGCTGCGCCGGACGCGGGGGCTGACAACGCGCACCGACGTTGCGGTGCCGGTGAAGCGGGTGCAGGCAGCGATCATCGTCACCGGCTGGCTGCGCCAGCGTTTCGGCTGGCACGAATTGCGCCTGCAGAGCCTTGCGAGCGATGGCGAGAAAGAGCGCGACCATCAGGTCGTACCCTTCGCCAGGCTGGGAGATATCGACCCGGTGCTGACCGAGGTTGCGATCATGCGCCCGGGCGCCGGTCAGGTCTGGCAGCATAGCCACCACATCGTCGCACTCGGCGGCGTGATCGGCGCGATCTGTGCGACCATCGGCGGATTGATCGCCGCGTCGCTTGGGCAGCCTCTGGGCTGGTTCGGCCCGGTTGCCGGACTGCTTATCGCGGCGGGATCGCTATTCGGTGCCCGCTTTCACCGCTGGGCCGACCTTGGCGAGCAGGTCGCAATCCGGCGCGGGGTGTGGAAGCCAAAGACGACATTGCTGCCGCACGCGTCGGTACAGAGTGTCGACCTCAAGAGCGATTTCATCCTCCGGCCGCTGGGACTTGCGACGCTGGTGTTCGGCGTCCCCGGCGGCAGTTCGCTCGCGAGCCACGAGATTCCTGCGATTCCTGTCGCCACGGCGCACGACCTGCGCACGCGTATCCTGACGGCGAGAACCCGGCGATGAGCGGCGCGGCACTGGGCATTACGCGGTCGATCACCGGCCAGCCGTGGCACTGGCGGCGGACGAGCGCCGATATGGGCGCCGAAAACCTCGCACCCGACGATCTTGTCACCCAGCTGCTCCTCGGACGCGGCGTCGCGCGTGACGATCTGGACCGGCAGCGGACCCCCACGTTGCGCGGCTTCATGCCCGACCCGTCACTGTTCCGCGATATGGATACCGCCGCCGCGCGGCTCGCCGACGCGGTCGAGCGCCGGGAAGCGGTGACGATCTTCGGCGATTACGACGTCGACGGCGCGACCTCGGCGGCGCTCCTCGTGCGGCTGCTGCGCGATCTCGGCTTGCCGGTCGGCGCCTATATCCCCGACCGGTTGATGGAAGGCTATGGCCCGTCAGGCGCCGCGCTGGTCAAGATCGGCGAGGCGGGATCGAAGCTCGTCGTCACCGTCGATTGCGGCGCACAGGCGTTCGACGCGATTTCGGAAGCCAAGGCGGCGGGGGTCGAGGTGATCGTCGTCGATCACCACCAGTGCGCAACGACGCTTCCCGAAGCCTTCGCGCTGGTGAACCCGAACCGGCTCGACGAAGAAGCCGACGCCGCGATCCACGGCAATCTCGCCGCGGTCGGGGTCGCCTTCCTGCTTGGCGCCGCGCTGCTCCGCACCTTGCGCGCGCGGGGCTTTTTCGCGAACCGCGGCGAGCCGGCGCTGATCGACCTGCTCGACCTTGTCGCGCTCGGCACCGTCGCCGACGTCGCACGGCTCACGGGCTTCAATCGCGCGCTGGTGACGCAAGGGCTGAAGGTGATGGCGCGGCGCGGCAATATCGGCCTGTCGGCGCTGATGGACGCCGCGCGCCTCACCAAGCCGCCGAGCGCAAGCGACATGGGCTTTGCGCTGGGGCCGCGCATCAACGCCGGCGGGCGCGTCGGGAAATCCGACCTCGGCGTGCGCCTGCTCACGACATCCGACCCGCAGGAGGCGGCCGAGATTTCGCAGGAACTCAACCGGCTCAACGAGGAGCGGCGCGCGATCGAGGCAGCGGTGCTCGAGCAGGCGTTGGACGCAAGCGCGGCGTGCGGAAACGCGCCGGTGGCGATAGTCGCAGGCGAAGGCTGGCATCCCGGGGTGATCGGCATCGTCGCCGGGCGCCTCAAGGAAAGGCTGCATCGCCCCGCGATCGTCATCGCGGTGGGCGAAGACGGCGTCGGCAAGGGATCGGGGCGCTCGATCAGCGGCGTGGATCTCGGCGCCGCGATCCTCGCCGCGAAGGAGACGGGGCTGCTCGTTGCGGGCGGCGGCCACGCGATGGCGGCGGGGCTAACCGTCGCCGCGGGCAAGGTCGATGCGTTGGGTGCCTTCCTCAACGATCGCCTCGCCGCCGACGTCGAACGCGCGAGCGGCGACAAGTCGCTGCTGATCGACGCAGTGCTCGCACCGCGCGGCATCAACCCGCTGTGGTGCGACGCGATCGAGAGCGCGGGGCCTTATGGTGCCGGCTGGCCCGCACCGCGCGTCGCAACGGGACCGGTGCGGATCGTCGAATCGGGAATCGTCGGCACCGACCATGTCCGCCTGATCGTGTCGGGCGACGATGGCGCGCGCTTCAAGGCGGTGGCGTTCCGCAGCGCCGAAACCGAACTGGGCCAAGCGCTCCTCCACGCGCGGGGACGCAAGCTCTGGCTTGCGGGCCGCGCGAAACGCGACGACTGGGGCAGCCGGCCGGCGGCCGAACTGCATCTGGAGGACGCGGCGTGGGCCGACTAGGAGGAGGCTGATACGCTGCGGCGCAATATTTTTGCACAGGCTATGCCTCCCCATGCTTGACCCCGCCGAAACGCCCGTCTAAGGCGCCGCTTCACCGATCAGACGGCCCCTTCGTCTAGCGGTCTAGGACGTCGCCCTTTCACGGCGAAAACACGGGTTCGAGTCCCGTAGGGGTCACCATCGGCAAGGCGCGCGGTCGGCGCGTCGCTTCGCGAAAACCTCCGACCTTCAAGGCCCCTTCGTCTAGCGGTCAGGACGCGGCCCTCTCACGGCTGAAACACGGGTTCGATTCCCGTAGGGGTCACCAGTCCACCGCCACAAGAGCAACCTCATCCACCCGGATAGGGCGATTCGCCGCCGAGGCTGTCGTTGGTGTGCGCGATGAGCGCACTGCAAAGGCACACGGCATCGGTGCAGGCGTCGCGCTTTGCGAGGAAAGCGGAGTCGCGCGGCGGATCGGCGCGATCGACCTCGCGTTTCGTGGCATTTTCATAGGCATAGACCCACGCGAGGTCGTCGAGCCGGCCCATGCGCCAGAGATTGTCGCCGGCCTGGTAGGAGGAATCGCACATCAGCCGATGCGCCTTCTTCACCGGGTCATCACAACTGATATCGGACAATATGTCGTCATAAGATGTTTCGAGCCGCGCGATGCTTTTCTCGACCGCGGCGATATCGACCACGCAGCTTTGCGCCAACGCGATTTGAGGGACCATGAGGAGCGTGATGGCAAGGCCGGCGCGCCGCGCCAGCCGCGACGAGAGAGACAAAATGAACATCAGACGATGGCTTTCTGATCGAGTGGAGGATGAACGGCGAGCTCAGACGCCGCAGGTGAGTTCGGTCTGGCCGCGCGCCTTCACGTCCGCATTGGCCGCGCGCAGCGTCGTGGTCACCGCGACATCGTCGGGCACCGTGAAATCGCCATTCTTGTCGATCTTGAAACCCATTTGCCGGAAGACGGTCTGAACCTTGGCGAGCGGGTCGCCGAAAGCGACGCCTTGCCATTCGTAACCGACGATGATCGACTTGACGGTGAGGCCCCGGAATTTCTTGTCGACGGGGAAGCTGTACTCCTCCTCCATCTCTTCCATACCCGCGCGCGATTGGCGCGCCTTTTCGAAATAGGGCTCGAGCTCGGAACCGAGTTCGCAGGTGCGCGGATCGAACTGGATGAGCGAATTGGCGACCGCGCCCTTTGCCGGGGACGGATCGGTTGCGCAGGCGGCCGAAGACGGCGTGTAGCCGACACCGCCGCCCGGCAGCCCGAGTTCGACGAAGCCGTCGGCGGTGCTGCCGACCACGCGGATCGCGGCGCCGCTTTTCAGAACGGTCTTCGTCGTCGCCCCCGCGCCGGCCGTTTCCAGAACCGTGCACGCCGCCGTGGCGATGCGGTCGCTGCCGTCGAGGCTCGCCAGCGCTGGCGGCTGGGCTTCGGCCAGATTGGCGAGGCTGACGAAATGCCCGGTGCCATCGACCTTCAGCCACGGCTTGCCGCGCTCGTCGTTGACCAGCGCGCCGCTGACCTTCTCGGCGCGCTTCAGCGAGCCGACCACCTTCGAGCCCTGAAGCGAGGGTTTGTCGCGCAGGTTGGCTTCGGCGACGGCAAAGAGCGACGCGCGCTCGGCAGTCGCCTCGCCTGACCCCGACGCCGACTCGCTGCCGGTTTCCGTCGGCGTGTCGGTGCTCGAAAGCCCGAGCCAGGCGCCGCCTGCGATCGCGACCGCGAGGAGCGCAGCGCCACCGAGCAACAGGGGTTTGCGCGACGCCGGCGACAGATCGGGCGCGCTGCCACTGGCGATCGGGGGGACATATCCCGCGTCGGGCGACGGCGACGGCGGGGCGGTTTCGGAGAGGGGGACCGATTCGCCCGCGGCATCGGGTACCGGAGCGCCGCAGGTGGCGCAGAAACGCGCGCCGGCGGAAAGCGCCGATCCGCATTCGGAGCAAAAATTAGCCATCGTCGGTTCGATCCTTCGTTCGTTGGAAAATCGTCTTGCCCCATGGGCTTAACAACGATCAACAGCGATTTATGTGATCGAACGCACATTCGGCCGATCGGGGAATCGATGGTCGCCCGGCTTTCCCTACATCGCCGCTTCGATTCCCGCGGTGATACACGCCTCGTCCTGCCCGGGAAGCGCGCCGCTCGACGCCGCGACGCCGATCATCCGGCCGTCGACGATCACGGGCAGACCGCCCCCGATCGCGACTGCGTCAAAGGCATTTTGCGCCGATGGATCCATTTTCGCGACCTCGCTGGTCGAACGACCGGTACGAAAGACGGTGCGCGCCTTGCCCTGTGCGAGCACGCCGCTTGTCCGCGTCGCGCCGTCCATGCCGACGAAGCGGATGAGGTCGCCATATTCGTTGAGCACCGCGACATGGACCTTCCACCCCGATCTGGCGGCAAGCGCGAGGCAGGTATCGGTGATTGTCTGTGCGTCGGCGGCATCGATACGGCGATCGCGCGCCAGTTCGGCCCGGGCGGAAGGTACCGACACGGGAGCGACGATGATGGCGGCGGCGAAGATGGTGCGGATCATGCGGTGTCTCCGTCAGGGTGCAGGGGGTGTGGCGGGGCGTGCGTTCCAGTCAGGCGTCTCCTGCCCGGCCAGATTGCGCAGGAAGAAATCGAACTGCTTGCGCTGACCGTAATCGACAGGGCCAGTCGAACGGCCGACCGCATGGCCCTCGCCGGGGACGACGAGCAGGTCGAAGACCTTGTTCGCCCTCACCAGCGCGCTCACCACCTGCATCGTCGAGGCTGGATCGACATTTTCGTCCTGCTCGCCGACGATCATCAGCAGCTTGCCCTGGAGCCGCCAGGCATTGTCGACCCCCGACGAGGCCGAGTAACTTTCGTCCACCGGCCAGCCCATCCACTGTTCGTTCCAGCTGATCTTGTCCATGCGGTTGTCGAAGCAGCCCGCGAATGCCACGCCGACCTTGTAGAATTCGGGATGGAACAGCAGGCCGGACAGCGTGTTCTGCCCACCCGCCGAACCGCCGTAGAGGCCGACGCGCGAGATGTCATAGGCGGGATATTGCGCCGCCGCCGCCTTGTGCCAGAGAATGCGGTCGGGAAAGCCCGCGTCGCCGATATTCTTCCACGCGACGTCGTGGAACGCTTTCGAACGGTTCAACGTCCCCATCCCGTCGATCTGCACGACGATGAAGCCGAGGTCGGCGAGCGACTGCATGCCGATGACCTTGTCGCCTCCCGAATGATAGCCGAACGGCCACCAGGTCTTGGGCACGAAGCTCGCGTGCGGGCCGGCGTAGATATTCTCGATCACCGGGTAGCGCTTCGCCGGATCGAAATCGCGCGGGCGGACGATCAGCCCGTAGATGTCGGTCTGACCGTCGCGCCCCTTGGCGATGAAGGGTTCGGGCGCCCTGAAGCCCGCAGCGACGAGTTTCGAAATGTCGGCGCGCTCGAGCACCGTGACGAGACTGCCGTCGCGCGTGCGGCGGAGCTCGGCAACCGGCGGCAGGTCCACGCGCGAGTAAGTGTCGACGTAGAGGCTGGTGTCGGGCGACAGCGCGATGTCGTGATACGCGTTGGCACTGGTCAGCGGGGTGAGATCGCTGCCGTCGAAACCGATCCGGTAGAAATGCTGGAAATAGGGATCTTCGCCGGCATTCATCCCGCTCGCGGTAAAATAGATCTGCCGCTTCGCCTCGTCGATCTTCACGACGTCGCGGACGACCCATTTCCCGCGCGTGACCTGCGCCTTCACCGCGCCGGTGGTGCCGTCGAACAGATAAAGATGATTCCAGCCGTCGCGTTCGGACATCCAGATCACTTCGCGGCCGTTATCGAGATCGTGGCGGAAACGGCGCCCCTGATTGATGAAGCTTCTCGCTTCCTCGGTGACTGCGGCGTGCGGCGTGCCGGTGGCGGCGTCGACCGAGATTACGCGCGCGATCTGATGTCCGCGCTGCTCATAGATGAACGAAAGGCTGGCGCTGTCTTTTCGCCATTCGAGCGCGGTCATGTCATAGGGATTGGCGAAGAGGTCGCCCGGCACGGCAATCTGCCGTCCGGCGGGGACATCGAACAGCGCGGGCTGGTCGATATCGACCGCATCGCCGGGCTTGGGATAAAGCTGCTCCATCACCTTCGGCTGAATCTGGTCGGCGGGTGTCGAGAGGACGCGGGTTACGATCCGGCGAAAGCCGGGGTGGACACGATAGGCGGCAAGCTTCGTCGAATCGGGGGACCAGGCGATCGATTCGGGATCATAGAAATTGGCTTCGGACCCGTCGCTGCTGATCCGCTTCCACGCGCCGCCGACCGGGCGCACAGCGATGTTGAAATTTTCGACATGGGCCTCCCATTTGCCGTCGGGTGAACGGCGCGGGCTGTTGTCGGCGGGAATGCGAAGGTCGCGCACGACACCGAAAGCGCGCGGCTGGCCGGTCTCCGGCACTTCGGCGCAGACATAGTCGGCAAGGCTGCATTGCCAATCATCGTCGCTCAGCGCGAATTTGATCGCCTTGCCACCGGGAGCGAAGGCGAAGGTTTCGAAGGGCAGGCGCAGCGGCGCGTAAGTCTCGCCAGTCGCCTTGCCGAGTGCGGCCGCCAGCCGCAGCTGGTCGAAACTCGCGCGCTTCTTTCCCGACTTCGCGTCATAGGTAATAAAGGCAAACCCGCCGGGAACGGTCTTGCGATAGGAATAGCCGCGCCCGTCCTCCGCCCATTGCCCCGCGAACGCGACATTTTCGGTCAGACCTATCCAGCTTTCGCGCAGGGCTAGCGAGCGATCGACGTCGGCCGCGGTCACCTGCGCAGCCGCGGGGGCTGCGACCAGCGCAAACACCGCGATGATGATAGTCCTGAAAGCCATGATTCCTCCCCGATTGACGTGCGCAAGTTTATTGTATTTAGTATACGATGCAAGGCTGTTTGGAGTCGGTGCACGACAATCCGGGGGACGATGATGGCGCATCTCAAGTGGACGATCGCGGCGGCGGGCCTGATAGTCGCGGCGCCGCTTCAGGCGCAGCCGGCGGCGCCCGCTCCGCAAAGCGAATCCGACGCCTATACGCGGTACGAGCTGCTCGCGCCGGGCAGCCACAAGTTCCGCATCATCTATGAAATCACCGCGAGCACGCCGGGCGCGACCACCTATTTCAATCCAATCCGCCCCGGCAGCGTCGCGACCGACGAGAGCGTCATCGACCGCGCAACGGGCAAGCCGCTGGTCTTCGCCGTCGTTCCCGGCGATGTCGCAAAGGCTGGCGGAGTAGGGAGCGCTGCGCCGGGCAGCGAATATATCCGCGTCGCGCTGGCGCGGCCGGTTGCGGCCGACGGCGGCGAGGGCCGCGTGCTGATCGACAAGACCTATGCCGATGCGAAAAGCTATTACAGCGAAGGCGATGTCATCGTCTTCGACCGGCCGCTCGGCAACAAGCGCAACGCAGTCGTGCTACCGGTGGGCTATGAGCTGGTCTCGTGCAATTATCCGGCGCAGGTGCTGCAGGAAGCCGACGGGCGGCTCAAGATCGCCTTCTGGAACAACACCCCCGCCGAGGCGCCGCTGGTAGTGAAAGCGCGTCCGGCGCCCGGGCTGAAGGTGACGCCATCGAGCGTCGGGGCGCCGCTGGTCGAGCGCGCATACCAGAGCCGCGAGGTCACCTATTTCCTCCAGCCGCCCGAAACGCACAGCTTCGACCTTTATCACGATTATACCGAGACGCGGCCGGGGGTCGGCACCTATGTCAATATCGTCCGTCCCGGGAGCCGCGCGTCGAAACCCTCGGCGCGGAACCTCGACACCGGCGCGCCGCTGCGCTGGGAGATGCTGAAGGGCGATGCGATCCTGAAGGTCAGTCCGGCGGAAAAAGGCGTGACCGCCGATACCGAGGCGGTCGTGTTCCACTTCGATCCGGTGAAGCCGGGAGAGAGCGCGCGGCTGCGCTTTTCCGAAACCTATACCGATCCCGAACGCTATGGCGTCACCGGCGACGAACTCGTCTGGCACCGCAGCTTCGGCCGGCCGCTCAACACCGTCGTCCTTCCTGCGGGCTGGATCCTCACCAACAGTTCGATCCCCGCAACGATCAAGCCGACCGACGATGGCCGGACCCGGCTGGAGTTCATCAATCCGCGCGCTGACGAGATCGATGTGATCATCACCGCACGCCGCCGGCCGGCTTGACGGCGGGGGCGATTGCACGGCACGCCCCTGTTTCGAAATTCGAGGAGATAGAGATGACCTTTCTGACGCTGGCGCTGCTCGCCATGCAGCCCGCCGCTCCCCAGGCTGCGCCGCCCCCCCCGGTACCCGCCGCGGCGCCCGCGAAATGGGCGACGAAGGAAGGCGACGTCACGATTCGCGATTTTCGCTTCCGGTCGGGCGAGATGATGCCGGCGGTCCGGCTGCACTACAGCACGCTCGGCACGCCGCATCGCAATGCGAAGGGCGAGATCGACAATGCGGTGATGGTGCTCCACGGCACCGGCGGCAGCGGCAAGCAGTTCCTGCAACCGCAGTTCGCCGATGAACTGTACGGCCCCGGGCAACCGCTCGACATCAAACGCTATTACATCATCCTGCCCGACAATGTCGGTCATGGCGGATCGTCGAAGCCCAGCGACGGACTCCGGATGAAATTCCCGCAATATGATTATGACGACATGGTCGAACTCCAGCACCGGATGCTCACCGAAGGGCTCGGCATCCGGAAGCTGCGCCTGATCATGGGCACCTCGATGGGTTGCATGCACGGCTTCATCTGGGGTGAGACCTATCCCGATTTTGCGCAGGCGCTGATGCCGATGGCGTGCCAGCCCGTCGAGATCGCGGGGCAGAACCGCATGTGGCGCCAGCTGCTGATCGACGCGGTCAAGGCCGACCCTGCGTGGATGGACGGCGAATACAAGAGCCAGCCGGTACAGGGGCTGCGGACCGCCGCGTCGCTGTCGGTGATCGCGGGCGGCGCACCGCTCAATCTCCAGAAAAACTATCCGACGCGCGATGCCGCCGCGGCCTACGCGCGCGAGCGCGTCGCACGCGACATCGCGAGCCGCGATGCGAACGACATGATCTATCAGTTCGAATCGTCGCGGACATACAATCCGTGGCCGGGGCTCGAGAAGATCACCGCGCCGATGACGTGGATCAACTCGGCCGACGACTTCATCAATCCTCGCAACCTGACCTTTCCGGAGCAGGCGGTGAAGCGGATGCCCAACGCGCGCTTCCGCATGGTTGCCGAAAGTGACGAGACGCGCGGACACGGCACCCACACTTGGGCGATCAACTGGAAAGCCGATCTGGTCGACCTGCTCGCGCGCAGCGGCGGCTGACGCAGCTCACTTCGCGGCGGGCGCCGCCGGGTCGTAAGAAGAGACGTGGTTCATCGCGATGACCCAGCGGCCGTCGATCTTGCGGAACAGGCGGGTATTGATCCCCTCCTGCGCCCGCTCGGGCCGCGAGAGATTATAGTGGCTGATCAGCAGCGCGGCGTCAGGCGCGAGGATATCGATGTCGATGTCGTAGAAATGGACCGTGCCGCGCCGTTCGGGTGAACCGCCATAATCGCGCACATAATGGTCGAGCGTGCCCTGCCAGCCGTCCTGGATCTTGCCGCCCGAGACGAAAATCACCCCGGGGTTCCAGAAGCCCGCCATGTAGCCGGTGAAGTCGCTGCGGTTCCATGCCGCCTCCATATCGGCGACAACCTTCAGGATCGCGGCCTTTTCCGACGCTTCATCGGCACGCGCCGGGGTCGCCGCCGCGAACAGCAGCAGCGCCGCCAGCATCCTTATCCATTTTATCATGACGGTTTCCTTCAGGGCTTGCGCAGGAACAGCGGACGTTCGGGCAGGCTCGACCGGTCGACGAGCTTCCCTTGCGCGATCACCGCCTCGACCTTCTCGATGTTGCGGATATCGGCAAGCGGGTCGGCCGACAGCAGGACGAGATCGGCGATCTTGCCGGGCTCGATCGTGCCGAGGTCGGCGCTCATGCGTGCCGCGGCGGCGCCGTGCTTCGTTCCCGCGACGATCGCCTGCATCGGTGTCATCCCCAGTTCGACGAGCCCCTCTATCGCACGGATTGTCCCGATGCCCGGTTCGGCCTCATCGCCCTTGGGCACGCGGCGGAATTCGGGGGCGTCACCATAGAAACTGTCGGTCGCCGGCGTGACGCGGCACCCCGCCTTGATCAGCCGCTCGGCATTGCGGCGCTGTACGTCCTGATTGTCGTCCATCGCCTCAAGCCGCCGCCAGCGCTCGGCGCTCGTCGTCGCCGGCGGCATTTTCGCGATCTTCGCTTCCATTTCGGCGCGCCTGGCGAGATGCTTTTTGCGGTAATCGCCGGTGATGTAATTCGACCGGATCCCGCACAGCACATCCTTCTTCACAATCAGCGCGATCAGTTCGTCGGGCAGATCGCGGCTCGTCAGTTCGGGATGCTGGATCAGGTCGATCCCTGCCTCGACCGCGAGCGTCAGCCCTTCCGAACTGGTGGCATGCGTTTCGACGGGCTTGCCGCGCTTGTGCGCTTCCTCGACGATCACCGCCTGCTGGCGCGGCGAAAAGCCGATCAGCGCGGGGCGAAGGAAATGGCTGGTGCCGCCATATTTGATGAAGTCGACCCCCTTGTCGAGATAGCGGTTCATCGCCACGCGCAGCTCCCCGGGCGTCATATCCATGATCTCTTCGCCCATGTCCTGCGCGAGCAAGTCGTTCCATTGTTCCTGGAACAGCGACAGCTCCGAATCCTTGGTGAGCGAGAAGGTCAGCGAGAAGGGGCCGCCCCAGCCGAGGATGTTGCCCGCCGCCTTGAGCCGCGAACCGACGACCTCGCCGCGGTCGATCCGGTCGCGCACCTTCAGGATCGGGGGCAGCACGCCATAGCTGTCACGCATCGTCGTCACGCCATAGGTCAGCGCGCGTTGCGCGAATTCGAGCGCGAGTTCTTCGCCGCGATCGGCATATTTGAGCGAGGTGTCGCGGCGCGCGGGCTGGCCATAGACCGAGACATGGACATTGCTGTCGATGAAACCGGGTAGCAGATAGCGTCCGCGCCCGTCGACGACCTGTGCGCCCGGCACAGCCGCTGTGCCCGACCCGACCGCAGCGATCCGTCCGCCCTCGACAAGCACGGTCATATCCTTCCTGGGCGCTGCACCTGTGCCGTCGATCACCGTCACGCCGGTGATCGCGATCCGGCCAGGCGTCTCCGCCCGAGTCGCGACAGGGGCGAAAAGCGCCGAAATCATCAGAAACATGCCCGCAAAAGCGGTTTGAAGACAGTTTGTTGCGGTCAAGCGAGCCTCCCCGAAAACTTGTGCCATTGACTCTCCGAAGATTGAGTATATCGTATTTCGTATACAGTAATAGCAAAAAGGGGTCCCGGATGCTTTATAGCCCGGATTTTGCGACGTTCGCTGAAACCGCGCTTTCGCGGACGACCCGGCGCGCGCGACCGCAGACAGGCCCTCGCTCCCGTCATCATCGCCTCACGCATGTCGAAGCAACTGGCTTCCGTGCGACATCCCGGCCGCGCGATCGCGCGCCTGATGCAGGCGCCCCAAGCTCCGTCATCTTCGTCGTCCAGCCCGACGGGACACCGCGCAAAACAGCGCGTCGGTCCCGGCTCAAAAGATCGGTCTGAACGACACCGGGGAGAAGCATGCAGGAGGAACGACGGCGCCCGCAAGCGCCGCCATCGAAACCAACGACAGGCCAAAGGCCGAATAACAGGGAGTCCAGTATGTCTTACAATCGATACATCCGTCCGCAGGACCGTTTCCGCCGTTCGCTGCTCGCCACCAGCCTTCTGTCGGCCGCACTGCTGCCCGCCGCCGCCGCAGCGCAGGACGTGGCGACCGACACAACCGCCGCGCAACCAACCGACATCGTCGTCACCGGATCGCGCCTCCAGCGCACCGACCTGACCGCGCCGAGCCCGATCACGATCGTTGGGCAGGAAGACGTCCAGCTATCGGGCAACCTTACGCTTGAAAAGACGATGAACGAGTTTCCGCAACTCGCGTCGGGTAATACCTCGACCGTGAACAACGGCGGCGGTGCAGGCGTGCTGACCGCCAATTTGCGCGGCCTCGGCGAGACGCGAACGCTGACGCTCGTCAATGGGCGCCGCTTCATCCCCGCCAACTCGAACGGTTCGGTCGATCTGACCAGCATCCCCGACGCGCTGATCAAGCGCGTCGAGGTGATCACCGGCGGCGCGTCGGCGGTCTATGGTTCGGACGCGATTGCGGGTGCGGTCAACTTCATCCTCGACGACAGTTTCGAAGGGCTGCAGATGTCGGCGCAGGCCGGCATTTCGGACCGCGGCGACGCCGCGTCGAAAAAGATCGACATTACCTTCGGCGCCGATCTGGGTGGCGGGCGCGGCAATGTCGCCATCTCGGGCGCCTGGGCGAAACAGGATCCGATCACGCAGGCCGACCGCCCGTTCGGCAAATTGCCGCTGGCCGAAATCAATGGCGCGCTCGTCTATTCGGGTTCGGGCAACATCCCCGGCACGCGCGTGCCGCTGAGCCAGGCGCAGCGCGACGCCCTCGTGGGGGTCAACATGGTTCCGAGCGGCCCCTGCACCGCGATTACCGGCATCCGTTTCGGCGAGGGCGGCACGCCGATGCCCTATTGCCAGCCCGAAGACACCTATAATTACGCGCCGTTCAACCTGCTCCAGCGTCCGCTCGAACGCATCAATTTCTCGGCGCTCGCGCATTACGACATCACCGATAATATTACCGCTTACGCCGAAGCCTTCTTCGTCAACGCGAAGAATAATTCGAAACTGGCGCCCGACAGCTTCACGCCGGTGACGCCCGGTGCGGCATCGTCGACGCTGCTCGTGCCGAACTATGCGACGAGCGCCAGCCTGTCGCCGGCGGTACGCGACTTCTTCGTCAACAACGCCGCGCTCTTCGATCCCGATGGCGATGGCACCGCAGCTGTCGTCGGGGGCGGACGCCGCGCCGATGAACTCGGGACGCGCGACAGTTTCTTCGAACGGCAATCCTACGCAATCACCACCGGCCTGCGCGGCAATCTCGACATCGGCAAGCAGAACTGGCGCTGGGACGTCTTCTACCAGTATCTGCGCAACCGCACTGATACGCGGTCGGAAGGCGTGATCAACCAGACGCGTCTCAGCCTCGGCCTCGATTCGGTCGTTAACGGCGCAGGCGACGTCGTCTGCCGGTCGGGCGTCCCGGGCTGCGTTCCCGTATCGATCTTCGGACTGGGATCGATCACCCCCGAAGCGGGCGCCTACCTGACCCCGTCGCGCACCGCCAACGACATCTTCGAACGCCAGGTCGCCGGCGCCTCGCTGAGCGGCACGCTGTTCGATCTGCCGGCAGGCCCGCTGGCGGTGGCGGTCGGCGTTGAATATCGCAAGGACAGCTACCAGTCGACGCCGAGCGCGATGGACCTCAACAAGGAATATGGCGCCGCGTCGAGCAACGCCCTGTCGGGCTCGTTCGACGTCAAGGAAATCTTCGGCGAAATCCGTATTCCGATCCTGTCGGACACACCCTTCTTCGAAACGCTCGCGATCGAGGGTGCGGCGCGCTATTCGGACTATTCGACCGTCGGCGGCGTCTTCACCTGGAAGGCGGGCGGCGAATGGGCGCCGGTCAGCTGGGTCCGGATCCGCGGCGCGTATAACAGCGCGATCCGTGCGCCGAATATCAACGAACTCTATTCGGCGGTGGGTCAGGGCTTCACCGGCGGCACCGATCCGTGCGCGCGCCCGAACCTGACCAGCGCCGATCCGCGCAGTCAGCAACTGCGCGACTTCTGCGTCGCGCAGGGCGTCCCATCGGGCGACATCGCCAACTTTACCCAGGCGACGCTCGGGCTGACGCAGGAAACGGGCGGCAACCCCAATCTGGTGGAAGAAAAATCCAAGACCTACACGATCGGTGCCGTGATCTCGCCGCCGTTCATTCCGCGCCTCAACATCACGGTCGACTATTTCAACGTCGAGGTGAAGGGAGCGATCACGACGATCAACGCGCAGCAGACGCTGAACGACTGCTACACTGGCCTGAACGCCACCAGCCCGACCTGTCTGTCAGTCTTCCGCCTGTCCAGTGGCCAGATCGATTATGTCCGCACCAACCAGAATAATATCGGCGCGCTCAAGGTCCGCGGGCTCGACGTCCAGGGCGATTATACCCTGCCGCTTCCCGCCGCGCTCGGCGATGATGCGACGCTGCGCCTGACGGGGGTTGCAAGCTGGCTGTTCGAACGCTCGACGCAGGTGCTCAGTACCGTCGCGCCGCAGGATTGCGCCGGCTTCTACGGTGCGGGCTGCTCGACCGGCACGGGCGGTTTCATCATCCCGGACTTCAAGTTGAACCTCGGCGCGGCCTATAGCAGCGGCCCGGTCAGCATCCGCGGACAGGCCCGGATGATCGGCGGTCTCAAGGTGTTCCCGACGGTCACCACGACCAATATCAAGACGGCCCCGGCCACCTGGTATTTCGACCTGACCAGCACGTTCGAGATCAACGACAACTTCACCTTCTTCGCCGGCGTCGACAATCTGCTCGACAAGATGCCGCCGATCCTCGGCACCACCTTCGTCGGCGACGCCAATGTCGACGTGTCGCTCTACGACACGCTCGGCCGGCGCTATTTCGCCGGTGTCCGCATGAAGTTCTAAAACCTGTCCCCGGCCGGCGGAGCGTCCCTGCTCCGCCGGCCTCTCTTTTTCCGCTGACGGAAGGCCCGATTTCATGACCTTCAAGCCGCGCCGTGTCGCCGCCCTGATGGCGGCCGCCTGCCTGTTCGCAGTCCCGCTCGCATCTTCGCTCGCCACTGCCGCCACCAGCAGATTGTGGGCACT
>NZ_DATMST010000067.1:0-9217 GCF_035565275.1 Sphingopyxis sp.
GGCGTGGTTGCGGCTGGCGCGATTGTCGGGAACGCAGGCGATTGCGCTCGGCGGGATGACGGCCGCCCGCGCGCGAAGCCTGAACCGCGCAAGCGGGATCAGCCCCGGCTGGGCGGCGATCGATGCGTGGACCGAAAAGCGGGATGAAAAAGCGGCGAAATGCCGGACGCGTCAGAAACGGAGGGCCGTCCCGACATAGACCGCCTGGCTGTCGCGCCGCGAATCGGTCAGCGGTTCGACACGATCGTCGCTCTTGTACCGGACGCCTGCGGTGACATCGATATTCTTGGTCAGGCGATAGCTACTGACGACGTCGACGGCGGAGGCTTCGCCCGGCGCGGTCACGCGGTCGGTTGCGCCACTCGGGTCGCTCGACCGGTTGATCATGCGCGTCGCGAAGCGCGACTTCTTTTCATCCTGTTCGGGCGCACGGGCGACGGGCAGGTTCCTGAGATCGGTGCCGCGTGGCAGCGACGGCGTAACGAATTTTTCAAATCCGACCGACGCGCCCAGATTATATTTGACCGGCGCGATCGCGATCGGCGCGGTGCGCCCCGCGGCGATCGCCGAGGTCCGCGCCGCGCTCGAAGCGTCATCGCGGGCGCGAATCACGACGGTGATCGCGCGCTGCTTGCGGCTCTCGTCGGTCATCGCGGGTGTGAAAGTGAAGCTGCCGCGCTGTTCGGCGGACATTTTCGCATAGCGTGCGATCAGGCGCGGGTCGCCCGATGCAGGCGTGAATTGGCCGAGCAATGCTTCGGAAAGCGAGGTATCGCGGATGCGGTCGGCGCGCGACATCGCTGCCAGCGCCGGCGGCAACGCAAGCGAAACCACCGCCAAAGCAGTGAGACCAGCTTTCCAAAAATGTCGCGATGTCCGCGCCATTGCTTTGCGACTCCAACCCCAATCGACTCGTCAGATAGGACTCCTGCGGCGATATTGCCAGCGAATCCCGCCGATTTATCTTACCCAAAACGCTTTTCACCGAAATTGTTGCGCGATCACCACAGTCGCGATCCAGTCTGACCAGAATCTGAACCGACGCAAAGCCGGAATTGCCGTGCTTGCCGGACGGCGGCAAGGGCGATAGAGACGCTGGAAATTCCGTTATGCGCGGCCCGGTTTTCCGCCCGGCGGCGCTCAGAGATAAGGTGTTTTCGACATGTTCCAGCTTTCCGTCCCTGCCAAGCTCGCTCGCCGCCCCGCTGCGTTCGCGCTGCTCGGGCTCGCGGCGCTCGGCCTTTCGGCCTGTGCCGGCAAGGAACGGCCGCGCGCCGATCTGGCGGCCAGCCAGGTGACCACGATCGGCGTGAACAGCTATCTGTGGCGCGCCTCGCTCGACGCGCTGTCGTTCATGCCACTGCTGCAGGCCGATTCGTCGGGCGGCGTGGTCATCACGGACTGGTACGCGAATCCCGGCAATGCCAACGAGCGGATGAAGGTGACGGTGTCGATCCTCGACCAGGATCTGCGCGCCGACGCGCTCCGCATCGCGGCATCGCGCCAGGTCGCGCAGGGCGGCACCTGGGTCGATGCGCCGGTGCAGGCGGCGACGGTGCAGAAGCTTGAGGAAATCATCCTTACCCGCGCCCGCGACCTGCGCCGCTCGGCCATCAGGAACTAATCCGGCGGCGCGGACACGCGCCCAGACAGACTAACGGGGTAAGCAGACAATGACCCGCGAAACGCGCTTTGGCGCCCTCGCCGCCGATGCCCGCTGGCAGGCCGCATGGGACGCCGCGAACAGCTTTGCGACCAATGAAACGGGCGGCGCCAACGAAGGCGATCGGCCCAAGGCCTATATCCTCGAGATGTTCCCCTATCCGTCGGGGCGCATCCACATGGGGCATGTCCGCAACTATGCGATGGGCGACGTGCTCGCGCGCTTCAAGGCAATGACCGGGCACGATGTGCTCCACCCGATGGGCTGGGATGCGTTCGGCATGCCCGCCGAAAACGCCGCGATGGAAAAGGGCGTCCACCCCGGCGGCTGGACGCGCGACAATATCGCCGCGATGCGCAAGCAGCTCAGACGGCTCGGCCTCGCGATCGACTGGAGCCGCGAACTCGCGACATGCGAGCCCGATTATTACGGGCAGGAGCAGGCACTGTTCCTCGACCTGTTCGCCGCCGGGCTGGTCACGCGCAAGCACAGCTACGTCAACTGGGACCCCGTCGATATGACCGTGCTCGCGAACGAGCAGGTGATCGACGGTCGCGGCTGGCGTTCGGGCGCGCTCGTCGAAAAGAAAAAGCTGTCACAGTGGTTTCTGAAGATCACCGATTTCGCCGAAGAGTTGCTCGAAGGATTGGGCAGCCTTGAAAGCTGGCCCGACAAGGTACGGCTGATGCAGGAAAACTGGATCGGCAAGTCGCAAGGCCTTGAATTCAGCTTTAAACTGGCGGGCGGCGCGACCGGCTTCGACGTCTTCACGACGCGCCCCGACACGCTCTATGGCGCAAGTTTCGCGGCGATTTCGCCCGACCATCCGCTCGCCGAGAAACTCGCGAAGGATTCGCCCGAGCTGGCCACTTTCATCGAGGAATGCCGCCGTCAGGGCACCGCCGCCGAACAGATCGATACCGCCGAGAAGATGGGCTTCGACACCGGTATCGCGGTCGAACACCCGCTCGACCCGAACTGGCACCTGCCCGTGTGGGTCGTAAACTATGTGCTGATGGACTATGGCACCGGCGCGATATTCGGCTGCCCGGCGCACGATCAGCGCGACCTTGATTTCGCGCATAAATACGGGCTGCAGGTTCACCGCGTGATCGCCGATGGCGACGAGACCGCGCAGCATTTCACCGGCACCGAGGCTTACACCGGTCCCGGCAAGCTGGTGAACAGCCACTTCCTCGACGGAATGACCATCGACGAGGCGAAAGCCGCCGTCATCGCGCGGTCGGAGCATGAGGGCTGGGGCAAGGGCACGACTGTATGGCGCCTGCGCGACTGGGGCGTTTCGCGCCAGCGTTACTGGGGCACGCCGATCCCGTTCATCCACTGCGATGCATGCGGCACGGTGCCGGTTCCGAAGAGCCAGCTCCCCGTCGTGCTGCCCGAAGATGTCGATTTCAAGGTCCCCGGCAATCCGCTCGACCGCCACCCGACGTGGAAGCATGTCGCGTGCCCGAACTGCGGCGGCAAAGCGCTGCGCGAGACCGACACGCTCGATACCTTTGTCGATTCGTCCTGGTATTTCCTGCGCTTCGCCAGTTCGCCCTCGGACAAGCCCTTCGATCCTGAAGTCATCCGCCGCTGGCTGCCCGTCGACCAGTATATCGGCGGCATCGAGCATGCGATCCTCCACCTGCTCTACGCACGCTTCTGGACGCGGGCGCTCAAGAAGATGGGGATGATCGACATCGCCGAGCCCTTCGCCAGCCTGTTCACGCAGGGGATGGTGACGCACGAAACCTACAGCCGCTCGCAGGGCGAGGGTCTGCCGCCGCTCTTCTTCACGCCCGACGAGATCAGCCGCACCGCCGATGGCGCGACGCTCGAATCCGACGGCGCGCCGGTCGATGTCGGCCGCGTGATCAAGATGTCGAAGTCGAAGAAGAATGTCGTCGATCCCGACGCCATCCTCGATCAATATGGCGCGGATTCAGTGCGCTGGTTCATGCTGTCCGACAGCCCGCCCGAGCGCGACCTGCCGTGGAGCGAGGCTGGCATCGAGGGCGCATGGCGTTTCGTCCAGCGGCTGTGGCGGATTTTCGGAGATACCGAAAATATGGGTGACGGCAGCGAGGACAAAGGCCTCGCGCGCAAGCTGCACCAGACGATCGCCGGCGTCGCGATCGATATCGAGGCGCTGGGCTTCAACAAGGCGGTCGCCAAGATCCACGCGCTCGCGAACGAGATTGAAAAGGCGAAGCCCTCGGCCACCCGCGCCGAGGCGTGCCGCACGCTGATCCTGCTTGTCGCGCCGATGCTGCCGCACCTCGCCGAAGAGGCGTGGGCCGCGCTTCCCGAAAGTCAGCGCACGACAGCGATGATCGCCGACGCGGCGTGGCCGACCGCCGATCCGGCACTGCTCGTCGACGACGAGGTGACAATCGCGATCCAGATGGCCGGTAAGCTGCGTGATACGATGACGCTCGCCAAAGGCCTCGACAAGGAAGCGGTGGAAGCCGCCGCGCTCGCACGTCCGCGGATCGTCGAACTGCTCGGCGGCGGCGCGCCAAAGAAGGTGATTGTGGTCCCCGACCGTTTGGTGAATATCGTTCCCTGATATGCGCGTTCTTCTTACCTCCTCGCTCGTCGCCGCTTCGCTGATGCTCGGCGGCTGCGGCCTGCGTCCCCTGTACGCAAATGGCAGCAAGGGGGCGGTGGCACAGGTGCTCGCCGATATCGATGTCGCGGCGATCGAGGGCCATTCGGGCTGGCTCGTCCGCAACGCGCTTCGTGACCGGCTGCAAGCGACGCAGGGCGGAGAAGGCGCGGGCAAACGGCTGCGGCTCGACGTACGGCTCGAAGATTCGATCACCGGCTTCGGCGTCCGCGCCGACGATGCCGTTACGCGCGAACGCCGCACCCTGCGCGCGCGCTACCAGCTCGTCGATGCCGCGACCGGCGAAGTGATGCTCGACGCCACGGCCTTTTCGGACGCGGGTATCGACGTCGTCGGCAGCGAATATGCGACGATTGCTGCCGAAAGTTCGGCGCTCGAACGGCTGTCTTCGGCGGTCGCCGACCAGATCGTCGCGCGGCTTGCGGTCTTCGCGAACCGCGGCGGCGGGCAGCCGGCGGTGGTTCCCGCGCCCCCCGGGCAATGAAGACGGTCAAACCGAACGAACTCGAACGCCAGACGCGCCTCGACCCCGCGGTTCGTTTTACACTCCTCACCGGCCCCGACGAAGCGACGATGGAAGCCGTCGCCGCGCATCTGATCGGTCTCGCGGGCAAGGATGCCGAACGGCTTGACCTGACAGGCACGCAATTGTCGCAAGACCCCTCGCTGCTCGCCGCCGAAGCCGTGTCGATGTCGCTCTTTTCGTCTGCGCGTGTGATCAAGGTCGAACTTGCCGGCAGCGGCGACGATGGCCTTGCAGCGGTCGAGGCGCTGCTCGCCGCCGAAACCGCAATCAATCCGGTGATCGCGACCGGCGCGTCGGTCACCGCCAAGTCGAAGCTGGTCAAGTTGGTCGAGGGTTCTTCCCATGCCGTCGCCGCGATCTGTTATCAGCCCGATCGCCGCGCACTCGTCGGAATCGCGATGGCAGCCGCCGAAGAGCAGGGTCTGCGGCTCGCCAACGCCGAAGCCCAGCTGCTCGTCGATCTCGTCTCGGGCGATCAGGCGCTGATGCGGCGCGAGATCGAGAAGATCGCGCTGTATCTGGACGCCGGCCCCGACCGGCAGCGGCAGGTGACCGCCGCCGACATCGCCGCGCTCGGCGCCGCGACGCACGAGGAAGACGTCAGCGAGTGCATCAATGTCGCGCTCGGCGGCAAGGTGCGCGAGATGCCCGCGATGCTCGCAAAATCTGCGGCGGTCGGGGTTGCCGAAATCCGCATCATCCGCGCGCTGGGCATTCGGGCGATGCAACTCGCACGGCTCCGCGCCGAGGTCGATGCCGGCGCGCATCCGGCCACGGTGGTGTCGGCGCGCACCAGCGGTGTGTTCTGGAAGGAACGCGACGCGGTGACCGCGCAGCTGCACATGTGGGATTCGGTGCGCGTCGCACGCCTGATGAGCCGCCTCCTCGACTGCGAACGCGCGCTCAAATCGTCGGGCACCGCGGGCGCGGTGCTGTTCCGCAAGCTGATGACCGATATCGCGCACCAGGCCGCGCGCGCGCGCTAGACGCCCTCGGCGGGCTCCGCAGCCTTTGCAGGCCTCGCCACCGGGTCGGGCGGAACAAAGGTCCAGATCGTGTCGCCGGGTTCGACCGGCGGACGGTGCTGCATCGAAAAGACCGCGAGCTCGCCGTTGGCGCGCGCGACCGCCAGACTGTCGCCGCCCGACGCCTTCATCCGCGCCACGAATTCGGCATAGGTGAATTTCTCGGTGATCCGGGTGCGCCCGAAACTCCAGCCGGCCTGCAGCCGGTCGAGTTGCTCCTCGATCGGGGTTCCCGACAGCGTCAGCACCCGACCGCGGCGCTTCGTCCCGGTCTGCGCGGTCGCGAGCATCCGGCTGACCCGCGCGTGGCCGATCTCGGGCGCCAGCTCGCTGCACACCAGCGCATTATAGCTGTCGTTATCGGTCGCCGCGATCAGTTGCTGATACTGGCCCATGTCGAGTTCGTCGTCATGCGCCTCGTCCAGTATGTCGCCCTGATAGACGGGAAGGTCGGCCCGGCGCGCGCGGCGCAGCGCGAATTTGCTTTCGTCGGCGATCAGCACGTCGCTGCCCTGTTCCTTGACGAATTCGGCGAAGGCGATCGTCCAGCTGTTCGCGCCGACGAGGAGCACGCCATTCCCCTTGCCGCGGTCGAGCCCCAGCCACCGGGCGAAGCGCGCCGCGGTGAAGCCATGCGCGAAGATCGTCGCGATGACGACCCCGAACCCCAGCGGCACCAGCGCTTCGGCGCCGGGAACGTCATAGTCCGACAGACGCAGCGCGAAGAGGCCGGTCACCGCGACAGCGACGATGCCGCGCGGCGCGATCCACGCGATGAACAGCCGTTCCCTGAAGGGAATCCGCGTAAAGAGCAGCGCCGTCATGATCGTCAGCGGCCGCACGACGAACAGCAGCAGGAGGAGGAAGAAAAAGAAGCGGAACTGGAAATTCTGCACCACCTCCCAGTCGAGGGTCGCCGAAAGGATGATGAACACGCCCGACACGAGGAGGACGGTCAGATCCTCCTTGAACCGCATCAGGGTCCGGCTCGAATCGGTCTCGCGGTTTGCCATCACGACCCCCATCACCGTCACGGTGATCAGGCCCGTTTCGTGCATGATGACGTCGGAAAGGACGAAAACCGCGATCACCGTGGCGAGCAGCACCGGCGCCTTCAGATATTCGGGCACCCAGCCGCGCGGGAAGGCCCAGGTCAGGGCGAAACCGGTCGCACCGCCGACAAGGACCGCGAGCATGCTCGCGGCAACGACATCGATGACGATCGAGCCGGTGTTCGCCTGCGCCCCGCCGTGAATGATATAGGCATAGATGCCGACCGCGAGCAGCGCGCCGATCGGGTCGTTCACGATCGCTTCCCATTTCAGGATATGCTTGACGCGCGGCGTGATGTTCAGCGTGCGGAGCAGCGGCATGATGACGGTGGGTCCGGTGACGACCATCACCCCGCCGAACAGCGCGGCGAGTTCGAAGGGCAGACCCGCGCCATAATAGGCCGCGGCGGTTCCCAGCACCCAGCCCACCGGCACCCCGATGAACACCAGCATGAAGACCGCGACCCCCGCATGGCGCAATTCGCGGAATTTCAGGCTCAACCCGCCTTCGAACAGGATCACCGCAACCGCGAGCTTGATGATCGGTTCGCGCAGCGCGCCGAAATCGCGTTCGGGGTCGATCAGCCCCAGCACCGGCCCAGCTATGATCCCCGCGACGAGCATGAGCGCGATCGCCGGCTTGCCCGTACGCCAGGCGATCCATTGCGCCCCGATGCCGATTACGCCGATCAGCGCGATTTTGACGAGCAGGGAGTCGATCGCAAACATGATCCGGACCCTATGCCATGGCGCGGGAAAGGTTCCAGAAAAAGAAACCGCCCGCTCACCTGGGTGAGCGGGCGGCCTGTCTTGCGGGATTTGCGTCCCGCCGGACTATATGCGGCTTAGAACTTGCCGCGCAGCGTCACGCCATAGGTCCTCGGTTCGGCGAGGAACTGCGAGAAGATCTGGCGCCCGCCCGGATATTGCGGGTCGGCAAAGGCCCCGCTGACGCCGCCTTCCTGGAACGGCGAGTTGAAGGCGACCTGCGAATATTGCTTGTTGAACAGGTTCTGCGCCCAAAGTTCGATCCCCCACTTCTCGTCGGGACCACGGACACCGACACGCGCATTCACGATGGCATAGCCGTCCTGTTCCTTCTGCGGGAACAGGTCCGACCCGGTGTTGTAGTCGCTGGTCATACGGCCATCGAGATAGACGAGGCCGGTCAGCCCGCTGCTCCCGATGTCAGGCGTCCAGGTCACGCTGCCGGTCGCGACGAGTTCAGGCGCGTTCGACAGATTGTTGCCGGGCAGCAGGCGAAGCGCTTGGTCAAGCGGCGCGCCCGACTTGTTGCCAACCAGATTGTTGCGGTATTTGGTGTTGGCATAGGTCAGACCCGCGGTCATGCGGAAGTTGCGCGCCGGAACCAGCGAAGCCTCGAGCTCGAAGCCTTCGGTCCGAACGCCATAGCCGACATCGCCCGACGGGCAGACGCCGGTGGTGTTCGCCGGCGCAGGATTCGTCGGCGTGGGGGCGATATAGTTGGGCGTGCCGGGGAATTTGTTCTGGTCGCGATCTCCGCCGTTCAGGTCCGACGAGCATCCATTGACCGTCTGGACGAGGAACACACTACCGTTGAAGGTGTTGAGCTGGAAGTTTTTGAAATCCGACCGGAACAAGGTGATCCCGAGGCCAAACGGACCCGTCGAATATTTCGCCCCGATTTCATAGCTGTTCACCAGTTCGGGATCGAATTGCAGGTTGCTCACCAGTGCCTGCGCCCCGCCGAGCGCCGCAAAGGTAGTGGTCGGCGTGAGCACCCCACCCACCATCGTATATTGAATCGGGTTCTTCAGCGCCGAGCGGTCGAGGTTGAAACCGCCCGCCTTGTAGCCGCGAGCGAAGCTGGCATAGACCATCAGGTCGTCGACCGGCTTGTACGACAGGATCGCCGTACCGGTCCATTCATCCTCGCTGCGGCTGTCGTTGATCGACACGCCGTTGAGTTCGGCGGTCGAATTGCCCTGACACGCAAGGCCGACGAGGCCGCCCGACACCGCCGCGAGCGCAGGGTTGGTCAGGAAACCGCCGACGAGGTTCTGGACGTTGACGCACGCCTGATTGTCGTTGGTGAACGCCGCCGAGAATTTCTTCTTGTCGTGGGTGTAACGCACGCCCAGCGTCAGATCGAGCTTGTCGGTGATGTGGAAGATATTGTGCGTGAACAGCGCCCAGTTGGTGTCCGTCTGCTTGTAGCGATCGTTGATGCTGCCCTTGTCGCTGATGCCGTCGAGCTGGTCGAGCGCGGCGTAGATCGCGGGCGACGCCGCACCGAACGCCGCCGGACGCGCCGCGACGCAGCCGGGCGAGGTC
>NZ_DATMST010000068.1:0-1831 GCF_035565275.1 Sphingopyxis sp.
GCCGGCATCGATCCGCTCGCCGACCGCGCGGACATGATCGAACAGGCTGCGCTGCGCGAGCGCGGGCCAGGCGAGGATCGCGATGCCGATCCAGCTCCATGCGCCGAAGGCGGCGAGCAGCACACGCTGGACAGCCCAGCCGACGCCGCCAGCGGCGAGCACCAACAGGACAAGCGTCACGATGCCGAGCATGCGCCGCACCGCGAAACCATGCTCGCTCCGGTTCCACCGCGCTTCGCAGGCGGCGATGATGCGCGCGAACAGTCCGACCGGATGACCGATGCGGCAGTAGAGCGCCCGCGGCCAGCCAAATGCGGCGTCGAGCGCGAGCGCCGTAAGCGCGACCGGGTCAGCCATCGCCAAGCGCCGCTTCGAGCCGTGCGAGCGCATCTGCGTCGGCGGGGAGGCCGATGCGAAGCCATCGCGGATTGTCGGCGAAAGGGCGGGTCAGGATCGCCTGCCGTGCCAGCCGTTCGAACAGCGCATCAGCGTCCTCGGTCTCGATCAGCCGGAATAGCGGGCATTCGCCCGTCGGACGGTAACCTTGGCGCACGAGCATCGTGTCGAGCGCCTTTGCTGCTTGGGGGAGGCGTTGCCGCGTCGCCGCGATCCATTCGGCGTCGGCATAGGCGGCGATGCCGATCGCGATCGCTGCCGCCGACAGCGGCCACGCGCCCAGCCGCTCGCGCAGCGCGGCGACGACGGCTCGCGGCGCGATCACGAAACCGAGCCGCACCCCGGCGAGCCCGAAGAATTTGCCGAACGAGCGAAAGACAATCAGCCTTCGCGCATCCGCTACCGAAGCTGCGATGCCGAGCGCCGGGGTGCCATCGGCAAAGGCCTCGTCGACGAGCAGCCAGCCTGCGCGGCGCGCGAGCAAATCGCGCATGGCGTCGGCATCGACCGCGCGGCCATCGGGATTATTGGGGTTGGCGAGGATCAGATTGCCGGTCGCGTTTTGCGCGGCAGGCCAGTCGATTGCGATACTGCCCGCGATCATCGCGCCATGGGTGCGATAGCCGGGGACGATATGGTGCGCGGGACCGCCAACGAGCGTCCCGACGAGGCGCAGACCGATTTCGGTGCCCGGCACCGCACAGACATGGTGCGCGTCGACACCGAAATAACGGGCGGCGATGGCTTCGAGCCGCGCCAGCGCCCCGGTATCGGGCAATCGTTGCCAGTCGAACGCCATGTCGGCAGCGCCCGGCCAGCCGTGTGGATTGATCCCCGTCGACAGATCGAGCCAATCGCCCTCGCTTGCGCCGAAATGACGCTTCGCGGCTTCAAGCCCGCCGCCGTGCCATGTCCAGCTTTCGGTCATGCGGCGTGCATCAGCAGCAGCGCAGCGGCGAGCAGCAAGCTTTCGCCGATCTCGATCCCGGCGCCATGCCCGTCACCGGAGATTCCGCCGATCTTGCGGAGCAGCCACCAGCCCCAGAAGAGGAAGACGAGCGGCGCGGCAAGCAGCGAGGGCGATACCCACGTCGCCATAAGCAGCAGGATGCTCCAGATCGCGAAATCGACCG
The DNA here is from genome assembly GCF_035565275.1 of Sphingopyxis sp. GTDB lineage: Bacteria > Pseudomonadota > Alphaproteobacteria > Sphingomonadales > Sphingomonadaceae > Sphingopyxis. The sequence continues at coordinate 1,530 of NZ_DATMST010000068.1, forward strand.
GCCGCACCGCGTTGCGGAACTGCGATCCCAGCCCCGCGTGCAGGTCGGGCAGCGCGCGCGACCAGACCAGGGGGCCGATCCGCGCAGCAAAGGGAATGAGCGCGATCACGACGAAGGCCTCACGCTCGATCAATGCGTGGAGCAGCACCAGCTTGGCGACCAGCTGCATCGCGATGGCGACCACGCCGAAACTGCCGATATGCGGATCGCCGAGCACCGCGAGCAGCCGTTCGCGATCCTCGGCCGCGGACAGCCGTCCGCGGGCCTTGTGCGCGGCGCCGCTCGCGTCGGCGATGTCGCCG
>NZ_DATMST010000069.1:0-1968 GCF_035565275.1 Sphingopyxis sp.
GCGACGCCGGCCGCCTCGGCGGGCGCCGCGACCGGTTCGGCCGCGAACGCCGCGATCCACAGCAAGGCCGTAATCAATGCGCTTCGCCCCAGCTCTTGCCGATGCCGATCTCGACCTCCAGCGGGACCGACAGCTTGAGTACCGGTTCGGCGGCATCCGACATCACCGCGCGGATGACCGTGCCTGCGGCCTCGGCCTTGTCCGCGGGCGCTTCGAACACCAGTTCGTCGTGGACCTGCAGCAGCATCTTCACATCAGACAAGCCCGCGTCCGCGAGCGCCGTTGGCATCCGTGCCATCGCGCGCTTGATCAGGTCGGCGCTCGTGCCCTGGATCGGCGCGTTGATCGCCGCGCGCTCGCTTCCCTGCCGCTCGTTCTGGCTCGCCGCCTTGATGCGCGGGAACCAGGTTTTCCGGCCGAACAGCGTTTCGGTATAGCCCGTCGCGCGCGCGCGATCGAGTGTGTCGGTAATATAGTCCGAAATGCCCGGGAAACGCTCGAAATAGCGCGCGATCAGCGCCTGTGCCTCGTCGGGAGTGATCTCGAGACGGCCCGCGAGGCCCCAGCGCGAAATACCATAGAGGATCGAGAAATTGACCGTTTTCGCCTTGCCGCGTGTGTCGCGATTGACCTCGCCGAACAATTCGATCGCGGTCGCGCTGTGGATGTCCTGACCCTGCGCGAATGCTTCCTTGAGCTCGGGGACGTCGGCCATGTGCGCCGCGAGCCGGAGTTCGATCTGGCTATAGTCGGCGGCGATCAGCACATGGCCGGGCGCGGCGATGAAGGCATCGCGGATCTGGCGGCCGGTCTCGGTCCGGATCGGGATATTCTGGAGGTTCGGGTCGGTCGACGAGAGCCGTCCGGTCTGCGCGCCGACGAGGCTATAGCTCGTGTGGACACGGCCGGTGGTCGCGTTGATCTGTTGCTGCAGCGCGTCGGTATAGGTTGACTTCAGCTTCGCGAGCTGGCGCCATTCCAATATCTTGCGCGCGATCGGCACGCCGTCGCGTTCGAGCCGTTCGAGTTCGTTCTGGTCGGTCGACCAGTCGCCCGATTTGCCCTTGCGACCGCCTTTCAGGCCGAGCTTGTCGAACAATATTTCGCCAAGTTGCTTGGGGCTGCCGATTGCGAACGGCTGGCCCGCGAGGCCGTGAATCTCGCCCTCGATGCGCAGCATTTCGTTTGCGAATTCACCCGACAGGCGCGCGAGATATTCGCGGTCGACCATGATGCCGGCGCGCTCCATCCCTTCGACGATGGCGGCAAGCGGACGGTCGACCATCTCGTAAATGCGCGTTCCGCCTTCGATCGGCAGACGCAACTTGAGCATCTTCCACAGCCTGAGCGCGACGTCGGCGTCCTCGGCGGCATATTGGGTCGCGCGGTCGAGCGGCACCTCGGCGAAACTGATCTGCGATTTGCCCGTGCCGCACATTTCCTTGAAGGTCAGGCACGTGTGATCGAGATGCAGTTTTGCCAGCTCGTCGAGGCCGTGCTGATGCTTGCCGGCGTCGAGTGCGAAGCTCATCACCAGCGTATCGTCATAGGGTGCGATGGTGACGCCATGTTGCGCGAGCACGCCGATGTCATACTTCAGATTGTGCCCGACCTTCAGAACAGCTTCGTCGGCGAAGAGCGCGTGAAGGCGGCCGAGCGCGTCGTCCATCGGGATCTGCTCGGGCTTTTCGGCGAACATGTCGGTGCCGCCATGGCCGAGCGGGATGTAGCAGGCGCGGCCCGGCGCGGTCGCCATACTGACCCCGACGAGGCGGCCGGTGACGCTGTCGAGGCTCGCGGTTTCGGTGTCGACGCCGACGACATGCGCGGCGCGCGCTTCGGCGATCCAGCGGTCGAGCGCTTCGATCGTCGTGACGCATTCATAGACGGACCGGTCGATGGCGGGCATCGGCGGCAGGGTGGGGGTCGAGGGGCCTGCGGCGGAGGCAACGGGCGCAGCGGTCGCGC
>NZ_DATMST010000070.1:0-8814 GCF_035565275.1 Sphingopyxis sp.
CTCATCATCCTGTTCATCCAGAAGCGGCCGCGCGGTCTCTTCGCACTCAAGGGAAGGGCGATCGAAGCATGATTACCGGCTTCCTCCTGCGCGCGCAGCAGGTCGCGTTCGGCGAGCAGGCGGTCGGTCTCGGCGGCTGATGCGGCGCGGCCGAAATACCAGCCCTGTCCTTTGGAACAGCCCAGCCGCGTCAGTTCGATCGCGGTTGCCTCGTCCTCGACGCCTTCGGCGGTGATCGGCATGGCGAGGCTTTCGCCGAGCCGCACGATCGCGACGACGATCGCCTGTGCATCGGGGCTGCCGCGCATCGCGGCGACGAAACTGCGGTCGATCTTGATCCGGTCGAAGGGCAGGGCCCGCAGATGCGACAGCGAGCTGTAGCCGGTGCCGAAATCGTCGAGGCTGAGTGACACGCCCTGATTCTTGAGGCTGGTGACGATCGAGCGAACCAGCGGCAGGTTTTCGAACAGCGAGCTTTCGGTGATCTCGACCTCGAGCTGAGCTGCCGGGAAGCCGACCTCGACCAGCAGTTTGGTCAGCTTCTGGCTGAACCACGGATCTTTCAGCTGCTGCGGCGAGATGTTGACCGCGAGCATGATCGACGGGTCCCAGCGCTTGGCGACCTCCATCGCCTCGCGGATCACCTGCAGCGACAGCTCGCCGATCAGTCCGCTTTCCTCGGCAATCGGGATGAAGCGTTCGGGCGGGATCATCCCGTATTCGGGCGATTCCCAGCGCATCAGCATTTCGAACCCCAGCAAGCGGCCGGTGGCAATGTCGACCTGCGGTTCGAAATGCGGAATGAATTCGCCGCGCGGCATGCCGTCACGGATGCCGGTTTCGATCTGGTTGCGGACCTGCACTGCCATTTCCATGCCGGTTTCGAACCAGATATGACGGTTCCGGCCTTCGCCCTTGCAGTGATACATGGCGATGTCGGCCTGGCGAACCATCGTTTCCATCGTCACGCTCGCATCGTCGGCCAGCGCAACGCCGAGCGATGCGCTGATACGGATATGCTGGCCGTCGTGGGCGATCATATTGTCGAGCGCCGCGACGAGTTCGGCGGCGAGCGCGTCGATGTTGGCGCGCGCGGCGGGTTCGAAAACGAGCATCGCGACGAATTCGTCGCCGCCCAGCCGTGCCTTGGTCGCATTGGGCGGCAGGATCGCCGAAATGCGCTCGGCCGCGACCTGCAGCACGCGATCGCCGGCGACATGACCGTGGATGTCGTTGACGGTCTTGAAATGGTCGAGGTCGAGCAGGAACAGCGCGACCTGGCGTTTCTCGGCCACGGCCTTCGCGATCTGCCGCTGTCCGGCGGCGAGCAGCGCCCGCCGGTTGAGAAAACCGGTCAGCGGATCGGTGTCGGCAAGGTAGCGCGCGCGCTGCTCGGCTTCGGTCCGTTCGCGAATTTCGCGGTTGAGGTCTTCATAGCGGCGCCAGCCGAACAGGATCAGCGCGACGTTCAGGACCAGCGTCGCGGCGAGCACCCGGTCGGGACCGCCGCCGAGGCCGACAAGCGTGTTCACCACCGCCTGCATCACGGTGCTGCCCGTACCGACGAACAGCAGGATGGCGGCGACAATGATGCCGCCCGCCACGATGTCGCGCCTCGCTCCCTCGCTGCGGTCGGGCCGCTCCGCGATCATTGCCATATGAATTTCCCCCACCATCGCCGCCTCATGCGCGCGAAGCGGTGAAATTTGCGTTAAGTGGCCGCTGCCCGCGCCGGCTTGCCTTGATCCGCATATTTGTGTAGAGGCCGCCGCGTCCGCGCGCATCTTGCGTTCGGGCATATCGACATCCGCGACGGAAACACTGTCCACGGATACCGCTGGTTGGCGAGGTTTCGCTCACCGGCGTGTTTTGCGTTGCGGTGGACGAGAAGGGATTTGAAGGCGCCATGTTCGACAGTCTGTCAAACCGGCTGAGCGATGTTTTCGGGAAGCTCCGCGGCCGCGGCGCGCTGACCGAGGCCGACGTGCGCGCCGCGATGCGCGAAGTGCGAATCGCCCTGCTCGAGGCTGACGTCGCGCTGCCCGTCGTGCGCAGCTTCGTCGACCAGGTCACCGAACTCGCGATCGGCCAGAATGTCCTGCGCTCGGTCACCCCGGGGCAGCAGGTGGTCAAGATCGTCAGCGACGCGCTGACCGAAATGCTCGGTTCCGAAACCGCCGAGCTCGACCTCGCCGTCACCCCGCCCGCCGTCATCATGATGGTCGGCCTGCAGGGTTCGGGTAAAACAACGACGACCGCGAAGATCGCGAAGCGGCTCAAGGAAAAAGAGCGCAAGAAGGTGCTGATGGCGTCGCTCGACGTCAACCGCCCCGCCGCGCAGGAACAGCTTGCCGTCCTCGGCACGCAGATCGACGTCGCGACCCTGCCGATCGTGGCGGGCCAGCAGCCGGTCGAGATCGCGCAGCGCGCGCTCCAGGCCGCAAAGCTGCAGGGCTTTGACGTGCTGATGCTCGACACCGCGGGCCGTCTCCACGTCGACCAGCAACTGATGGATGAGATGCAGGCGGTGTCGCGCACGGCGAACCCCGCCGAAACCCTGCTCGTCGTCGACAGCCTGACCGGGCAGGACGCGGTGCAGGTCGCGCAGCGCTTCACCGATCAGGTGCCGCTCACCGGCGTCGTGCTCACCCGCATGGACGGTGACGCGCGCGGCGGTGCCGCGCTCTCGATGCGCGCGGTCACCGGCAAGCCGATCAAGTTCGCGGGCACCGGCGAAAAGCTCGACGGGCTCGAACTCTTCCAGCCCTCGCGCATCGCAGGCCGCATTCTCGGCATGGGCGACGTCGTCAGCCTCGTCGAGCGCGCCGCCGAAACGATCCAGGCCGAAGAGGCCGAGGCGATGGCGGCGAAGATGGCCAAGGGCCAGTTCGACCTCAACGATCTCCGCACCCAGCTCAACCAGATGCGCCGCATGGGCGGCCTCGGTGCACTCGCCGGCATGATCCCGGGCATCAAGAAGGCACAGGCGCAGATGGCGGCGGGCGCCGCCGACGACAAGATGCTCATCCACTTCGACGCGATCATGGGCTCGATGACCCCCAAGGAACGCGCGAAGCCCGAAATCCTGACCGCGAAGCGCAAGATCCGCATCGCCAACGGGTCGGGCACCACGGTCCAGCAGGTCAACAAGGTGCTGAAGATGCACCAGGAAATGGCCAGCGCGATGAAGAAAATCCGCAAGATGGGCGGGCTCAAGGGCCTCGGCGCGCTGTTCGGCAAGGGCGGCGGCATTCCCGGAATGGGCGGTATGGGCGGCGGCGGCCTCCCCGGCCTCGGCGGAGGCGGGTCGATCCCGCCCGAACTCGCCAATTTGATGAATAAAAAGAAGTAATTACACCTGAATTTGAACGTTAAACTCTGAAGGAAAATATCATGGCTACCTCCATTCGCCTGTCGCGCGGCGGCTCCAAGAAGCGCCCCTATTACAAGATCGTCGTCGCCGATTCGCGCAGCCCGCGCGATGGCCGCTTCATCGAGCGTATCGGCAGCTACAACCCGCTGCTCGCCAAGGACAATCCGGAGCGCGTCAAGCTCGACGGCGAACGCGCCGCGCATTGGCTGAGCGTCGGCGCCCAACCGAGCGATCGCGTTGCCCGCTTCCTCGACGCCGCCGGCATCAAGGAACGCGCCGCGCGCAACAACCCCAACAAGGCAGTCCCGGGCGAAAAGGCCAAGGAACGCGCCGAAGAAAAGGCCCAGAAGCTGGCTGACGCCGAAGAAGCCGCAGCAGCCGCTGCCGCCGCTCCGGCGCCCGAACCCGAAGCGGTCGAAGAAGCTGCTCCGGTTGAAGAAGCTGCCGCCGAAGCGCCCGCCGCTGAAGAAGCCGCCGCTCCCGAAGCTGCCGAGTCGGACGCAACCGGTTCGGTGAAGAGCGAAGCGACCGCCGAAGCCGTCGCCGAAGCCGTCGCCGACGAAACCCCGGCCGATGCCACCGCCGAAGACGCGACCGCGATGGCCGAACAGGCTGCCGAAGGCGGCCCGGCCGAAGAAGCTCCGGCCGCTCCGGCTGCTGAAGAAGCTGCTGCCGAAGAAGCGCCTGCTGAAGAAGCCGGCGAAGAAAAGGCCGAAGGTTAAGCCTTGGCCGACGCAAACCGCCCCGTCACCCTCGCCGCCATCGCCGGCGCACACGGGGTGCGGGGCGAGGTGCGTCTCAAACTGTTCGGCGAAGGCGCGGAGGCTCTCCGCGCCTTTTCCGTTTTCGACGCGGGCGACCGCCGCCTGACGTTGAAAATGGTGCGTCCCGCCAATCAGGGCGCGGTCGCGACCTTTGCCGAGGTCACCGACCGCAGCGGCGCCGAAGCCCTGCGCGGCACCGTGCTCACGGTTCCGCGTTCGGCGCTGCCTGCGCTCGGCGAAGGCGAATATTACCACCACGACCTCATCGGCCTGCCGTGCATGTCAACCGACGGCACCGCGATCGGTCATGTCGCCGCGGTCGAAAATTTCGGCGCGGGTGACATCCTCGAAATCGAGAAACCCGACCGCAAGCGCTTCATGGTCCCGATGACCGCGCAGGCGGTGCCGGCGTGGAACGACGACGGCGTCACCATAAACGGGGCGTTCGTCGAATAACGGACATTCCCATCCTTTAATCGCCACCCCGGGGCCCCGCTTTTCGGTGTCCCGGAAACCGAAGCGGGGTTGACCTCCAGAGCGGGACCCCGGATCAAGTCCGGGGTGACGAACAGGGAATTGTTGCGTCATCCTTTCGGGGAGGGTCGTAATGCGCATGAAATCGGGTCTTGTTCTTGCCGCCATCCTTGGCACCTCCAGTCCCGCTATCGCACAGCAATCCGCTCCCGAAACCCTCGACCGGCTCGTGCCCGAAATCGACGCGCTCTTCGCAAAATTTCAGGCCGATCAGCATGTCCCCGGCGTCGTCTATGGCATCGTCAAGGACGGCAAGCTCGCCTATGTGAAGGGCATCGGGGTCCAGAATATAACCGACAAGCGCGCGGTGACCGCCGACAGCCTGTTCCGCATCGCGTCGATGACCAAGGCGTTCACCGCGCTGTCGATCCTGAAACTGCGCGACGACGGCAAGCTCCGCCTCGACGACCTCGCCGAGCAATATGTGCCCGAGATGAAAGGCTGGACCTATCCGACGACGGACAGCCCGCGCATCCGTATCCGCGACCTGCTCCAGCATGTCGGCGGCTTCGTCACCGATGATCCGTGGGGCGACCGGCAACAGGTCTTGCCGCACGATGCGTTCGCGAAAATGATCGCGGCGGGCGTGCCGTTCAGCCGGGTGCCCCAAAGCCAGCACGAATATTCGAACTTCGGCTACGCGCTGCTCGGCCGGATTATCACCAACGCGTCGGGCATGCCCTACACCGACTATGTCCGGCAGACGATCCTGACGCCGCTCGGCATGACGAGCAGCGGTTATGACGCGCCCAAGGCCCCGAAGGCACGCTACGCGCTCGGCTATCGCTGGGAAAATGAACGCTGGTCGCCCGAGCCCGAAATGATCGACGGCGCGTTCAACAGCATGGGCGGGCTGCAGGTCAGCGCGAACGACTATGCGAAGTGGGTCGCCTTCCTGCTCTCTGCATGGCCCGCGCGCGACGATGCAGACACCGGCCCGGTAAAAAGGTCGACGGTACGCGAGATCGCGCAGGGGCTGAACTTCGTCTCGGTCGCGAACCGCATCGGCGCGAGCGGCGCGACCGCATGCAAGCAGGCCGCCGCCTATGGCATGGGCTGGCGCGTCGCGCAGGATTGCGACCTCGGCCTGACATTGGCGCACGGCGGCGGCTATCCGGGATACGGCAGCCATGTGATGCTGATGGCGGACCATGGCGTCGGCGTCTTCGCGCTGTCGAACCGCACCTATGCCGGCCCCTCGGGCCCGTCGTGGGACACTGCGGTGCTGATGGATGCAGCAGGGTTGCTCGAAACGCGCGCCGTTCCGGTATCGCCCGGCATCGCGCAAATGTTCGGCGCCGTGCGTGCCGCCTATGCCGCGGGCAATCTCGGTCCGCTCGACGGCAAGCTCGCGATGAATTTTTTGCTCGATCGTTCGGCCCGGAACTGGACCGCCGAATTCGCAAGGCTGAAAGGGGAAGTCGGCGAATGTCCCGCCGCCGCCCCGCTCGCCCCGATGGGCGCGATGTCGACCGCCTTCCGGCTCGATTGCGACAGGGGTCAGCTCGACGGTCTGTTGCTGCTCGCGCCGACCGCGCCCCTGACGGTGCAGGCGCTCCGCCTCCGCGTCGTCACACCCGAAGGATCCTGAGGCGGTTCGGGGTGAGGCTTTGCAAGGGACGCCTCACCCCGGTCCGTCATGGCCTCCGGCAAGGATGTCAGCGCGCACGGCTGCGCGGGGCCATGCCGCACCGTGCCGCGGCGCGGGTGAAGAAACTGTCTTCGCCGGGCGCGCTCGCCGGACCCATATATTCGCCAAGGCGGCGAAAGGGGGTCGCAAGCCATTTGATGGCGCGGGTGATATCGGCACTGAAATGATCGTGGCCGTCATTCCAAACGCGCATGAACTGCTCGTCTTTCATCGTTCATCTCCTTTCGCTGATGGTCGATAAATGCACGCTCGCGCGCCGCGCCGCCAACAAAAGGCGTAGATCATATCATAAGCTCGCCTTATAAGGCGCCATGCCCAAGCTGCCGCCTCTTGCCGCCGTGCGTACCTTCGAAGCCGCAGGCCGTCTGCAGAATTTCTCGCGCGCGGCCGAAGAACTCGGGATGACGCAGGCCGCGGTCAGCTATCAGGTCCGCCAATTGGAGGACCGGCTCGGCCGCGCGCTGTTCGTGCGTGAAAAGGGGCGGGTGCGCCTGTCCGAAACGGGGCAGCGGCTGCTCCCTGCGATATCGGGCGCCTTCGCCGCCATGGGCGACGCCTTTGCCGCCCTGGGCAGCGACGAGGCCGACGTGCTGACGATCGACACAATGACCACCTTCGGCGGTACCTGGCTCAGCTCGCGTATCGGCGGCTTCCAGCTCGCCTATCCGGATCTTGCGGTACGCATGTCGATGAACAACGAACTGGTCAATTTCGACGCCACCGACATCGACGTCGCCATTCGCGTCGGCCGCGGGCACTGGCAGGGCCTTCGCGCCGACTTCCTGTATCGCAGCCACATCACCCCGATTTGCGCGCCGGCCTTTCTGAAGGCCAACCATATCGAGCGCCCCGAAGATCTGCTGCATGTTGACCGGCTCGCGCCCAATGATCCATGGTGGGCCGGCTGGTTCGCCGCCGCGGGCGTCGATACCGTTCCCCCACCGCAACGCCGCGGTATCGAGCTCGACAGCCAGCTTCAGGAAGCGAGCGCCGTGCAGGGCGGCTACGGCATCGCGCTGATGACGCCGCTGCTCTGGCGCGCCGAACTCGACGCGGGGCGGCTGGTCCGGCCTTTCGACGCCCTCTATCAACCCGGAACCGCCCATTATCTCGTCCACCGCGAAAACAGGGTCGGGGTACGCAAGATCGAACGCTTCCGTGAATGGCTGCGCGCCGAACTGGACAAGGATCGCCACCTGCTCCCCGACGCGCTATGGGAGCCGCTGCCATGAGTTTCACCGCCGTTCCCCTGACGCTCTATCCCGACATGTTTCCCGGCCCGCTGGGGCACAGCATCGCCGGGCGCGCGCTCGAAAGCGGGACATGGCATTGCGCGCCGGTGCAGATTCGCGACTTCGCGACCGACAAGCACCGCACCGTCGACGATACGCCCGCGGGCGGCGGCGCGGGGATGGTGCTCAAGGCCGACGTGCTCGGTGCCGCGATCGACCATGCTGTGGCGGCGCATACCGAGCTTCCGATCCTTGCGATGACCCCGCGCGGCACGCCGATCACGCAAGCGCGCGTGCGCCAGCTTTCGGCGGGTCCGGGGGTCATCATCCTCTGCGGACGCTTCGAGGGATTCGACGAACGTATCTTCGACGCGCGGCCGATCGAAGAAGTGTCGATGGGCGACATCATCCTGTCGGGCGGCGAGATGGGGGCGCTGCTGCTGCTCGACGCTTGCATTCGCCTGCTTCCCGGCGTAATGGGCGCGGCTTCTAGCGGGGACGACGAATCGTTCGAAAACGGTTTGCTCGAATATCCGCACTATACCCGACCCGTTAACTGGGAAGGGCGCACGATCCCCGAAGTGCTGCGATCGGGGGATCATGCGAAGATCGCAGCCTGGCGGAAACAACAGGCGGAAGATCATACACGGTTACGCAGGCCGGACCTTTGGGAGCGCCATGAGGGCGCTCGGGCCCGACCTGCCTCTGGCGCGCGGCGAAAAGAAAAGGACCAGAGGACATGAACCTCATCCAGACGATCGAAGCCGAAGAAATTGCCAAGGCAGCAAAGACCATTCCGACGTTCCGTCCCGGCGACACGCTGAAAGTCGGCGTGAAGGTGGTCGAAGGCGAACGCACCCGCGTCCAGAATTTCGAAGGCGTGTGCATCGCACGCTCGAACAAGGGCATGGGCTCCAACTTCACCGTGCGCAAAATGTCGTTCGGCGAAGGTGTCGAGCGCGTGTTCCCGCTCTATTCGCCCAACATCGACTCGATTACCGTCATCCGCAAGGGTGCCGTGCGTCGTGCGAAGCTTTACTATCTTCGTGGCCGCACCGGTAAATCGGCGCGTATTGCGGAGCGCCGCGAATACCGGTCGGAAGCCGGCGAAGGCTAAGGAGAGCTTCTCTCACCCAAAGCCGAAACAGCTTTCAAAAACGACCGGTTCCGCCAACAGGCAGAGCCGGTCGTTTTCTTTTGGGCAAAGCGAATTTCATGCAGCAGTCCGTCCTCCCGTTCCAGCCGACGCGGCGCGCCTTT
>NZ_DATMST010000071.1:0-58516 GCF_035565275.1 Sphingopyxis sp.
AAGATGATGCAGCATATGTTGTCCCTATCCCGTGATCGCCATTTGGCATAACTTATCATGGCAGCTTTTGCTTTTCGCGAGGCAGGAAATAGGCAGGCCGCACGCCATCCCGCTCCGGCCTTTCAACTGCATCTGGCGCGCGAGCCTGCCTTACCGCTGGACCTGGCCGATCACGGACAGGCGGCTTTCAACTCCGATTTGAAATAAGCGGCCCCTCTGTGGCTGTATGACAATGCCGTGGCCCCTCGTTTCTTGGCGCGGCCTGATCGGTACACTGCGCCAGATCAATCTCGGACCTTTCTTCCGATCCCTTTCGCCCACATGCGGTCGCACCGGCATTTTTATTTGCGCGGGAAGTCACAGCGGCGAGATCCCGCTCGTCAGGCATGGTGACGCCGATTTTGGCTCAGGAAGAAAGGAAGATCAGATGAACCGGTTGAATTGGTCCGACGTCGCTCCCGCTGGCGCGAAGGCGCTGTACGGCGTGCACCACTATATCACCAGCAATACGGCCCTCCCGGCTGAGCTGATCCACCTTGTCTTCCTCCGGGTCTCACAGATCAACGGATGCGCTCACTGCATCGATCTGCATACCCGGGACCTTCTCAAGACCATGCCGATCGACAAGATCGCGCTGCTCCCGGTGTGGCATGAAGTCCCGCATCTGTTTCCCGACCAGTATCGCGCCGCTTTGGCTTGGGCGGAGGAAGTCACGCGCGTCAGCGAGACCCATGCTTCCGACGAGGCCTATGCAGCCGCAGCCGAGGCATTCGAGGCGAAAGATCTCGTGGACCTGACGATCGCAATTGCGGCGATGAACGCCTTCAACAGGCTGGGCGCACCATTCCGTCTTCCGGTTGCGGCCAAGCCCTGACGTGAGCGCTGCTCTTTTTGGCGCCGCGGTACAATATCCTGTCTACCAGCGAAGCTAGCTGCGCCATGCGACCCGAGAGAGCTCTTCCTTTCAGGACACGGCTCTTCATCTTACGCCCGCCCGATTTCGACCGGGCGGGTGTTCTCTTGAACAAACGTCGTTGAGGGGCCGGGTCGAGACAGCCCGTTCACAGGGTTAAATCGTGAGAAGCGGACATTTGACAGTATTTCCGTCCGATGGTTTGCACTCGCGATCTGCGGAAAGAATGAGAGTCCAGGCCCGCCGACATCGTAGCTCGCATAGCGATGGATAAGATCGGGTTCGAACCCGTCGCCTTTCTCCTGTCCCGCACGGCAGCAGCCGGAACTTCGCGGAGCGCTGTTCATTAATGCATATCGATGCGAATTACGGCGCGTTAAGATTAAGAGATTATGATTGGTGACATGAGAAGATCGGACTCCCCCGCCCCGATCGCGCGCCTGTTTCACCTGGGCATTTTCCCGGATCCTGCGACGCTGCCGCTTCCGGTATACCGCGACTTCGTCGACATGCTCTTCAGTATGCGATTGCCGATATTCGGACTGGGCGCAGTGTTCGTCGGCATCTGCATCCTCATCGGGCGCGAGCTCGATAGCCCTTTCCTGCTCTGTCTTGGGGGGGGTGGCGGCATCATCACCTTTGCGCGCCTTTTGACGATTCGCGCCTATCGCCGTGCCGGGCCTGTCCTCGCCTTCGACGAATTGCGAAGATGGGAACAGCGCTACGCAATCGGCAACCTGACATTGGCAGCGCTCCTCGCACTCCTCAACGTTGTAGCGATATCGACCCACAATCCGCTGCTCCATCTGATTACCGTCAGTCTCGTATTTGGCTTCGGCGCCGGGATCGTCTCGCGCACATCAGTCCGGCCTGGCATGTGCGTCGCGGCGCTCCTTACTGCGACCGTACCAACGGTGATCGCGCTCGCGATGCACGCCTCCGAGCCCAACACGATGTCACTCCACCGGGAATTGTTTCTTATCGAAGCGTTCATCGTCGCGGCGATCACCGGGCTTAGTCTTCAGACCGTCGCCCACCTCTATCGGTCGGCGGTCGAACATCACACTGCGCGGCACGATATGGCCAAGCTCGCTCGAACCGACGCGCTCACCGGGCTCTCGAACCGGTTGTTGCTGCGCGAACAATTCCAGGATCGGGCCGCGAACGCGGTGCGCGCCAAGAGCCTCGTTGCGCTTCACTATCTCGACCTCGACGGGTTCAAGGCGATCAATGACCGACATGGTCACCCCGCCGGCGACGCGTTGCTCGAGCAGGTGGCGCGGCGCCTCGAAAACATGGTTCGGGCCGACGACGTCGTCGCGCGCCTCGGCGGCGACGAGTTCATCGTGCTGCAGGCCGGCATAGCCGAAGAGACGGAAGCTGAATTGCTGGCGCGCAGGATAATTCGCGAGATCAGCAAGCCCTATCTCCTGGAGGACATTTCAATGTCGATATCGGTCAGCGTCGGCATTGCCACGGCACCCAAGCTCGGCCTCGAACTCGAGCGCCTCCTCGCCTGCGCCGATGCCGCGCTTTACCGGGCCAAAGCAGGCGGCAAGGCCCGCGCTCTATTCTGCCTGGATGCGGATGCGGTCGCTGCCGACATGGCGGCCTGAAGTCAGCAGCGCGAAAGGCGCGTGTGAAGCTGTCGGCGGTTGGCCGCGAGCAGCAAGAAGGCTGCTTTGAGGAACGGAAGCCGGCACAAGAATAGCAGCGCGGTGAGTCCCGTCCTTGTCATGCAGAGCGGGTCGGCGGGTCGGCTGTGGCCCGGTCGGTCGCGGCCTCCAACCAGAGTGGAGCGTCCTGTGCCCATTTTCTTCGCCAGGCTGGTACGCGTTCAGCGCTGATCGCGCGACTGAAAAGATAGCCTTGCGCGATGTCGCAGCCGAGGCTGCGCAGCCGGACGAGCTGATTGTCACTTTCGACGCCCTCGGCAACCGTGACGATGTTCATCCGATGCGCGATGTCGATCACGCCATGCACGATTGCGAAATCGGCGCTGTCGGTGCTGTCGAGACGCGAGATAAACGATCGGTCAATCTTGAGCACGTGGACAGGAAATTGCTGGAGGTGCGTCAACGAAGCATAGCCTGTGCCGAAGTCGTCGAGCGCAATCGAGACGCCCTCGGCCACCAACGTCCGCAGCGCACGCTCGACGTTGAGCGCCAAATGATCGACGAAGACGCTTTCGGTGACTTCAAGCTCGAGCAGCGTCGGCGGAAGTCCCGCCCGCTGAAACTTTCCGAGAATGCGGTCCGCGAAGTCGTCGCGCCGGAAATCCGCAAGCGAGCCGTTGATCGCGATGCGGCCAAAGGCAACGCCCTTCTCGTTAAACTCTCCAACGTCGGCGAGCACGCGGTCTATCATCCGGTCGGTCAGTTCGCTCGCCAGCAGACTGTCGTCGAATGCGGCCAGGATGCTGTCGGGCGGCTGAAGACCGCGCCGATGATGATGCCAGCGCAGCAAGGCTTCAAATCCGATCACATCGCCGCTGCGGAGGTCGACCTTTGCCTGATAGAAAGGGATGACCCGATCATCACGAAGAGCCTCGCGCGCCTCGCGCAGCATCAGCTTTCGGCTCTCTGCAGATTCGCGCATTTCTGAGCGAAATTCACGTATGACCCCTGCACCCTCTGCCTTCGCAGCGTAGAGCGCGAGGTCAGCGCTTTTCAAAACTTCTTCCGCATCGGCGCCGTCGGCAGGCCACACCGCGGCGCCCGCGCTGATGCTGACGGGCAGGACGCTCTCGTCGATGGTCAGCGTATCGGCTACGCCCTTTAGGATTTCATCGACAATCGAGGCACACGCGGAACCGGGAAACAGCCCCGGGACAATTACCGCGAATTCATCGCCGCCAAGCCGGGCGACCGTCGCTTGGGCAGGAAGGTTCCCCTGCAAGCGGCGCGCTATGGTTATGAGAAGCTCATCGCCCGCCGAATGTCCCATGCTGTCGTTGAGGAGCTTGAAGCCATCAACGTCGATGACGATCACGCAGACGCAAGATGCGCTGGCGGACGCGGCCGTCAACGCCTGTTCCAAGACATCTGCGAAAAGCTTGCGATTGGGCAGACCGGTCAACGGATCATGGTTCGCGGCCCAGCGTAGCTCTTCTTCCGAGCGGCGCGCAGCGGTCACGTCGAGAAGGGCGCCGATCGACCGCACAGCGCGCCCTTCCTCGTCGCGCACGACATAGCCTCTTGAATAAAGGTTGATGAAATTGCCCTGCGCGGCACGGAAGCGATATTCTTGATTCCAGCTATCCTGCAGATTGAGCAGCACCCTGTCGAATGTCTGATCCACCGCGGGGCGATCGTCGGGATGAATGCGCTCCTTCCACCAGCTGACCCCCGTGCCGTCGGAGACTTCCGGATAGCCGAGCACCTCGACCGCACCGTTACCCCATTCGATCCGGTCGGTACGATGGGCCCAGTCCCAGATCACGTCGTTCGTAGCGTGCGAGGCCAAACGGTACCGCTCCTCGCTTTCGCGCAAGGCCGCTTCCGCCATCACTTGATCGTGAATATCTTCCAGCGTTCCATACCAGCTAACGATCCGCCCGTCAGGGTCGCGACGCGGATTGGCTCGCGCCCGGCACCATCGGTAACTGCCGTCGATATTGCGAACCCGGTACCGCACGTCGGCAACGGGATTATCGACCGACGTAAGCGCCTCGCTCCAGTGCGCAAGAACGCCGGGAAGGTCGTCGGGATGGAGAGAATCAGTCCACCCTCCCCCGAGCGCCTCTTCAGCGGGCACGCCGGTAAGCTCGGTCCAGCGGGGTCCTACTTCGACGATCTGACCTTCGGGATCGCTGATCCATGGAATCTGGGGATTGAGCTCGACCGAAAACCGATAATGTTCCTCGCTGCGCCTGAGGGCTTCGATCAGCGCAAACATTTCCGAGCGCGAACGAAGCGATTCAAATACTGCTGAATGGGTCGTCGCGATCGTCCGCACGATGACGCCTGCCCCCAGCAGGAATGTGAGGCCCATCCCGGTGAAGTACCAATCACGCGAGACGAGGAGCCCGATGGTGACCGGCATTGCGCCGAACAGGAGAACAAGCCGCGCCGCGGCTGGGAGTGCCTGCAGGCAGTAGCAACAGCTGATCGAACCCACGAATATGAACAGCGCGATAGCGGTTGTGTGGAACGGGTCGGCAGCCAGGAACAAGTAAAGGCCCCAGCCCCCGAACAAGAGGCTGAAGGCACCGGCCCGAAAAACCGTGCCGCGCAGATATAAGCCTATGTGATCGTCGGTCGCAACGGCGCCCCTGCGCGCGTACCAAGCGGCCCCGCGAACTGCGATGATCAGCGTCAAGGCGAGCGGTGCTACAAAGCTAATCGCCCAAGATTCCCCGTCTGCGGTCACGAGAGCAAGAAACAGGACGTTGAGCAACATGAGCGCGTACATGAGCGGGACCTGCCGCACCAGGCTCACATACTGCTCGCGTAGGACAGCTTCCGATTGAACGGGTAAATTAGCGCTCGCGCCGAGGGCCATTGTAACTGCAATCCCGCAAATAGTGGTCAGCGAGGATATCGCTCCCCCATTTAACGAAGCGTTTAGCTGCTCGTTGCGCTGAGCCGGAAATTGCTTGCGCCCCGCGGAGGCTGCCGACTCAGGTGAGAAAGCATGAATTCCTCACGCCAATCCATAGTGCACCGGCGTTCTGTGGCCGTTTGCGGCCAGACCGCTTTTAGGCGAATATGTTGAAAAGCGGACAAGCCAAGAGGAGCGAATGGCGATACGCGTTTCCGTTGAGCCTATCAGAAACCAAGATCTCAGAGCCCTCTCAAGCCGTTCCAACCGCACTCATACGACTTCCCGTGCACTAGAAAGCCCATGACAGTGTCGCCCGACCCGCATGCGACTCCGATTTTCTCGCGACGTCTCCGCTGTAAGAAAGGTCGATGCGGGCACGGCTGGACAGCGCCAGGCTGAGGCCGATGTCCGCGGCAAAGGCGTCGCGCGCAATTGGTGTGCCAGCGATCGCTAGCGGTGACAACGCTTCGAAGCGGCTTGCCATAACGGCCAGGCGATCGTTGAACGCATGGCGCCAGCCAGCCGAGAGCTTCAGGTTTGCTTCCAGCAAGCCGAGTGTGAAACTCTGATCGAGGCGGGCACCGAGCGTTGAAACGCCCGTTGACATCTTGCCCCGGGCAACCTGCAGCGCGGCTGCGCCGCCGACCTCCTTCAAGCGTTCACTGTCTACCCAGATTTGCGCAATTTGCGCAAACGGCTCCATCCGCGCCGTGCCAAAATCGATCCGATAACCGATCTCGGCAAAGGCTTGAGCAGTCGAGGCATCGAAACGTCCCGTCGCAACGTCGCTGAAGCTGCCGAAGGCAACCTGGCGTGTTACATCAGCATCGTGCCAGCTGAACGCGTAGCCCGCGCGCAGTCCGAGCGCGCCAAGGTCGGCACCCGCGTAGACGCCGACATGATAGGTATCGATGTCTGCCTCGGACGAAACGGCACGGACGTTCGCATCGCCTTGCTGATAGCCGCCGAACGCGCCGAGTTGGACTGTTTCGTCTGCGATCGCATCGACCCCCATCAGGAAACCGGCCAAATCCTGTTTCAAGCGGTGTGCGTTGCCGTCCCCGTCGAGATGACCGCGCGATCCCAGACCCTGCATCCAGAAGCGCAGGCCGAGTTCGGCGTCCGCCGCAGCGCCAAAATGGCGCATCCGGTCAACGGCCGCGCCGCGCACGAATCGGCTGTCTTGGACAAAACCGGACAGCAGCGAGGGGTAGATTTCTCCGGACAGAAGATCGAATGCGAGACGCGCTCCATTTTCGTCGAGGAGCAGCACGGTGTCGAACAGCGCATTGCCGAAGCTGAGCTCACCGAGTGCGTTCGCCACTTCATTCTGGTTGAGAGTGACGGCAATGTCGGAGAAATCGACATCGTTCCGCTCGAGTGTGAGCGTGACCGCATTCGCGCCATAGCCCAGCGTCGGGTCGAGGAAGGCAAAGCTCGACGAGACGTCGGCGAAGGTTCCCTGGACGCCGCCGGCTGCAGTCAGGATCGTATAGGAGGCTTGGGGCCGGTAGTTGCCGTTGAGGCCGATATGCACGACCGCGCCGCCATTCAGGATCGCGCTGCCCGTGGCAGCGATCAAGTCGGACGCGATGCCTGTTGGATCGACTTCCACCTCATAAATCGAGCCCGGCCCGAATGTGATGTCGCCGTTGACGCTCAAAGTTCCAATCGAGTCGCCCGGCGCGATCGTGCCGCCACTCGTGACTGTCACCGAACCGAGTGCGCCGTTGCCGCGCAGCCAGCCCCCCGTGCCGAGGGTGAGCGCGCCGCCAAGCTTGCCTGCAGTATTCAGCACGCCATTCTCGACGCGAACCCGGCCGGCGAAGCCCGAACTGTCGCCGGTCAACCGCACCGTACTCCCTGCAATGATCAAGCTACCCTGCCCGCTGAGCCGGCCGGCATAGGTGCCATCCTCCACTTGCGAGAACATCAGCGAGGCGCCCGAACCGATTATGGCGTCGCCGATGAAGGACCGGGCCCTGGTCACCAGGCTGCCGGCTTCGATCGTCCAGTCGAGCGAACTTGTGCCGCCCAGTGTCAGCACGCCGGCCCCGCGCTTGACGGCCGAGCCGCTCGCGCCGCCCAGACCACTGATCGTTCCGGCAAAGGCCGCGTCGCTTGCCTGATCGAACACCACCCTCCCGGCCGCGGCGACATTGCCGCGGATCGCGGCAGCATCGCCGATCAGCGTTCCCGCTTCGATCAGGGTATTGCCCGCATAGCTGTTGGCGCCGGACAGGGTGAGCGTGCCGAGATCAGTCTTTATCAGGTCGCCCGTGCCGGTGAGCGGCGCAGCGATGGTCGCGGAAATGGCGGCACCTGCCGCGCTGCCATCGCCGACACGGATGATGGTGCGGTCATTCTCCCCCGCGAGCATCAGTCCGTCGCCCGACAAGCGATAGCCGTTGCCGGCGAACTGAATCCCGATGACCGACAGCGCTCCAGCGCTTCCGTCGAGCGTCACCTCTCCGCCCGAACCCTGGAGCACCGCGAAGCCCGGTTGCGGGCGCATCGCGCCGTTCACCGCGCCGATGGCATCGGTCCAGGTGCGGCCGTCCGCGCGCCAGATGCCAGCGCCGCCATCGACTGCGCCGTTGTCGTGCCGGCCCGGATCGCCCCCGTCCCAGAAGAGCAGCTCCGCGCCGAAGGACGAGATTAGGTTGACCTGCCCCACGACCGAGGTCTGCACGGTGAGATCGTCCGCTGACATGCCAGACAGGACGGTGCCGATCGCCAGTCCGCGGTCGATCAGCTTGCCGCCATAGTCGAACAGGCGATAGATGCCGGCGCCGAAACCGCCCGCGTCGGTCAGGTTGAGCGTGCCGTCGAGCGTAAGGTCGCCTGTGATATCGAACAGCGCCGCCTGCCCCGGCGTCCCGAGCGCGACGCCGACCTGGGCGGCGGAATCGAGTTCGAGGCTCGAGAGCGTCAGCGGTGCGCCTGCTCCACCGGCGAGACGTCCACCGTCGGCCACGCGCACATCACCCACCCGGCCCTTACCCTCGAGCGTCGACCCCGAAGCAACCGCAAGGCTTCCGCCAAGGCTGCCGTCGATAATTAGGCGCCCGGCTTCGAGAGATGTTGCACCCGTGAAGGCAGCAGAATCGCCGGTGAGCGTCAGTCTCTCCGTCCCCGCCTTAACGATACTGCCATTGCCCGAAAGCACCCCAGCATAGCTGGCATCGCCGACATCCTCGAGCCGCAGCGACGCGCCGCTTGCCACTGCCGCATCGCCGGTGAAGCGGGATGCCGCAGTCACGAGGCCGCCTTCGTCTACCGACCAGCGGACGTTGCTGGTGCCGACGAGCGACAGCGTGCCGATGCCCGCCTTCACCGCGCGGCCCGAATTGCTTCCCAGCGCTGCGATATTGCCGGCGAAATCGGCGTCGTTCTGCTGAGTGAACTGCACCGTGCCGGCCAGCGACAGGTTACCGCGGATTGCCTCGACATTGCCCGACAATGTGCCCGCCTCAACGATGGTATCACCGGCATAGCTGTTCGCCGCGGAAAGGATCAATTCGCCCGCGCCCCGCTTCACTAGCCCGCCCGCACCGGACAGCGCGCCGTTCAGCGTTAGCGCCGTGCCATCCGCGGTCGAGAAAGTGCCGGTGCTGTCCAACACGACTGCCCGATCGGTTGACAGACCAGCCGTCGTCGCAAGGCTGCCGCCAGAGAAGGTGATGCCACCGCCTGCCGCGCCCAGCGCATCGTCGGAGGAGATCGACAGCACCCCACCCTCGATCACGGTTCCGCCCGAATAGATGTTCGCGCCGCCGAGGATCAGCGTGCCGGCGTCACTTTTGACCAGCGCGGTCGCGCCGGTGAGCGGCGCATAGATGCGGGTTGTAATCGCCGCGCCGGCCGCCGTGCCATCGCCGACCCGGATCACGGTGTGCCCGTCGCTGCCCACCAGGGCGAGCGCGCTGCCGCTGAGGCTATAGCCGTCCGCCGCGAACTGCATGCCGGTCACCGACAAGGCGCCCGCCGCATCATCGAGCGTGACCCGCCCGCCTGTTCCCTGGAAGACCGCGAAGCCCGGCGGCGTCGGGCTGCCGTTGATGCTGCCATCGGCGCCGGCCCAAGTTCTATCGCCAAGCCGCCAGATACCCGCTCCGCCGTCAACCGCGCCGTTGAAATGGCGCGCCGGGTCGCCGCCGTCCCAGAAGCGGAGATCAACGCCGGCCGACGAAATCAGGTTCACCTGCCCGGCCACACCCGTCTGGACACTGAGGCTGGCACGATCGACGCCGCCCGGGAGCGATCCGATCGTCAGCCCGTTGCCGCTGCGTGTCCCGGTATAGCTGATCAGGCGATAGACGCCGGCCGCGCCGAAGCCCCCGCCGTCGGCAACGTTGACCATGCCATCGAGCCTAATGTCGCCGGCCACGTCGAACAGCGCGTCATTGCTTGGCGCTCCGAGCGTCACGTCGAGGATCGCGCCGCGGTTCATGATCAGCCCGCCCATCGACAGCGTCCGCCCCGCGGCGCCGACCAGCGTGCCGTCCCGATAGAGCTGCACCGTCCCCGCGACGCTGCCTCCGCCGCCGAGCCGTCCGCCGACGCCGACGTCGACAAGCGAGCTGGCGATCGATCCCTCCACCCCCAACATACCGGCGCCCACATACACGCCGGCCCGCGAATCGCTGGCACCGGTGAGCGTGAAGGTCCCGCTTCCGATCTTGGTCAGGCCATAGCTGGGGAAGTTCGGGCTGACCGGATCGCCCCCCGAGATATTGCCCGCGAATGTGAAATCCGTATTGGCCCCACCGACGGTGAGCCCCAACTCGCCGGCATAGGTGATGTCGACCAAGCCGGCGCCGCTCAGCGCACCGAAAACTTCGGACTTCTGGAAAGCGATCGTGGCGCCCGCGTCCACCGTCACCAGTGCGGTGTCGGTGATCGCGCGATTGCCCACGCCCGCCCAATTATCAACCCAGAGCCGGCCTTCGCGCACATGGATGTCGCCGCCGAAGCTGTTGTCGCCATAGAGGCTCAGCGTGCCGAGACCCGTCTTGGTGAAGCCGCCGGCGCCGGAAATCGTGCGGTTGAGCGCGGCGTCTTGGAACTGGTCAACGTCCAGCGTCACATTGCCGTCGAGCGTCAACGCGCCGAGGGTCTGCCATGGAGACCCGGAAAAGCTCAGCGCGGTGCCGCCCGCCATGCGGATCGCGCCGGTGCCGAGCGCGCGATCGTTGAGCAGCCGGATGGCGCCGCCCTCGATCACGGTCCCACCGCTATAGGTGTTGGTGGCGGCCAGGCTCAGCACGCCGTTGCCGCGCTTGATCAGACCCCCGCCGGTGCCGCTGCCGCCAGTGCTGATCACGCCATTGAGGCGGAGGTCGTGATCCCCGGTGATCGCCAAGTTGGCGTTGGCAGGGGCCCTGTTGATGACGATGGCGTTGGCGAGCGTCACGTTCGCGCCCGCCTCGACCTGCCCGCCGCCCGAGGCGAACACCGATATGACGCCGGTGCCCAGCGCTTGGCCATATCCGACGATGACCTTCGCACCGTTGCCGATCGCGGTCCCGCCGGTATAGCTGTTCGCTGCTGATAGCGCGAGCGTTCCGCTCGATACGTTGACCCGCAGGCCCCCTGACAAGGCTCCAGCGAGCGTGAGCTGGCCGGCGCCCGCCTTCCACAACGCTCCGGTGCCGGAGACGGTGCCGGCGTAAAGCGTGTCGGTGGCTTGGTTGACCGTTAGGCTGTTGTTCACCTGGATGGCGCCGGTTCCGCTCAAGGCGGAGACCTGCTGGATGGCCGCATTGGCCACCAGCGTCCCGCCCGTAAGCGTTAGCGGCCCCTGACCGATTGCCTCATTCGCCTGCAGCACCAGCGTGCCGTCCGCGACGGTCGTCCCGCCCGAATAGTTGTTGGAGGCGGCGAGCGTCAGCGTGCCCGTTCCCGTCTTGCGGAGCGATCCGGTGCCGGTGATGGAGCCTGAGAAGATCGTATTGGCGTTGTTGGCGCCGACCGTCAGCGTTTGCGCGCCCAACGCCACCGTGCCGCTTCCGGCCAGCGAACCGATCGTCTCATCGTCGTCCTCGATCCCCGCTGCCCCGCCGCCGCCGGTCAGCGCAAGCGTGGCGCCGGCCGCGATCGTGACGGCGGACGCGTCGCCGATCGAGTTCCGGTCCGCGCCGAGCGCCCGCACGATGCCCTGCGAAATCGTCGTCGCGCCCGAATAGGCGTGATCGCCGGTGAGTTGGAGCGTTCCCGTGCCCATCTTCACGAGCGAGAGCGTGCCGCCAAACTCACGAATCCTCGTGTCGAGCCGCAGCGTTCCGGTGGTGGTGACGGCAATCTCGTTCGCGCCTCCGGTGACGGACACGTCGTCGGCGGCGAGCACGCCGTCGTTGAGCGAAATCCGAACGTCGCCTTCGAGCATGAGGGTGGAGGCGTTCACGGTGCCACCTGCGGCAATCTGAACGAGAGCGGGGGCGGCGCCCGATCCGCGGAGCTGGAGCAGCCCGGTCCTCAGTTCCGACTGGGCTCCGTCAACCACGAGCCGTGCCTGGCCACCGTTCCCGAACGCCTGGGTGACGCCGGTTTGAATCAGGCCGCCGTTGGTGACCGCGACCGTCGCGTCGCCGCCGTTGCGCCCGAGCACGACATAACCGGTCACCAGGGCCTTGGCGCCCGGTCCGTCGACGACCAATTCGCCGGACTGATTCGGGAGCTCACCGATCATGACGTAACCGGCGGACAGCGTTCCGCCGCTGGTCACCACGGCACGCGCGGGAGCGCTCTCGGCGGATTCGAGCCACAACGCGCCGACCCGTGCATCGGGCGTATCGATGGCGATGTCGTCGCCGGTCTGCACCCGGGCGTCGAGGGTGGAGTTTGGCGGAACGCCCTCACTCCATTCGCTCGCGTCGGCCCAGCGGCCGTCGCCGCCAAGCCAGTAGTTGTTGATCTGCGCGCGTGCGACGCCGGGCGCAGCCATCAGCGCGAGACTGAGCCCCACAGCCGCGAAGCCATGTGTCCCGAGTGCCGTGCCCGCCGCCAGCGTGCGGCGCAGAGAGTTGCTGCGCATGTCGATTTACCCCTTTTGCCGCATGCGACCGGCACGTATCCGATCGACTGGCCGATCGCGGAGCGTCGGACGACAATCGTCGGAAACGGCGGCAAGCTGTTCCGGATATGGTTGAACCTAATAGAACGCGGCTATAATCGCCCACGAGTCCAAACTTTGCATGATAGGTCGATTATGGGGATGGAGGCCTCGCCGCTGCTCGCCCGGGGGGATGTTCGCGCCGAAGCGCTCCTGACTCATCCCCGCCTGCGGCCCATACTGACCGCCTATTGCCGCGAAATGATCGAGATCGATTCCGATGGCTGGCCGATTGCCAAGCTGTTCAACCAGTTCGGCCGGTACATGGTCGGCTTTCTTCAGATTCATCACTATCATGTCTGGCGCTACTATGGCGGGCCGCTGCCGACCCTGGCGCGGCTCCAGGCGACGAGCAGTCTCAGCGCGCGTCAGACCGCCAGCATCGTGGCCGGCCTGCGCGCCGGCGGGCTGTTGACGATCGAACACGCGGACAGCCGCTCGCGAGGCCATATTCTCGCGCCGTCGCGCCAGCTCACCGCCGCGATCACTCGCTCTATGCTCGCCTTCCTGCGCGCCGCCGATGCACTCGAACATCCAGTCAGCCCTCGGGTATCTCGGATTGAGGATGATCCCAAATTGCAGAATGAGCTCGTCTACCGATCGGCCGCGTTCGTATTGGCTGGCAACGGGACCCTGCTCGATCCCTTTCCGCGTGTGATGCATTTCGCGACCAAGGATTGCGGCTATCTAACGCTCACCGCGGTCATGGCTGCGATCTATGCGTATCTGGCAGGCGAGAGCGCGACATCCTTGTCCTATCGCAGCCTAGCGAAGCATTTCCGCATCTCTCCATCGCATGTCGGCAATCTGATAACTTTAGCCATGCGCGAGCGATGGTTCGCAACCGATGGCCGCGGCCGCATCGTTCATGCCGAGCAGGGCTTCGTCGATGAATTCGAACATTGGTCCGTTTCGGAACTGGCGCACTATGCATCCATCGCCGACTCTATTCTCGCCAGCAAAAGGGAGCTATCCGCCACCGGCGAGCACATTTGGGATCGATAGCGGTGTTTCCTATGGGAAACAGGATCTGGCCGATAGCGGCAAGGCCGCTTTTAGGCGCAGATCGCAAGAAGCGGACTTCGGCCGTCGGCCAGAATTGAGATGGCGGGAAGCGACCGGTTCCGGACTATCCGCCTTCATCGCCACCCCAAACTTGATCCAGGATCCGTGACGTCCGCCTTGGCGGCGGCGAATTCTTGGCAGGCTTTCGATAAGGGTGCCGGTTCCGGAAGCCAGCGATCGCTCCGAATGGAGCGTCGTATATCCCTGTGCAGTCGATCTGTCAGCAGACGGCATCGGCCAGGGCCAAGACCACACCGTTGGTCCAGCCGAAACCGGTTTCCGTAACATATTCACCGCCCCCGCCGACGTCACCGCGCTCAAGGTCATATTTTTCGAACAACTGTCCGTGCCTGTCGAACTGGCGTTCCACAGTCGCCAGCCATCGTCGTGCGATCTCATCCCCCAGCGTCTTGTTCCCGTATTGCCGCAATCCGGCGACCGCCACCCATTGCAACGGCGCCCAGCCGTTGGGTGCGTCCCATTGCTGACCTGAAGTTTGCAACGTCGTCGCCAGCCCGCCCGGTTTCAACAAACCCTCCAGCGCCGCCGATATTTGCATGGCACGGTCAGTGGTCGCGACTCGGGTATAGAGCGGGAAGGCCGCGGCGGCCGTCAGAGCGCGCGCGACTTTGCCAGCGTCGAGATCGAAATCGGAATGGCATCCCATCGCCTCGTTCCACATCACCCGTTCGATCGCTTCCGCCCGCCGACGGGCACGTTCGCTATACAGGGTGTCGATGTCGCCCAACCCCAGCCCTGCCGCATAGCCCGCGATCTGGCGTTCAAGCCCGTGGAGCAGGCAGTTGAGATCGACCGGAAGGAAGCGCGTCGTGCGGATCGACGCGAGGTCGCCGCCGCCGCCCATCCATCGCGAGCTAAAATCCCAGCCGCTTTCCGCCGCCGCCCGCAAATTTCGCCACAAGGACTCGGCTGGCTGTTCCGCGCGTTCAGCCAACGCGACATCCTCACGCCAGGATTCGTCGCGCGGTGCCGCAACATCGTCCCAATAGCGATTTAGCAGCGTTCCGTCGGCGAGCCGGACGACGCGACGATGCTCGCTTCCTGGAGCCAATGCTTCGGCACCGCTCATCCAGAAACCATATTCGCGCTGCATCCACGCTAGCCGCTGCTTCCGGGCATTTTCGCTCATATCCCGCGACAGTCCTGCCATCAGATAGAAGAAGGGTGGCTGGGACCGGCTGAGATAGTAGCTTCGCGTGCCGTTCGGAATGAAACCGAAGCGATCGATGAGGTTTCCGAAATTGCCGATCATCG
This sequence comes from Sphingopyxis sp., assembly GCF_035565275.1. Lineage (GTDB taxonomy): Bacteria > Pseudomonadota > Alphaproteobacteria > Sphingomonadales > Sphingomonadaceae > Sphingopyxis. The sequence continues at coordinate 14,913 of NZ_DATMST010000071.1, forward strand.
CTTCGACCAGCGGCTGCCGCCCCGACAGCGCCAGCCCGAGCATCGTGAAATAGCTGTCCCAATAATAAAGTTCGCGGAAGCGCCCTCCCGGTACCACATAGGGGCACGGGAGCCCGATTTCCGAACCTTGCGGCGCCCGATCATCCGCGCGCCGGGTGAGCATGTCCCACAAGCTATCGATATGCTCCGCCAGCGAGAGATTTCGCGGCGATGCATCCCGCCGGGCCTGCGGCAGGATGAAGTTGGTCTCGACAAATTGCTGCAGCGGCTTGCCCGCGAGTATCCCCGCCTTGCGCCAGTCGAGGAGGATATCCTCCACCGGTCGGCGCGGCACCGCGTCGGCGAAGGTCTTCGAATCCCCGAAGAGCTGTGCCTGCTGAACGGTGGCGAACAAGTCCCCCAGCTGCTGGGAGGGAGATTGTCGTGCCGTCATACCGTGCCTCCGAGGTGCTGGTTGCGCCGGATGAGGACCAGCACGGCCGAGATCAACGCCGCGGGGACAAGCACGAAATAGAAGGCAACCGCGCCAGGCAGGTACTGGAACATCAACCCCGTGATCAGCGAGCCGATCGTACCGCCCAACGCCGAAAAAATGACGATCAGCCCGACCATCTCCGGGTGCCGGCTGCGCGGCAGCGAACTGAGCGCGACCGAACAGATCGTCGGATAGATCGGCGCGAGGAAGAAGCCCGTCAAAGGGAAGAGATAGGCTGCCAGCGGCGCATCACCCCATCCCGCGACGGGACGGGGCTCGATACCATGTGCCAGCGGCAGCGTCGCCACCACCAGAAGCCCGGCGCTCGCGAGGCAGCCGAGCAGCACGGGCAACCACGACACCCGGCGCAGCACCACGCCAGATGCCAGTCGCCCGAGCGCAAGTGCGGCAATATAGATGCTCGACATCTGTACGCTCATCGCGGCGGGCAGATGCAGCGCTTCCTTGTTGAAGGTCGGAAGCCAGGTGCCGATACCCTGTTCGATCAGGACATAGAGAAACAGGCCGGCAAGGATTGCGAGGGTCCCCGGCAACAGCGCGAGCTGCGCCATGTCGCGCCAGCCGGCCGGGCGTTCCTCCGGTCCCGCCGTCGCGGCGCTTTCGTCGAGCGGTACGGTCAGCCACAGCATCATCGCAGCGGCGCACAGGGCCGCAAGCAACCAATAGACGCGCAACCAGCCGCGTCCGTCGGGATCGCCCTCGACAAACCAGCCGAATATCCACGCGCCCGCAAGGACACCCATCATGAAGACGCCCTCGATCGTGCCGGTGATGCTGGCATGCTCGGCGGGGTCGCGAGCAAGCAGTCCGATGATCGAATAGGTGGCGATTTTGGCAACACCAAAGCCTAATCCGATGGCTACAAACAGCGCCTGCATCGCCAGAAAGCCCGTGGAGAAAGACGCAAGCAGGCAGGCGCCGGCCATGACCGCAAGCACGCCGATCAGCGCCCGGCGATAGCCGAAGGACGCGACCCGCACCGCCAGCAGGAAGGACGCGGCGACAACCGACAGATCCTTGCACGCCTCGAGCGTCGATCCCATCGGCTTGGTCGCATCGAAATGCAGGATAGACTGGAGAATGACGATCCCGACGCTGTTCATCAGGATGCCGAGCAGCGCATAGGTGAGCGCCAGCGCAAGGATGACACGCCGCGCCATCAGCGTTTTCGCTTCCCGAGATGACGGTCGAAGAAATTGGCGATCACGCGATAGGCCTCGTGTGATTCGGGCATGTCGGGCCATACGAAAAAGGCATGCGGCAGCCCATCGAAGAGATATAGTTCCGACCGCACATGCGCGGCAGCGAGCCGGCGATGCGCGAGGGTCAGTGCGCTCGCGGCGAAGTCGCGTCCCCCCGCGAGCATCAGCGTCGGCGGGAAGGCCGCGGTTTCGGTTTCGGAAAGCAGGGGATAGGCCGCCCCATCGCTCGCCGCGACGCCGCTCATATAAGAGGTCGGAAGAACGTCGGGCAGCGGCCCCGACACCGTCGGCGCGTTCCCGCCGAGCGGCCCGGACAGAATGATGCTGTCGCCGCTATACGGCGCGCCCGTCCCGCAAAGCGTCGCGATCGCACCGGGGCGAGGAAGCCCTTCGCGCCGGATCCACGCTACCGACTGGGCGGTGATTACCCCGCCGGCCGAGCAGCCGTAGATACCGACATTCTCCGGCCGATAGGTTTTGAGGAGTGCGCGATAGACGGCTGTGACATCCTGTGACGCCGCAGGATAGCGATGTTCTGGCGCCAGCCGGTAATCGACCGTGACGACTTTGACCCCCATCGTGGCTGCCAAGGGGATCGCCTCCACCAGCGCTCCGCTGCCCGATCCCCACATGAAGGCACCGCCATGGACATTGATCAGCACGCGCGCGGCGTTGGCGCGCGATGGCCCCACGCCCGGCGTGACGATATGCACCGGCACGCCGCCCAGCGTCGTTCGCTCTTCACGCGTTGCAAAGCTGCGCCGCATTTCGGCCAGCCGGTCATCGTTGTACCGCCCGTAAAATTCGCGTTGCCGCTTGATATCGCCCTTGAGATCCGGCGCCCGTGCTTCTTCCATACGTGCCAGCACCGCGCGCGCCTCCTCGCTGAGCTGGTTCGATTCCGGCAGAACGAAGGCAGGAATCTGCACCGTTGTGGCGTCCTGCGCGGCCGCGATACTCGCGCCCGCAATGAACAACGAGGTCAGCAACAAGCGATGAAAGGGCCTCAAGGCTCAATGCTCCGCCGTATGCGGTGCCGTCTGCCCTGGTGCCCAGGGATCACGGGTTTCGGCACGAAATGCCGCGAGCCGCGCCGCCAGCGCATCACGCTCGGCAGCATGATCGCGTCGTTCGGCGAGATTTACCACCTCATCCGGATCATGTTCCAGATCGTAAAATTCGCGCGCCGGACGTTGCAGATAGGCCGCCTGGCTCCGCTTGCCGAGGCGAAGGCGCGGATCGGCCGCGATGGCGCGCCAGCTCTCAGACTGCCCGACGTCGCCGGCGATCGGATAGGGCAGTTGCCAGGCAAGATTTTCGATATAGCTGCGCGTTCGCGTGCGGATAGCGCGCATCGGATAATATTGGTTGATCTCGTGCCACTCGTGGCTGGCGAATATCGCATCCCAGCCCGCCATGCCGCGCTTGCCCAACGCGGGCAGCAACGATCGCCCGGGCAGCGGATAATCAGGACCTCCCGCCCCGGCCCATTCGAGAATGGTCGGCGCAATGTCGACCCAGCTCACCATCGCGTCGTTCACCGCGCTGCCGGCAAACCCCGGAGCGTGGACGATCAGCGGCAGATGCAGACCGGGATCGTAGAGATTGGTTTTCGCGCCGGGAAAGGGACGCCCGTTGTCGCTGAGAAAGATAACAAGCGTATCATCGGCATGCCCGGTCCGTTCCAGCACCGCACGTAGCATGCCGACCCCGCTGTCGAGGCGGCTGAGCGATTCATAATATTGCGCCAGATCCTCCCGCACCGCGGGGATATCGGGCAGATGCGCCGGAACAGTAACCTTAGCCGGATCGTAACGAACCGGCTCTACCCGCGGCCAGGGTCGGTCGTTGCCGAAATTGACCGGGGCTCGATGAGGGTCGCTGTAGGCAACGGTGATGAAGAACGGGACGTCGCGGGTCTCGCGCAGAAATATCTCCGTTGCATCGGCGATGAGTGCGACGTCGCGGATACCCGATCGTTCGGGCGCGAGTTCGGCGTCATAGGGAAACGCGCTTTCGGGACGAACATGCTTCTTGCCGACAAGCGCCGTGGCATAGCCCGCCTTCTTGAGCAGCCAGGGCAGAGTCTGGACTCCGTCCCTCAATCCCTGATTATGTACATCGTGCGCCAGCCCGTACATGCCGTTCTGATGGCCATAGAGGCCGGTGTAGAGAGCCGCACGGCTGGGACTGCATGACGAGACAGCGGCGTAGGCGTGGTCGAACCGCGTGCCTTGCGCTGCCAGTGCATCGAGGTTCGGCGTCTTCACCCCGCCCCCGAGACACCCCAGGTCCAGTCCCTGATCGTCGCTGACGACCAGCAGGATGTTGCGCCTTTTCGCCTTGTCCGGGCCTGCAGCGGCCACTGGTCGTGGTCCGACAAGCAATCCCAGCGCGGCGCTTCCCGCGACGCTTTTCAGTATATCCCGCCGATTCATTGCATCCTCCGCCGATTGTCAAAAATGTCCCCAAGGCAGCGCCCCGGGGACAGTGGGAGAGATCAGAAGCGATATATGGCGGTCGCCTGGAACGAGCGTCCGAAATTCGCGCGCGCGATCACCGACCCGCCGGTGGTGCCGATGATGCGCGCATTGCCCTCGGTCAGCGCCAGCGTGTTGGTCAGATTGTTCGCGGTCGCCTGAATCTCGAAACGGTCGAACTTTACTGCCGCGCCCAGATCCAGCGTGTCATAGGACGGCAGCTTCTGCAGGTTCTGGATGTCGGAGAAACGTGACCCGACATGCGTATAGGCACCGAACAGGGTCAGGTCGCCACCATCGAACGGGATCGTATAGGCAGGACTGATGCGCGCCTGGAAGCTCGGCTGGCGCGGCACCTTGTAACCGTTCTGGACCCCGTTGGCGACGCCCGCGTCGATGTCGCGGAAGCGGGCGCGGAACGCGGTCGCGTTGAAACCGATCGCCAGATTGTCGACCGGACGCAGCTCGCCTTCCAGTTCCGCGCCCCACGTGCGCGACCCCGCCACCGCGATGACTGTCGTTATTCCACCAGTCACAGGGTCGACGATCTGCTGCGAATAGGTCTGGCCGACGAAGTCGTTACGGAACAGGGTCAGGGATGCGTCGAGAAGACGGTTCGAGGTCTTGAAACCCCACTCATATTGCTTGATCTTTTGCACTGTCCGGAACCCCCCATAGACCTCGTCGAAGGTAGGAAAGCGGAAGCCCGAATTGAGCCGCACGAAGGTCGTGATCCGCGGCGTCAGATAATAGTTGGCGCCAGCGGTATAGGAAACCTGGGTCTTCGAATATTCGAAGTTACGGGTCTGGCCGTTGAGCACCGAAACGCTGTTGTTGTAGACGGTCAACGGATTGCCGTCGAGGTTGACGTTCGATGCGAGTCCCACGGTACCGTTCGTCTTGTAATGCTCGACGCGGACGCCGGCATCGACCCGCAGGGCATCGCCTATCTTCCATTCGTCGGCGATGAAGCCGGCAATGTTCGTGCCTTCGAAACTGTCCCGGAAATTGTTGGTGGCATAGCCCGTGAAACCGTTTTGCGTGATGCGCGCGCCATTGTTCAGCGTTACGTCGATCCGGCGCGCGTTGGGCTCGAACGCCAGCAGCGCATTGTTGCCCTGATACCAGAGGTCGCGGATGTCGTGCGTCGCGAAATAGGTGCCAATGGTCAGCGAATGGGAACCGATGTCGCGGCTGACCCGCAAATCGGACGAGAAGGTCTCGATATGCTTGTCGATCGACCAGAAGCCCGCGACGATAACCGGCTGACTGGCGTCCACAGCCGCGCCGGAGGTGGTGAAATGCGCCGTTCCGCCGGTAGCAAGACCTCCCGCCGCGACAATCGACGGGGTCGCATTGATCGCGGTGACCCGTCCTGCCACATAAGCGCCGAGCGTCGTCGGCACCGCGCTGGTGAAAATCGCCCGAGTGTCGGCGCTGCCCGAGAGATAGCCGACGCTGCCGCGGATCCGCCAGTCTCCCGGCGTAAACTCGAAATTGCCCCCAAGCTGGGTCAGATTGATCGTACGCCCGTCCGAAAAGTCGCGGTCGATCGTTCCCGGCGTCGCCCCCGGCGTGGTTTCGAACGTGAGCAGACGCGTATCGTTACCGGCGAGCGCATCTTTGCGCTGGTCGAAGAAGGGGTAAACGTCGAGCTTGCCGTCAGCGCCCGACAGCAGCGGTGCACCCGAAAAGAATATGTTCGAATCCTTGACGCGGCGAGCCCAGACCGTGATTTCGCCGTCATCGAAGCGCCGCGTCAGCGTACCGCTGATCTGTCCGCCCTTGTCGCCCCGGAACTGCGAATCGCGAATACCGTCGCTGACGCGATAAAAACCGCCGATGGTCGCATACCAGCCTTCGCCGAGCTTGCCGCCGACGAAACCGTCGAAGCGGTACAGCCCCTCTGCGCCGACGGTCACGCGCGCGCTGCCTTCCGGTATGTCCTTGCCCGTCTTTTGCAGAAAGTTGAGCGTGATCCCGGGCTGGCCGTTCGAGAAGATCGGGCTCGGGCCACCGCGCAAGACCTCGACCCGCTCGACCGTATCATCGACGCGAAAAAGGCTGAAGCTCTCGATGAAGCCGAGCGTGTTGGGCGGCAGCAGGGTCGTGCCGTCGAGCTGCACGGTCGAGAACTGGCCTCCACCGTTCATCGGAAAGCCCCGCACGCCCACGCGCAGGCCCGCCACGCCGCCGGAGGATTCGATGTAGGTTCCAGGCACGGTCTTCAATACATCGGCCGTGCTCAGCGGCGTTATGCGCTGAATTGTTTCGGCATCGACCGTAGTGATCGAGAAACCGGCATCGAGGCGACGAAGCCCGCGAGATGCCGTTCCGGTGACGACAATGTCGTTCTGACCATCCTGGACTTCGGTCGCATCGGCTGCGGACGCGCCATCGCTAGCCGGGTCGGCGGCATGGACGGCCACGGATGACGCAGACAGGATTATTGCCGCCGAGGCCTGCAACGCAATGCGTGAACTAATCATATTATCCTCCCCTTGTCGCCTTCCCGCGGCGCACTTCAATTTCCGGAGGATGGCCTGCGGGTGGCCGATCGCCACCTCTCGCACCCCTCTGCAAGATTGCGGGACGAGTCCATTCTTCCGGTAGCTTGGCGGGTAACACTCAATGATATCGATATCAACAAAATTGATATCGATATCATTCATAGATCCAGATCAGGTCTCGCGGGCGACGAGCGTCACAGGCAGACTTCTCGTCCGCGGGGCATGGAACCGTTCGGGGTCGAGGCGCGACAGCAAGGTGGCGGCAAGCAACCGCCCCGCCCCGGTCAAATCCTGATGAATAGTTGTCAGGCGCGGTGTGTGTGCGGCTGCCGCCGGGATGTCGTCATATCCGACCACCGCGATATCGACGCCGGGCCGGAAGCCGGCATCGGTCATCGCCTGCATCGCTCCGATCGCCACAAGGTCGCTGCCCGCGAAGACGCCGTCGAACGCAACCCCTTCATGGACGATATCGGCCATCGCCTTCCGCCCCCCCTCGCGCGTGAAATCACAGCCGCGCTGCGCCACAATCTGTGCGCCGGCCGCCAGCCCCTGCGCGAACCCGGCGGCGCGATCGGCGATTTCCGCATGATGCGTATCGCCGAGGAAGACGAAGCGCCGGCGATCGCGCGCGATCAGATGCCTCGCGGCGAGCTGGCCACCAAGCCGATTGTCACTTCCGACGACTTCGGCACCCATGGTCGCCTCGACGCCATCGTCGGCTCCCCATACCGCCAGCGGCAAGTTCAGGCTCGTCAGCGAACGGACCGCATGGTGGTCCACACCTTGTCCCAGAACGATGATTCCGCTCGCATCCTGCGCTTCGGCGCCCATCCGCGGATCGCTGGTGGTCAGTACGATAGCGAACCCCGCCGCCGCACATTCCTGCATGATGCCGCCGAGCAAGGCGAGCGGATAGGGATCATAGAACGGACGGTCGTTGGTCGCCGGCATATCGACCACAACCGCTATCCGCTTCCGTTGGCGCAACCGGAGATCGCGCGCGGCGAGATTCATCCTGTACCCCATAGCTGCCGCGGTCTCGCAAATACGCGTGCGGACCTCGGCCTTGACCAGCTCGCTCCCGCCCAGCGCCCTTGACACCGTGATCTTCGACACCCCTGCTACACTGGCGACATCCGCCATGGTGACCCGACGCCCGGTGAGCGTCTCTGTTGTTCGCATAGCCGGCTTTTTCCCTCCGTATTCCTCTGACCGGGCGATGCTAATGCATTGCCGCCCCTATCGCCAGCGCAGAGCATTCGGCCAAGGCAACCAGCATTGCGCCCGTTTCGAGAAACACTGGCCGGTTACTGCCTGTCCGCTTCCGGGACCAAATCCCGGAAAGCAGACTGTGGCCGACAGACAGTCCACCGCTCCAATCTTATTCGAGCATCTCGTTAATCTTGCTGGCCAGCATCTGCATCTGGAACGGTTTCGCGATCATCTGCATGTTGGCGCCTAGGAAATCGGCGCGGGTCTCAGCATTTTGCGCATAGGCGGTTATGAACAGGATCGGGAGGTCGGGGAGATGCTGCCGTGCAATGTCGGCGAGCTGGCGGCCGTTCATGCTGGGCAAGCCGACATCGGTTATCATCAGATCGAAACGGGCGCCGCTTTCGAGTAGGCGGATTGCGGCGTATGGTTCCGCTGCTTCAACTGCCTTGTAGCCGAGTTCGCCGAGGACATCGCACACGAGGAGCCGAACCGAGGCGTCATCCTCGACGAGCAGGACAGTCTCACCATCGCCGTGATGGACGGCCGCAGGCGCCTCTTTCTCCGGTTCGGCCGACGATCCCGCAACCGGGAGAAAGATGCTGACCGCAGTTCCCTTCCCCTCTTCGGAATGAATCTTCACACAGCCTTTCGACTGATTGACGAAGCCATAGACCATCGACAGACCCAGCCCGGTACCTTGGCCGATCGGCTTGGTCGTGAAGAAAGGCTCGAACACCTTGCCGAGAGTCGCCGCATCCATGCCGATACCCGTATCGGAGACGGTTACCGTGATATAATCTCCGGGCGCAATGTCCGGCTGGCTCGCGCAGTCCCCGTCTGCGAGCTGCGCAAAACCCGTCTCAACGAGCAAGGTGCCGCCTTCCGGCATGGCATCGCGGGCGTTGATGGCGAGGTTGAGCACTGCGTTTTCCAGCTGGTTCCGATCGACTACGGCCGCCGGCAGGTCGTCGGCCAATTTGGTCGATACCGTAATCCGCTCACTCATGGTGCGGCGGATGAGGTCCTCGAGCGACGCGACGAGCGTGTTGATATCAGTGGGCGTGCTGTCGAGCGACTGCCGCCGCGAGAAGGCGAGCAGGCGCGCGGTAAGTCCCGCGGCGCGCTGCGCCGAATTGCTGGCGGCGTCCATGAAGCGCTCAAGATCGTCAAGGCGGCCGGTCGCGATCCGGCGCCGGAGCACGTCGATAGCCCCAGTGATGCCGGTGAGCATATTGTTGAAGTCATGGGCTATGCCACCGGTCAGTTGCCCGACCGCTTCCATTTTGTGCGACTGGCGGAGCGCCTCCTCCGCCCGGACGCGCTCTTCTGCTTCGGCTTCGAGCCGCGCAAGCGCGTCGGTCAATTCAGCCGTGCGTTCCGCGACAAGCGCTTCCAGCTTTTGCGCAGCGTCGGCAAGCGCCGCCTGCCCGCGCTTCTGATCGTCTATATCGACGATGACCGAGATCGCACCCGTGACGCGTCCTTCTCCGTCGCGAAGCGGAATTCCGCTCACCCGCGTCCAGATGCTGTCGCCGCCGGCGGGATGATGCAGAAACTCGATGCCCTGAATGGTTTCGCCCGACAGGGCACGCGGCGTGACGAACCGGTCACGCCCGATCCGGGTACCATCCGGATTATATCCCTCCCAACGCATCTCGCCATCGGCGAGGCGCGATGGGGTGACTCCCGTCGGCAGGAAGCGCAGATATTCCGGGTTGGCCAACCGCGTCGCGCCATCGGGATTGATGAAGGCGATTCCGACCGGCAGCGCATCGAGCAACGTGGACAGCTGGGTGCGCTCGCTGGTCAGGTCGGACAATTGGTCGCGGATCTCGAACTGCTTCTGCCGCGCGCGCATGGCGGAGGCGATCGCGCTGGTCAGTGATTCCGCGCTGAGCGGTCGCTCGAGCAGGACGACATTAAGCGCACTGTCCGGGAGCCGGCGGCGAAGAGTTTCTTGCCCCATCGTCCGCCCGCCTTGCCGACCTGTGAGCAAGACGAACGGGATATCGGACCAAGCGGGCTGCGCCTCGAGCGCTCTGTGAAGCGGGCCGAGATCGGCCCGGAGGGCTTCTTCGGTGACCAAGATCACGCCGGCGTCGGCGTCGATCGCATCAGCTATATCCTCCAGCGCCGGGCATATGGCGGTATGATAGCCATGCTGGTTAAGCAGGCTTGCGACACTCGTTGCATCATTCCCGTAGGGAGCGCTGATGAGGACCCGGTGGCCTTCGGCGGCGGACCTGTGCACTTAGCGCCGGTCTTCCATGAGCGGCGTGCTCGATCCGACATATTCGGGGGTTCCCGTCAGAACGCCACGAAACTCGGAAAGCGGTTCGCCGACGCGTACGCCCATGGCATCGATCCGCAGCTCGCGGATTGTATCCTCATGATGCCCGCTACGGTTCTTGACGATCGAGATAGCCTTGCGGATGCGCCCTTCGCTTTCGAAGAAGCGCAGGAGCACGACGATATCGGCTATGTAGGATACGTCGAGGCCATTGGTGCTCATCGTACCGAAAAAGCCATGCTGCGGATTGATCAGGATCGAAACCACGCCCGCCTGGTTGAGATAGGACAGGAGTTCGTGCAGCTGGAGGATCAACTGCCGTTCCTGCGGCATCGCCGTGACATAACCATTGAGGCTGTCGATAAGCGCGAACCGCGCGTTGCGCTCCTCGACTTCGGCCCGGACCATCGCGGCAAATTGCCCGGGCGCGATCTCGGCGGGATCCATCTGTCGAATGGTCAGCGTGCCGCTGTCGATATGGCGCTGCAGATTGATGCCAAAGGCGCTGGCGCGCGTGATCATCGTGCCGATACGTTCGTCAAATTCATAGATGACCGACACTTCGCCGCGGTCGCACGCGGCGTCGAGATATTGGAGCGCGAGCGAGGTCTTGCCCGCGCCGGCCGGGCCCGTGACGAGCATCGATGTGCCGCGCTGCGGGCCGCCCGCGAGCATCGTATCGAGTTCAGTGACCCCGCTCGGGACGGGTTCGCCGATGAAAGGCGCATGATGTTCCGATGCGATGAGGCGCGGAAATATATCGATACCGCCCTTGCGCAGGACCATGTCGTGATAGCCTGCAACGAAAGCGACGCCCCGCATTTTCTGGACCTGCATGCGCCGCCGCGCCGCCCCGAAATCGAGTGTCAGCCGCTCCAGGGTAATCACGCCGTGACAGAGGCTGTGCAAGTGATTGTCGCGCTCGCCGCTGCCACCGGTCATGTCGTCAACAAGCAGCACGGTCGTGTCGAGCTTCGAGAAAAATTGCTTCAGATGCAGAAGCTGGCGGCGGTAACGCAGTGAATCCTGCGCGAGCAAGCGCAGTTCAGATAGGCTGTCGAACACCACCCGCTTGGGCTTGACGCGCTCAACCTGCTCGCGGATCAGCTCGATCGTGCGGCCAAGCTCCATCTCCCAGCTGTGGAGGATCGATTGATCGCGCCCCGGCCCGAGCGTCTCTTCAGCTGAAGCCAGCTCGAAGAGCTCGACATCGTCCAGCGACCAACCGTGCGACCCTGCAACGATCGAAAGTTCTTCGCTGGTCTCGGAGAGCGTGATGTAAAGCACGGGCTCGCCGCGCTCTGCCCCTTCGAGCAGGAATTGCAGCGCGAGTGTGGTCTTGCCAGATCCCGGTATTCCTTCGACCAGATAGAGACGGCTGGCGGGAAGCCCGCCCCGTAATATGAGATCGAGGCCCGGGTTTCCGGAGGTGATGCGTTTGTCGGATACCGTCATAAATCGATGCGCCTCGAATCCGTTGAGCATTTGTTCGTCCGACTCTCCGCGCGGCATGCGTAAGTCATGGCCTTGGTCGCTGCGAACACGTGCTTTGCATGTGGTTTCATGAAAGTCAGAACGTGGCACGGCGCATTTCGGTTTCATCGCGGGACGAAGACCGGCGCATCGAGACCACTGAGAACAGGGATCTTTAGCCGCTCGCCCGGCCGACTGCGGCCTCAAGCTCGGCGAAGCTGTAAGGCTTGTTGAGCCGCTTCAGCCCAGGCGCCCGCGTGATCGTCTCCGCTGCAAATCCTGTTGCAAGAATGATCGAAATATCGGGTCGTAGCGACCGCACAGCGTCGATGAGTTCGCTTCCGGTCATGCCAGGCATTGCATGGTCGGTGATCAGAAGATCGATTTCTGGGCGATGCTCAAGAAACTCGAGCGCCTCTTGCCCTGAACCCGCTTCAATTACCGCATGCCCAAGATCCTCGAGGAGAGCGGCGGTGTTCATCAAGATGATCGGATCATCATCGACAGCAAGGATCGTTCGCGCGTTGCTCTCTCGGCTGCCCAGCTCGCTCTCGGCGCTGGTGACCGGCGCCGGAACGGATGTGAAAATCATGTGATCGCTTTGCAATGACCGGGCCTTTCACTTTCTTATACGAGCCCGGCAGCCCCAAGTTCCGTTCGAAAATTCATGGGTTTGTCTGATGGCTGTTGGTCGAGAGCGGCCACAGGAAGCGGATAGATGTGGGCTTGGTGACTAGCCGCGCCTTCTTCAATGGCGCAAGTATCGGTTTCGGCCGCGACGTGGTGCTCGATCCCGCAGTCAAACGCGTTCCACGCAGCTCGGCTACACGGTCGCCGCGCTCCGCATCCTGGCGGGCGCCCGCCGCTTTCGCGCAAGGTGCAGTCGAGCGAGGCGCGCGGCCATTTGAGCGATGCGCACCAACGCGTAATGTCGATCGCGACGCTGCAACGCCACCTTGCCGAATCCGACGCCGGCGCAGTCGAACTCGAGCCTTATCTGGCACAGCTATGCGCCAGCATCGGCGCGTCGATGATTTATGACCGCGCCCCGTTGACGCTAACCACGCGGGTCGATCCGGTGTTGGTCGGCGCGATGTGTCGATCAGCATGGGGCTGGTCGTCACCGAACTGGTGATCAATGCGCTCAAGCACGCGGTCTGCTCATTCCAGACGCCGTTGCGCTGATAACCGATCTCGGTAAGCGTCGCCGTCTTGAATTGAATGAGATGTGCGACTTCCTCCGCCAACGCACGCGGGGCATCACGCGATGTCGACACGAGTTCGAGTTCGATGTCATCCAGTTCGCCGAGGCCGAACTCTTCGGCGGGCTCAACCGGGACCTGCGGCCGGATGTTGTTCAGGTCCGGGAATCGAAGCGCATAACGCTGCCGCATGGCCATGACCTGATAGCGACGATAGTCGGTGGCGCCGGAAATGATGACCTTCCGTATCCAGTCCAAAATCTCGCGGCGCTCTCGAAGGGGCCGCCTGTCAAAATCATTCGGCAGATGCCAGGCCATCCGACGGCGTTCCGCCATACTCATCTCGCCGAGTTTGGTAATGCCCGCTCCCCGCTCGCCCGGTATGCGGAAGCTTAGCGGCAAAGTAACCCGACGGAAGGCGATAGCGCGTCTCGATGCGGCTCAGAATTTCCATGCTGGTAACGGATCGCGGTACCTTGGTGCCAGCAACCCGGTGCACGATGATCTTCCGGTCGATACGGCCCTTTGGTCCAATGATCGCTTTATGCAGATGCCACGCGGTGTCGCCGTGCCGTTCCATATGCAGCGCCAGCACCTCGTGGAATATGTCCCGATCGCCCCAGATGGTCGAGTTCGGCTCTGGAAACTCGACGATAGCCCGTGGCCTGGGGCCGCGTTTCCTCTTTGGGTGGTCCGGGGATATTGCGGCTGTAGAAATTCGCTTACGACGGCTCTTGGGAATCATGAAATGGATGCGATCCTGTAATCAGTTACGGCGTGGGGTTGGGCTCCTTACAGGAACAAAATGATTTCGGAAGCCCAATGGGCCGAGTGCGGATGATCGATAGAGGGTGCTTCTATCGATCATAAAATACCGCTATCGTGATCGATAGAAGGGCTCGGTATCGATCATGCAGTGGAATTGGCAACAAGCAGACTGGCCGTCATTCCGTTATTCCCCTTCCCTCCTCCAGGATGTGGAGGCCAGTTTCCTAAAGGGAGCCGGCGTTGTCATCGGCGCGCTACATCACGTCGATCAGGAAGCGCGGCAGGGTTTAACGCTGGACCTCATCTCTCAGGAAACGATCGAGAGCTCAGCGATCGAGGGTGAGATTCTGGATCGCGCAAGCGTGCAGTCGTCCCTCGCCCGCCATTTGGGCCTGACTGTTGAAAAACGGGGCGTCGGCAATGCCGAGGCGGGCGCCGCCGAGCTCATGGCGGACCTGTTTCAACGCTACGCAATGCCCTTGAACGACGAGCTTCTGTTCAACTGGCAGGCAATGCTGATGAACGGCAGGCGCGATATCGTCGACGTCGGGCGTTATCGAACGCATGAGGATGCGATGCAGATCGTTTCTGGCCCTCTCCATGCGCCGCGCGTCCACTTCGAAGCACCGCCCTCATCTGAGGTCGCGGGGGAGATGAAAGCCTTCATTGCCTGGTTCAACGATAGCGCACCGGACGGGAAGAAGCCGCTCGGCCCCGTCTTGCGCGCTGGCATTGCTCATCTCTGGTTCGAAAGCATCCACCCCTTTGAGGACGGCAATGGACGTATCGGGAGAGCGATCGCGGAAAAGGCTCTCGCGCAAGCCCTGAACGCGCCCACGCTGACCGCTCTGGCCAAAACCATCCATCGGCATCGCAAAGACTATTACGCCGCTCTTCATAGAGGGAGCCGCGATCTCGGGATCGACGACTGGTTGAACTGGTTCGGAGCGATCGTGCTGGAAGCGCAGGAACGCACCCTGCTCGAGGTTCGCTTTTTGATCGGAAAGACACGCCTGTTCTACAGCATCCAAGGGCAAATCAACGAACGACAGGAGAGAGCTATCCTACGCATATTCGCGGAAGGCCCTGATGGCTTCACGGGTGGATTGAGTGCTCGCAACTATCAAACGATCACCGGCGCTGCTCCTGCGACGGCTACGCGCGATCTAACAAAGCTGGTCGAGCTCGGAGCGCTTTACCGAACGGGCGAGCATCGCCATGCTCGCTATCACCTCAAGTTCTTGGCTGAGGTTATCTGAAGAACGATTTTCCGCACAGGCATTTGACCATATGTGGCCAGTAAATCTGCGACATATGGACAATCTATCCCTGTCATCTCGGGCTCTGACCATGTGGGAAATAACGGGGCCGACGACCTGAAAGCCTTTGGCCTGTTTGCCGTTTACCTGTGGGAGGCCCCAACGAGAACGGAAAGAAGAAAAAGACACAAAATCAATATTTTATACGAATCAATGACTCTTGATCAGCGGGTCTTGGGTTCGAGCCCTAAAAAAGTGCGTCCACCACATTTCCCCTTGAAATAGGACGGATAGTTTTACGCCTTTCCGGGAACCATCACCCTATTTTTCGTTTTGGGGCGGGGAAATTCTGCAATTGTCGCGCCCAACAGATTGGCGGGCAATAGCGTCAACGAATTCGGTCGGAGCTTCCACGTTCAGCAAATGGACGCCGGGCAACAGCACGAGCTCCGCGCCGGGAATGGCATCCGCGATCTGTTTGCCATGTTCGGGCAGCGTGACCGTATCGTTCGTCCCTCCAATCACCAAGGCCGGGGCTCTGATCAACGCGTTGGTCCGGCGCATGTCCATGTCGCGAACGGCCGCGAAACATCCGGCGAGCCCATGCGCGGGGGTCGAAAGGATCATTCTCCGGAATGTATCGATGTCATCCTGCCGCGAAGCGATGAACGTGGGCGGGAACCAGTTTCCAATGAACATGTCCGCCATCGCAGCCATATCCGGACGCGTCGCCAAGCCAGCTATCAGCGCGTCCCACTGCGCCGCAGGGCCCAGATAGGGTGAGGTGTTGGAGAGGATGAGGCGATCCACCCGTTCCGGCGCATGGACACCGAGCCACTGTCCGATCATGCCGCCGAGCGAAAGTCCGCAAAAATTCACGCGATCGATCTGCAGCCTGTCGAGCAGTTCCAGAACGTCGCGTCCGAGGCGGTCGAGCGAATAGCTACCGACGGGTGCGCCCGAGCGTCCATGGCCTCGCGTATCATACCGCAGCACACGGTGCGTGCGGGTCAGATCGTCAATGTTTCCGTCCCACATCCGATAATCGGTCGCGATGGAATTTGAAAGCATCAGGACCGGTCGCCCCTCTTTCCCATCCCATCGATAGGCGATCGTGCATCCGTCGCCCATGTCAATTGTGCTCGTCTCGGCCATCGTCCTGCTCCCTGGCATGCTCCGTTTCTGGAGATTTATTTTTTTCAAGTATATTACTAAGATTGAACAATGACTGTAGATGCAACCGATCGAGATGAAGGCCTCAAGCTCCATGATCTTCACTGCTTTGCGGCGGTAGCGCGCTCGGGAAGCTTCCAGGCTGCTGCGAGGGTGCTCGGCCGGTCGCATCCTTCTGTATTTGCCGCCGTCAAACGCCTGGAGACGCGCCTTGGTTTGGCCCTGCTGGATCGTAGCGGATATCGCGTCGCCCTGACGGAGGTGGGTCGCTCTTTCTATGAACGCGCAAGGAGTTCGCTCACCGAAATCGATCGGCTCTCGGCGCATGCACGTCTGCTCGCGGGCGGAGAGGAACCGGTGTTGCGCGTCGTGATCGGCGACCTGTGTCCGCGGGCAATGATCCTGGGGCTGCTGACGGCGTTTTTCGAAAAGGTGAAAGGTACGAGGCTTCACCTCGATTATGAAGCAGTGGGGGGGCCTGCCGAAAGGCTTCGGGAGGGTACCGCCGACATCGTCTTTCATCGCGCGGACGATGATACCATGCTGACCGAGCAAATCCCGATCGCCGAAATCGCGTTGTTGCCGGTGGCGGCGCCGGGCTTTCTGCCCCCGCATCTCGGTATCCACACGACGCCCGCCCAGCTGCGGCCATTCACCCAGTGCATCATCCGCGACACGGCGCAGACCGGCGCGAGGAAGGATCATTTCCTGATTGATGGTGCTCCCAATTGCTCGGTGCCTGACCATGCGATGAAGCGGGAACTGATTGTGCACGGCATGGGCTGGGGCCATCTGCCGGACTTTCTGATCGCCGAGGATCTGGAAGCGGGGCGGCTCGTCCGGGTCGGCGGACGGCATCTGCCGGGCAAGGTGGAACCCCTTGCGGCATCTAGGCTCCGCGACCGGGCGCATGGCCCTGTAGCGGAACGCTTGTGGGATCATATCCGCTCGCGCTTCGCGTAACCCCACCGTGACAGGTTATCGGCGCGCCTCCGTCGCCATCCTGACGGCGAGGCCGGCGAGCACCGTTCCCATCATCCAGCGCTGGACGATGGCGAATGCCGGACGCTGCGTCAGAAACACGGCGATCGACGCTGCGGAGATCGCAATGACGGCGTTGACGAAAACGCTGATGACGATCTGGGTCATCCCCAGAACAAGCGCCTGCCCCAATATGCTCCCATGTGCGGGATCGATGAACTGCGGCAGCAATGACAAATACATCACGGCGATCTTGGGATTCAGCAGATTGGTCAGAAATCCCATGAGAAAAAGCTTGCGCGGCCCATCCCGAGGCAGGCTCCTGACCTCGAAGGGCGTGCGTCCTCCGGGGCGAACTGCCTGCCAGGCGAGCCATAGCAGATAGAGCGCGCCCACGATGCGGATCGCGTCATAGGCAAAGGGTACAGCCATCACGAGGGCGGTGATGCCAAACGCCGCACAAAGCATGTAGAAAACGAAACCCAGCGCGACGCCACCCAGAGAAATCAAGCCGGCGCCCTTACCCTGAGCGATGGACCGCGATATGAGATAGATCATGTTCGGGCCCGGTGTCAGGACCATACCAAGAGCGATAGCAGCGAAGGTCAAAAGGCTGGCCAGTTCGGGCATATACCCTCTCCATTTGCGATCAATGCACGGAAGACCGACCGGTCTCCCTCGCGTTTCCCGATAGTTGCCGGTTGTTCAGCGTCAACAAGGCCGAGACTGCCCCCGCCCTGTCCGTTTCCGGATCAAGCGACCGATCGCTTCCGGAGAGGACGAAAGAATGTCCGTATGTCGTCGGCAAGCAGCTCGGGCTGTTCGAAGGCTGCAAAATGCCCTCCCCGTGGCAAGCTGGTCCAATGGACAATGTTGAAGGCGCGCTCCGCCCAACTCCTCGGCGGCATGGGCAATTCGCGCGGCAGGGTGACGACGCCACATGGCGGCAATATCTTTTCACCGGCCGCGAGATGAAACGGACGTTCCCTGGATTCGCTGTAGAAGCGTGCCGCAGAATGGGCTGTGCCGGTTACCCAATAGACCATGACGTCCGTCAATAGCTCGTCCAATGCGATGGCCTCCTGCGGAACCGATACGCAATCGCTCCACGATCTGAATTTTTCCAATAGCCATGCAGCAAGCCCTGCCGGGGAGTCGGTGAGCCCGTACGCCAGGGTCAGCGGCTTGGTCGACTGGATTGCAATATACGCGCCTTCGGCTTCGGCCCATTTACCGACCCGATCGAGATAGCCTTGCTCCTCGTCGCTGACGGGCCGGTCCGAGGAACTTATGCCGGGCCGGAAGCGGGTCGACAGATAGTTCAGATGCAGACCGCAAATGCGGTCCGGGTATTGCAACGCCAACGCAGCGCTGACCCACGCCCCCCAGTCGCCTCCCTGTGTCCCGAACCGGCGGTAACCGAGCCGCTCCATCAACGTGGCCCACATGTCGGCAACTACCGAATAGTTCATGCCCGGTCTCGTCGGTCGGCCTGAAAAGCCGTGGCCGGGTATCGAGGGAACAATGACGGTAAACGCATCTTCGGCACGCCCGCCATGGGCCACCGGATCAGTCAGGATCGGAATGATCCGCAACATCTCCACAAAGCTTCCAGGCCAGCCATGGGTGAGCACCAGCGGCATCGGGTCTGGCCCGACGCCTCGCTCGTGAATGAAGTGAACCGCGAGTTCATCGATTTCGGTGATATATTGATGAAATCCATTGATCCGCGCCTCCTGCTGCCGCCAGTCATATCGATCTAGCCAGTATCTGACTATATCCTGCATGTAGGAGACCGGGGGGCCATATTGCCATGCTGCGGCACTCACTTCGTCGGGCCAACGCGTGGCGCGTAGCCGATGCCGCAAATCAACAAGGACATCTTCTGCAACTGTCAGCGAGAAGGGCTTGATGTCGAAGACGGACAATGATCTATTCCGGCAAGCGAGGAAAGTGATCCGACAGGGGTGGTGCTTGCCAGTTCAGCCACTCGCCCGGTTTCAGGACCGTCACGGACGATCCGCCGCGCCGGCTCGCATCGTGTAAAGCGCCAAGAGGATCGGGCAGCTCCGAATAGCCGTCGGCGCCAACAACTCCGTAGTGGATCGGCACGATCCGCTCTGCACCGAGGATTGTGGCGACCGCCACTGCCTGTTTCGGCGTGAGCACGGCGGGCTCGTCCGTCGCCGGCTTGCGCCACGAAAAGGTAGCACCGTTGACGGGCAGGAACGCAGCGTCAAAAGAACCGAACTGCCGGCCTACCCGCCACCAGCCACCATGCATCATCGTGTCGCCGCCATGGAATATTCTGCGTCCGCCGCCCGATACGACCCATGAAACCTGAAGATCGCCATAACCATCGGATGCGGGAACCGGCGTTGCGGTAAAGTCGCCGAAGATTTGCGGCTCCCAAAGCGGGCACGACCGTTGGCGCACATTGGCCGGAAGCTCGCCGAAAGGCGGCGTGCCGGCGGCATATGCCAACGTCCCTCCACTTTTCAGCGCTGCTGCAATGGCGATGGCGTCGGCATGATCCGAATGCCTGTGGGTGATCAACACGATACTCTCGCCGACCACTTCATCCACGGCGATCAGCTCGTCGGGAAGCGCTGCTCCCCAGACAGCCGGATCGATCAGCGGGTCGATGAACAATGTAGCAGCAGGCAATTGAAGGCGCAGGCCCGCCCAGGCCAGACGTTGGACGCGCAACTGCGGCATCGTCACCGGGCGCGCTGCGGTGCGCCCTGGCGATGCGACGGTCGCTGCCGCAACAATCCCGCCGCAGATCATGTGCCGCCGGCTTGTGCTTTCGCCGATGCGGCATGACGAGGACAAGGTCAAAGGAGATTGAAACCGATGAGCCGCACGCCCGTCTCGGTCCGCGGCTGGTGCTGGCTGTCGGGATCGAAATGAAGGTAGGTGCCGACACCGAACCGCTGGTCGCCCTCGATAACTTCCCCATCGAGAACGAACACGTCCTCGCCGCCACCCTGATGATGGTCGACATGCGGCCACTCGCTGCCGGGCGCCATTTCGACAATCCATGTGCGGACGCCGGGACGCGAGGGCAGATCGCGGCGAATACACCCGGGACCGATAACGATCGCTTCGCAACTGTCGAATGATACGGGCCTGAGCCCTTTTGGCTGGAACATGAATTCTTCTCCGATCGCCCCCATTCTATGTATCGGCAGATCGTTCAGATAGTTTATCAGGCGACATGCTTCAGTGCGTGAAACTCACCGCTTGCCATCGGGCAGAGGAGTAGAATTTGTTGAATATCCCACCCTCGGAGGCGTTGATCGCTGCGATAGAGGCCGCCCGAACGGGTTCGATGACAGCTGCCGCTGCAGGGCTGGGAATAACGCATGGCGCCGTCAGTCGCCGGATACTTTCGCTTGAGCAGTGGCTTGGAACGCCCATATTCGAACGGCTCGGCCGCGGCGTTCGGCCGACACCGCAGGGCATTATCTTCCTGCGCCGCGCCGAGCGATCGCTGAACGCGATCGAAGCGCTTCGGTCCGAACTTGGCAGCCGGCGCGATCCCGGCGCCATCCGCATTTCCGCACTTCCATCGATGGTCCGTCTATGGCTGATGCCGCGGCTACGCCGCCTTGAAGCGATCCTCCCCGGACGCGCGATAGAAATCATTCCCGAACACCGTGTGGCGCAAGTCCAGAACCGCGATATGGACATCGCTCTGCGGCATGGCAGCGGGTCGTGGCCCGGTGTCGAGACGCATCTCGTCTTCCCCGACATCGCGCTTCCCGCCGCCGCACCGGAACTCGCGGCACGGTTGGCCGGGATTTCGGCGCGGGACCTAATGAAAGAAACGTTACTTATCGACGGCGACAGCTCGGATTGGCACGAATGGGGTCGTCGTGTCGGGATACAAAGAACCCTTTCGGGATCGAAGCGCCAGTTTCTTGATCACGATGTCGCGATCGAAGCCGCCCGCCAGGGACTTGGCGTGATCTTGCTGCGCGCGCCGATGGCGGCCTCCGCGCTCTATGACAAAAGCCTGGCGGCGCTGCCTTTTCCCGCCATATCCAGCACGCGTGCACATTATCTTGCCGTCCGTGCGGGCGAACGCCGCCCAAGCGTGCTCGCGCTGGTTGACGAACTGGTGTCAATCGGTGCTGAAGCCGCGGCGCATTTCAAAAACGCCTTTCCCGAAATTGCCGCGCAAGTCTTCGATGCGCAGGACACCCCAGGTCCGCAGGCCCCCACGTCCCGTGCGAAAGCGGCGGGATAGACAGAGAGCGGGATGTGGCCGTCTGCCGAGTGTCCACCCGGAGCGTGTGGAACGGACAATAATTCCACCTGCGACGCGTATCCACGAAAACCATGGGCCCGGAAAGCGTTGCGAGCATCCCGGGCGCCTTGGTTTGACCGTCAGAGGCTGACCTTCACATTGGCATAGAAGTAACGCCCGACGATATCATACATGCTGCTATTGTAATAGAGTGTGGGCATATATGGCGGCTTGACGTTACCGATGTTACGTACACCGAAACCAATCATATGGTCGTCATCAACATCGAAGCTGACCGCCAGATCATTATAGAGACGCGACGGCACGCTGTTATCGTCATAAGATTCCGGTGAGTCGACATTTACTTCATATTTACTGGTACTGATGAAGCGGGTGTCGAGACTGACATTGAAGCCGCCGGTTTTGTACGACAGGAGCAACGTGCCGCGGAAACGGGGATTCTGCCAGCCGCCATCGTTCACGACGTCGCCAGCCGAAATGCCCGGCGTGGTCTCCGTCACATTTTCGAGGAGATAGCTGCCCTTAAGGCTGAGCCGCAATTGCCCGTCGCCGATAGACGTCCGGTAGTTGGCGCCAACATCGATGCCGCGCGCGTACATGCGGGAGGCATTCACCTGGGTTGAAGTAATCGACACTGGATTGCCTAGCGGCGCTTCGCGCTGCGAAAGTTTGCAATATGGGTTATCGATCGTCGGCAGGTCGACGCAGAGATAGAGAAGTCGCGAATAGCTGAACTGGGTGATGACATCCTTGATGTCGATGCTCCAGTAATCCGCAGTCAGATCGAAGCCGGGAAGGAATTTGGGTTCGAAAATAAGGCCCAGCGTCAAGCTGTTGGAGGTTTCCGGCTTGAGATCCGGATTGCCGCCGGTTGTGACCCATGGTCCGACCTTGACGTCCGGAAGCGGCGTGATGACGCCGAGTGCCCGGCAGTTGGCCGCGCGCGTCTCGCTGGCATAATAGGCACCGAGTTCGCAGGGGTCGTCGATCGAGCCCTGCTGGGTGATGATCTGCGCTTCGTAGAGTTCGCCGAAATTCGGGGTACGCACGCTGCGCGACCGCACGCCGCGGAAGGTCAGCCCATCGGTCGGGGCCCAGGTCGCCCCGGCTTTCCATGTATGGGTGCCACCGACCGTGCTGTAATCGGAATAGCGATAGGCGCCTTCGACCTCGAGGCGGTGCGCGAAAGGCATATCCCGAAGCACCGGGACGACAATTTCACCAAAGAATTCGGTCACGCTGTTCTTCGCGTCGAGCTCGGGATGCGCAGCGGGGCCGCTCGAATAGACCAGCTCACCGGTGAGCGCGAGCGGATCGTCCCGCGTCTTGAGCGTGTCCTTGCGGTATTCGGTCCCGACGGCAATCGAGACATCGCCATAAGGCAATGATAAGAGATCGCCATTGACGCTTGCGCCGAACACGCGTTGCGTATTGACGCGGCGTTCCTTGCGGTCACCCATGACGTAGTCGAGCAATTCATCGCTCGGCGCGTCCATTCCGAATATGTTCAGTGGTACGCAGCCTGCCGCCCGCGCCGCGGCATTGCGGCATACAGGATCGCCGGTCACCGGATCGGCGATGACGTCGCGCGCGGCGATCCAGCGAGATTTGTAGGGGATGTTGCGCGTGGTCACATTATCTACCGCGCGGCCGTACTGGGCGAATGCCTGCCAGCGGAAATTGTCGGTGAGCTTGCCGCCGAGCGTCTGGCCGATGGTGAAGGTGTCGCGATCATGATCGTCGGTGCGGATCGGGAAGTTGCCGAAAGTCCGCGAGATATTGAGCCTCGTCAGATTGTTCGTCAGCATTACCTGGCGGATGGAATCGGGCAGATACGGATTGTCGAGGTAAGCGACCGATCCACCCGCGCCGCCGAGGAAGGTGGCCCGGCTGTCGTCGCGATAGGGCGAGGCGGTGCCCCTATATTCCGTGCGCGCATAGGAAAAATAGCCGCCGTAATCGATCGTGTCGGTCAGCGCATAATCATAACGTCCGAGCAGCGCGAGCGCCTGCTGCCCGCCGCGCAGCTGGCGCTGGTCTTCGAGGTTGCGGCCGTCGCCGCCGTCTCCCAACGCAAACTCGCCCCTGCCGTAATACACGTCGTGAACAGCTTCGCGGACATCGTTGCCGTCGAGAATGTAGTTCTTGTTGTTGAGGAAGAAGGTTGGCTCGTATGCGTAATAGATCTGGCGATAATGATAGAGCGTCACACGATCGGGAATGCCGTCGCCGATGCCGGTGTTGGCGGGATTGGGCAGGTACAGCGGCTGGTCGTCCCAGCTATACCGGTCCTGCATCATCAGCGACGTCGTTTTCGAATAGGTCGCACCGAAGGTGAAGGAACCGCGGTCGTCCGCGAACTTGCCGCCAGTGGCCAGCGAAACCTGAAATTCCGATCCATCACCCTGCTCGGAAATGCCGCCGGTCGCCATCAATGTGGTCTTGTCGATGTTGCGTCTTGTGATGATGTTGACCGCGCCGGTGACGGCATCGGCGCCATAGATGGCAGCCGCACCGCCTGTCACGACCTCGATCCGGTCGATCATACCGGCGGGGATCATGTTGATGTCGACCGCCGAAGACCGCGCGGAACCCGAAACCCGCCGCTGGCCATCGATCAGGGTCAGGCTGCGATTGGTGCCGAGATTGCGGAGGTTGATCGAAGCAACACCGCCGTCCCAGTTCTGGCCGAAGCTGCTGTTGAGGCCGACACCCAGCCCCACTGCGGGGTCTCGGGTCAGCGCATCATAGGCGCTGATGCGGCCAAGATCGAATGCCTCGTCCATACTGGTGACGCTGACCGGCATGGCCGAGTCAATTTCGGGGCGCGCAATGCGCGAACCCGTCACGACAATCGCTTCGGCCGCATTGGCTTGCCCCGCATCGCTCGTGTCCTGCACGGGCGATGCGACCTCCTGCGCCTGGGCATGGGCCATATTGGATGCCACGAGCGCCGCGATTGCGGTGGACAGGCAGGCGCGGGCGATTGAAACTCTGGACGTCATTGGAAACCCCTCCATGTTGGTAGTCGATCGCCGGCCTCGCCGGGATCCGTTCAAGCGGATATTATTTGCCGGCCGCGATCCGGGTCATGCCGAGCGCGATAGCGCCCAACGGACCGGCTCGGTCCCCCAGCGCGGTAACCCCAATCATTCTATTGATATCTTTAGATAAATTATCAAAATAGCCACCCAGCGATGCGATCACCGCCCCCCGCGCCCGCTCGACCAGCCAAGGGCGCGCGCAGGCGATGCTTCCGCCGAGCGAAATCCGTTCGGGCGACAGGCCAAGGATGAGTCCGGCGAGCAGTTCGCCAAGATCGTGGACGACGCCGTCCCACACGGGATGCTTGTCTTCGACCTGCTCGCCGGCCATGCCGCTTCGCCGGGCGATCGCCGGACCCGAGATCAGGCCTTCGATGCAATCGCCGTGAAACGGGCAATTCCCCCGGAAAACGTCACCCGGCATGCGCCGTGCTTTCAGGTGGCCGAATTCGGGGTGCTGCCACCCGTGCAAAGGCTCCCCGCGCACCACGCAGCCCACGCCAATGCCTGTGCCAAGCGTGATGTAGGCGTTGCACGACGTACCGACAGCACCGCCCCACAAGGTCTCGGCCAGCGCCGCGGCATTGACGTCGGTGTCGAAGCCGACTTCGACACCCAGAAGACGCCGATATCGTCCGGCGATATCGGTTCCGGCCCAACCGGGTTTCGGCGTGTTGAGTATGAACCCCCAATCGGGCCGGTTGCGATCGACTCCGACGGGTCCGAAACTGGCGATGCCGAGCGCGTCCGGCTGTCGCTCGCGCTGCCATTGTCCGAACAGATCGTCGATGACGCCGAGCGTCGCGCCGGGCTCGGCAGTCGGAACCGCGATCGTCTCGACGATATGATGGCCCTCCGCCCGCAAGGCGACGCATTTCGTTCCGCCGAGTTCGAGGCCAAAGATATGAGAGCCCGTCATCAGTCGCTTCCCTGCAACGCCGGAGCGCCTCGCTCGCCTTTGAAGCCGCCGTTTGGTGAAAGATGCGGCATCACACGCTGATTCAGGATTTCAGCTTCTGCGGCGCATCCCGGCGGCGGCGTTCCGTTCGCGCGCAGAGCCTCCAGTTCAGCACGCACATCGGCGAGGTCCGACTGATAGGCTGGCTTTCCTGCCACGGCAGTCATCGTCGCGGTCGCCGACACCATTCCGGCCTCGACCGCGCTCTCGTTGTGCGCGCCGCAGACGAAACGGCTGTCGCCGTAAGCGCGGCCTCGCTCGAGAATCCTCTGCGTCCGGTCGGGAACCAGCGACGACAGCACCAGCGCATAGGTCCAGCCACGCGTCGTGTGGCCCGACGGATAATCATAGCTGACGCGCCCGGCCTGCACGTCATAAAGTTCCTCGCGGGGCTGACAGATCCGCCCCTCGTCGATCGTGTAGGGACGATGACGCTTAAAGACCGCTTTCGCCTCGTCGGTTTCACGCGCGGTGTCGGTGCTGGCGCGGTCGAGCACGCGGGCGAGCCTTGGAGCGTTCTCCTTCGTCAGCGCAACCCCGACCGCGCAGCTAAAGTCGCGAAGCAGCGAAGCGGTGTCGAGCTTCGCGTCGCTGGTGGCAAGCGCCCAGCGCGGCGTTCCGATCAACGCTCTCGTCGCACGGAATATTTCGCGATCAGTCTCGTACCGCGGGTCGCCGGGCCGCGGGGCGGGCTCGACGATATCCACGACCGCGAATTCGTCTGTCGCGAGATATCCCGCGACCGGTTCGGCGCTGCCGGCGCCGGCGGCACAGGCCATGGCCAGCACCACGCCGGATAAAACCGTGAACCGTTTGGACATCCCGTGCCTCGCTTCCCTTGAAAACCGCGCCCGCTTCATGGTTTGCGTACCGGCAGAACGGGCTGCTTCGCCGTGGGCAGCGGCACGCCCAATTCGCGCGCGATCGTCGGCGCGATTTGACGCATATCGATGATTCCGAGGTTCTTGCCGGCAGCGATACCCGGCCCCTTCATGAAGAAGGCTGCGTGCACGTCGGGCCGCATCGTCGAACTGGTCAACGCACCGTGATTGCCACGCATCGTCGTAAATTTCTCGACCAAAGGCCCGGTCAGGCCGCTGCCCATCGCGTAGCCTTCCCGGAAACCGACTGCGAACGAGGCATTGGGCGCCATGCCGAGCGCGGCGATCTCGTCGCCCTCGTAAATATGGTCGATCCCGTTGGCCGGATCTTTAGCCAAGGCGTGCAGCACCTGGCGTACCTTGGCCTTGACCTCTTCGTCCTCCGGCTTTTGCAGGACGATCATCCCCGCCCCGCCGTTCCATGCGAACGCCTTCCAGGATTCGACCGACTTGTCCGCGGGATCGCGCAGCGCGATCAATCCCGCTCTTGCCAATGCGGCATTGAGGTGTACGGCGTGCGTCCAGCGATAGAAGCCGTGGTCGGATGCAATAACGATATGGGCGTCGGGATGCACCCGCCGTTCCGCGGCGATGAGCCGGCCGACGGCAGCGTCGATGCGCTCCAGTTCGGCGAACGCTTCAGCGCTTTCCGGACCATGATCATGCTCCTCATGGTCGTACGCGCCGAGATGAACGGTCAGGAGGTCTGGGCGCTTGTCCGCAATGATCAGGAGCGCAGCAGCCTCGATCCGCCGATCGTTCGCCGCAACGTCGGGTTCGAGATAATAGGGGCCGATCGATTTCTCGAGCTGCTCGAGATAACCAGCGGGCTGCGAAACCGCTTCCATGAGATATTGCGCGCGCGCGGTGCCGTTACGGCCGAATTCCGGGAGATTATAGTCGATATCGGCCGCGTGCGTGGTGACGGGCCAGCACAGGCTCGCCGTGACCCTGCCCGCCTGATGGACAGCGCTCCACAAGGTCGGCGCCTTGATCTCGGAATAATAGGAATGCCATTCGCCGCGCTCCTTGCCGAGCGGGTCGAACACCGCATTGTTATAGATGCCGTGCTCGGCCGGATGAACGCCGGTGACGAGCGTCGTGTGGTTCGGATAGGTCAAAGTCGGGCTGACGTTGACGACCCCCTTGGCGTAGGCCCCCTCGGCGAGGAAGCTGCGCAGCACCGGAATCGACAGCTTGTATTTGTCGGCCTGAAGAACATGATCCGGCATGAGACCGTCGATCGTGATCAACAGCACGGGACGAGGCGGCGCGGTATCCGCACGGGCGAGCACGGGAACCGCGGCGAACACCGAAGAGAGGGCGATGGTCGCGATCGCACTTTTCCAGACAAACTTCACTATTCTTCCCTTTCCGGCGAAATCATCGCCTTCGAAATCACGTGGCGAGCCGAACCAATGCAGAAGGTCGCGCCCGGTTTTCGCATTCATCTGAACAGCTGGAGATCGATCGACTGGACGACCGCGGCATATCCGGCATCGCTGCCGTGGAGATGGTCGCCGGAATGGTAATCGGCGCGCATGCTGGCAGGGTCGGCGGGGTCGGCGAGCGCCCGGTCGAAATCGAGGACGGCATCGAATGCTCCGCTGGTGCGGATAAAGCGATTGATTTCCTGCCGAACCGCCTCACCCTCCGGCGACCAGTAGCTCGCGCCCTTGAACGGGGCGATGGTGGCGCCGAAGACCTTGATATCGTGCTGGTGCGCGCGGTCGATGATCTGCCGATAGGCGGCGATCATCTGGGATGCGTCGGTGAGCCGTCCCTGCAGCAGCTTTTGGGTTTGCGCGGCTTCGCCCTGATAGCGGGCGTAGGAGCGGCCGATGTCGTTGATGCCTTCGAACAGGATCAGCATCTTGACGTTCGGAAGCGAGAAGACGTCGCGGTCGAGCCGCGTGAGTGCGCTTTCTCCAGTGCCGTCGCCCATCACGCGATTGCCGCTGATGCCCGCGTTGGCGATGCCCCAGACCCGGTCGCCCCGGTCGGCCAGACGGTCGGCGAGCTGATCGGGCCAGCGCCGGTTGGCGGCCCAGGTCGAACCGGTTCCGTTGGTGATCGAATCCCCGAATGCCACCACTGTTGCGGCATCGCCCGGCGCATCGACATCGACCGAAGCGAGGAAGGCGCGGTCCTTGACGATCGCGGCGGGCTCGAACGGGCCGGCGGTGAAGTCGCCCGGCGCCGACACCTCGGTATCGTCGAGCGCATTGTTGTGACAGGTGCACGGTCCGCTATCGCCCGGCAGATAGAGGCTGATCGCCATCCGTGCGCGCGTCGGCACCGCGATCTTCACGCTGTCACTGAGCAGCGGCGCGCCGCGGGCGATCGTTGCGTCGGATGCCCCGGCAAAGGTCAGCTCGCGCGCCGTGCCGGCAATCTCCCTGCCACTGTCATCAAGAAAGACGATGCGCGCCGCGCCGATCGCCAGCGGCGCGGTACCGAATGCGTTGGTGAGCCGGACACGCAGCGCATCGCCGCCTGCCGAGAGGCGAACGACCTGACGCAGCGTCTGGTTCGAAAAGGAGGCGGACTTGGGTCCGGGGGGAATAGAGCCCGCCGCCCAGCTCGCGACCCATTTGGCTTCCGCCGCCGAGCCGGATGCGAGGGCAAAAGCCGAAATAAATACCCCAAGTATATTTCGATTGTACTTGTTCATCCTAAATATCCTCGCCCATAATATTATTATTAATTGAAGTAATATTATTATATATTTATTACATTGATTTTTATTATTTTTTGAGATTTCTGAGACTGAAACCTCTACCAGCAGGAATAACCGCCGTCGGCGAGTACGATGCTTCCCGTCATCAGACTCGATGCGTCAGACGCGAGGAACAGGACGACGGCGGCCACTTCGTCGACCTCGCCCATGCGGCCCATCGGCGTACCGTCGAGCCAGCGGTGATACATGTCCGGCTTGGCCTTCACGAACGCGTTGAGCGGCGTGTTGATGTAGGTCGGCGCGACCGCGTTCACCCGGACGCCGCGCGGCGCCCATTCGGCGGCGAGCGAGCGGGTCAGATGATGAACCCCCGCCTTGGAGGCGTTGTAGAAGCTCTGCTCCTGCGGGCGATTGACGATGAAGCCGCTCATCGAGCCGACGTTGACGATCGCGCCGCTGCCTTGTGCCAGCATGTGTCGCCCCGCCGCACGCGCGCACCAGAAAGTGCCGTTGAGATTGACGTCGATGACGTTACGCCAATGCTCGTCGGTGACGGTTTCCGCGGGCGTTTCGCTGCGCGCGATACCGGCATTGTTGACGAGAACATCGATGCGCCCGTGGCGCGCGACCACGTTGTCGATGGCGGCGGTTACCGCATCCGGGTCGGTAACGTCGAAGGTAACGGAGGAAAGCCGGGCACCGGGCCGTTCGCGCAGCGCCTCTTCCAGCGGCCCACTCTCACGATCCGCGAGGATCACGGTCGCGCCAGCTTCGAGCAGCGCGTCGGCGATTGCCAGTCCGATGGCGCCCGCGCCGCCGGTGACGAGAGCGACCTTTTCAGGCAGATGAAAGCGGTCGATATACATTAAACGATCTCCTGCAAGGTATCGCACGCGGCGGTCAGTGCCGGCATCGCGCGGTCATTCGCGTCGAAACGATGGATGGCCGCCGGGGCGATACGCAGCTTGACGATTTCATCGGGACGCAGGTCATGTTCGGGCGCCCCGCGAGCGATGAGCGCTTCGCCCGATTGAGCCTGCAGGTGGACGAAGCTGTCGCTGCCAAGATATTCGACCGCGCGGATCGTTGCGGTTATCGTGCCGGCAGGATCGATCGCCAGATGCTCCGGCCTGACGCCGATCGTCGCTGCCGAATGGGCGGCAGCGGCCGCGCCGCCAAGAAAGTTCATGCGCGGCGAACCGATGAAGCCTGCCACGAACCGGCTCGCAGGGTTGCGGTAGATCTCGCCCGGCGAGCCCGCCTGCTCCACCCTGCCATCGCGAAAGACGACGATCCGGTCGGCCATCGTCATCGCCTCCGCCTGATCGTGGGTGACATAGATCGCGGTAATGCCCAGTTGCTGCTGGAGGCGCCGGATCTCGACGCGCATCTGCGCGCGAAGCTCGGCGTCGAGATTGGACAGCGGCTCGTCGAAAAGGAAGGCCTTGGGCTCGCGAACGAGCGCCCGTCCTATTGCGACCCGCTGTCGCTGCCCGCCGGACAATGCCGCCGGGCGGCGATCCAGAACCTGCGTCAGGTTGAGCATTTGGGCAACGCGCTCCGTGCGGGCTGCGATTTCGGCCCGCTGCCGGCGCGCGACCTTGAGAGCGAAGCCGAGGTTGGCACGCACCGTCATGTGCGGATAGAGTGCGTAGGACTGGAACACCATCGCCAGTCCGCGCGCGGCGGGCGATGTTTGCGCGGCGTCCACGCCGTCGATCAGCAACCGGCCAGAGTCGATATCCTCGAGCCCGGCAATGAGCCGGAGCAGCGTCGTCTTGCCGCAGCCCGACGGGCCGACGAAAACCGTGAACGCACCATCGGGTATGACGAGATCGATTGCATCGGTCGCCAGATGATCGCCGAAACGCTTCGTCACGCCTTCAAGGACAATGCCGCTCATCGCGAACGGGTCCAATTACTCATTTGACAGCTCCGAAGGTAAGACCGCGGACGAGCTGGCGCTGGCAGAGCCAGCCGATCAGCAGGACCGGGACGATGGAAAGGATCGACGCCGCCGAGAGGCGCGCCCAGAACAGCCCTTGGGGGCTCGAAAAGGCGGCGATGAACGCGGTCAACGGCGTGGCCTCGGTGGTCACGAGATTGAGCGACCAGAAGGACTCGTTCCACGCCAGCGTGAAGACGAGGAAAAAGGTGGACGCGATACCCGGCAGCGCGAGCGGCGCGAGCACCGACACGAGTTCCTGCCACAGCGAGGCGCCATCCATGCGCGCCGCCTCCAGTATTTCACCCGGCACGTCGCGGAAGTTGGAGAAGAGCATCCACACCGCGATCGGCAGGTTGGCCGCCGCGAGCAGGACCACGAGACCGGCCCGGCTGTCGAGCAACCCCCAATCGCGGTAGAACAGGAAGACAGGGATGAAGACACCGACGGGCGGGAGCATCTTGGTCGACAACATCCACATGAGGATGCCGCGCGTGCGCCGCGTCGGCGCGAATGCCATCGACCAGGCTGCCGGAACCGCTACCGCAATGACCAGAGTGGAAGAGCCCCCGGCGATCAGGACCGAGTTGATCAGCGAATGAAGATAATCGCCGCCGGCGAGGATCCCGCGGTAATTGGCGAGCGTCCAGTCGAAAGACAGGATGCGCGGCGGGAAGGATACCGCTTCAAGCTCGGTCTTGAAGCTCGTGAGCAGGGCCCAGAGCAACGGGAAAGCGATCGCCAGCGATGCAGCCCACGCGAGCAGGCTTGCGACAGCGCGACTTCTGCGGCGCGTGCGCATCATGCCTCCAGCGAGCGGCCGACCGCCCTGATAAGAAAGATAGCGAGGATGTTCGCGAAGACGACGGCAACCAGCCCGGCGGCGGATGCGGCCCCGATGTCATATTGCAGCATTGCCTGCGAATAGACGAGGAAGGCCAGATCGGTGCTGGCGGTGCCGCCGCCGGTCGTCACGAGGATTTCCGCAAAGATCCCGATGAGGAAGATCGTCTCGATCATCACGACGATAGCGATCGGTCGCGCGAGGTGCGGCAGCTGAAGATGGAGCAGGATCGCAGCGGGCGAAGCCCCGTCGAGCTGCGCCGCCTCGCGCAGTTCGCGATCGAAGGACTGGAGCGAAGTAAGCAGGATGAGCGCGGCAAACGGGAGCCACTGCCAAGCCACGATCAGCGCGATCGACAGCAAAGGCGCATGCGAAAAGAAATCATAGGCCGGCAGCCCGACAAGTCCTGCCGTCCATGCAAAGAAGCCCGACACCGGCTGCATCAGCAGATTTTTCCAGAGCAGCGCGCTGACCGGCGGCATGACGAAGAACGGCGATATGACGAGGAGCCTTAGCCCTCCGCGTCCGATGACGGGCCCGTCGAGCAGTAGTGCGAGAGCGAGACCGCCTCCGATGCTCGCTGCGAGCACGACGACGATCAGCACCAGCGTGTTGAGGAGCGCAGGCAGGAAATCGGGGCTTGCGGCAAGCCGCGCATAGTTGGCCAGGCCCACGAACCCGTCACTGTCCGGAAAAAGCAGGCGGTAGTCGCTCAGCGAGAATTTGACCGTCGCAACGAGCGGCGCGATCGACGCGGCGAGCAGCAGCAGGATCGCCGGAGCGAGCAGAAGACGGCCTGGCCCCTGCAGATAGCTGCGCTGGCGGATAGCTGCGCTGCCGGTCATTGATAATATCCCGCGTCGGTCAGCTGGCGCCGGGTTGCAGCCTGCGCTTCCGCCAGGGCATCGCCGGTCGACACGCGGCCCGCGATCGCGGCGGAGAATTGCTGGCCGATTTCCGTGCCGATCCCCTGCCACTCGGGTATGGCGGCATATTGCACCCCGATGTAGGGCACGCGCAACCGCGAGGGCTGACCGGGATTGGCGGCATTGATCGACTGCAGCGTGACGTCGGCAAAGGGCGCCGCACGCCGATAGGCGGAGCTGCGATAGAGCGACAGACGCGTTCCCGGGGGCACGGCAAGCCAGCCCGCCTGCCGGGCTGCGACCGAAGCATAGCCGGGCCCTGCCGCCCAGCCGATGAACTCTTTCGCGGCAGGAGCCTTCTTCGAACTGGCCGGAATGGCGAACGCCCAGGTCCACAACCAGTTCGCGCTGCGCCCAAGCCCCTGATCGGGAGCGGGTGCGAAGCCGACATGGTCGGCTACCTTCGACGTCTCGGGGTCGCTCAGAAACGGTGCGGCCACGGTAGAGTCGAACCAGATCGCGCAACGCCCCTGCGAGAAGAGTGCAAGATTTTCGTTGAAGCCGTTCGCGGCGGCACCCGGCGGCCCCCAGTTCCGCAACAGGCCGACATACATGTCGATCGCCTTGCGCCACTCGGGCGTATCGAACTGCGGCCGCCACTTGTCGTCGACCAGGCGGGCACCATAGGAATGCGCAACGGTGAGGATCGAGGCCATATTCTCGCCCCATCCGGCCTTGCCGCGCAGGCAGACGCCGTAGATGCCGTTCCCCGGATCGTTCAGCGCCGCCGCGGCACGCGCCAGATCTTCCCAGCTCGGCTTCGCGGGCATGGTCAGCCCGGCACGCCGGAAAAGATCGGTACGATACATGATCATCGTACCCTCGGCGTTGAACGGCGCAGCATATTGAACGCCACGATAGGATACCGCCGCCCGCACCGGCGCGATCAGATCGTCGGCCTCATAGGCAGGACCGAGGTCGTCGAGCGACTGGAGCCACTTCCGCTTGGCCCAGATCGGCACTTCATAGGCGCCAATCATCACGACGTCGTATTGGCCGCCGCGGATCGCGACATCGGTCGTGACCTTCTGACGGAGAATATTCTCCTCCAGCACCACCCATTTGAGTTTGATCCGCGGGTGCGACGTCTCGAAACCGGTGGCCAGGCTCTTCAAGCGAACCATGTCGCCATTGTTGACGGTCGCAATCGTGAGCGTCGTGGGCGCACTCTCGTCGGACGCGCAACCCGACAAAGCAACCGCCGCCAATAATGCCCAACCTGCCCGCATGTCGCGCGGCCTCCCCCTGTCCCGGTCGCGAACTCGCGGTCCGCTGTGGGTGTCCAGATGAGAGCCCAAACTTTCATTATCCTGACAATCCGAAAGAAGGACCCGGAGCGAGGTGCGGAACGATGTCCGATTGACTGAGGGCATCGTTTCAATGCAGATGCGCGACCATAGCGTGGCCTGAACGCGCTCAAGAAAGGTCGTCAAGCGACTATAAAAACGGCGCTTTCCCGGCGCTAATCGGTCGATTCTTGCGTCCGGGAGCCCGCCTTCCCGCCGCGCACCGAGCGGAGAGTTGAATGCGCTTACTCGTCGTCGAAGACACCGCCGATGTCGGCGAGGGCGTCGTCGAATGCCTCGAAGCGCTCGGCCACGCCGTCGATTGGGCGCGCGACGGCGAGACAGCCGACGAATGGCTGCGCGACACCAGCTATCAACTGATCGTGCTCGATCTGATGCTGCCGGAACTCGACGGCTTGACGCTACTCAGACGCCTGCGCCAGCGCCGCTGCGAAACGCCGGTCCTGATCCTGACCGCCCGATCCGCAATCGATGACCGAATCGGTTCGCTGGACCTCGGCGCCGACGACTATCTGGTGAAGCCGTTCGACTTTCGCGAATTGCAGGCGCGCGTGCGATCGCTTCTGCGGCGTCATTCGGGCGGACGGGCGGCGGAACTCAGGTGCGGGAAACTGGTATTCGACCGGTCGACCCGGACCGTCCGGATTGACGAGGTTCCGGCGAAATTGACGCGGCGTGAACTGTCGCTCCTCGAAGTCTTTCTCGCAAGACCGACAATGGTATTCAGCAAGGCGCAGCTTCTCGACCAGCTTTTCGGCTTCAGCGCCGAACCGACCGAAAACAGTATCGAGGTGCTGATCACCCGGCTCCGGCGAAAGCTCGCGGGCTCGGGGGTCGAGATCACTGCTCAGCGCGGAATTGGCTATCATATCGTCGAGACATGATTGTCGCCCGCGCCTCTCGCCTTGTGCTTCCGCCCTCGATTTTCGGCAGGTTGCGACTCCTGCTTGCGATGGTCTTTCTTATTGGCGCGCTGGGTGCATTGACGGCAGCCTGGACGCTTTCCAAAAGAGCCGCGACCGACGCTTACGATCAGCTCCTGATCAGTTCAGCGACCCAGATCAGCGAAGCGATAACCGCCGAGAACGGTCAATATTCGGTGCTGCCGCCCGATTCCGCGTTCGAAACGCTGGCACAATCGAAGGACGACCGGTTTTTCTTCGCCGTACGTGCGCCCGATGGCTCGCTGCTGACGGGGGAGCCGGGGCTTTTGCCCGGGGCCGGACCACAGGAAGGAGGCCTGCCCGCACTCGATTACATCGACGATGACGGTGAGACGATGCGCACCGTCACCATTCACCGATTCATCGCCTCACTCGATACGAAAGGGTGGAGCAGCGTCGTTGTCGCGCAATCGCTGGGCGCGCGCTACCAGCTTATTACCGGGCTGATGCTAAAGATCGGCGGGATTATCATCTTTGTCGCCGCCCTCGGCTTCCTTGCCTCGCTCGAAGCCGTCAAGCGCGCCCTGCGGCCATTCGATCGTATCGGGCATGCACTCGCGTCGCGGCGCGCCCAGGACACGGGACCGATCGAGGTCGAAAGCCCGTCGGAAACCCGGGCGCTGGTGGAGACCATTAATCACAGCTTCCACCGCCTCAACGAGCGGCTGAACAAGCTGCAGAATTTTGCGGGCGTGGCCGCGCACCAGATCCGCACGCCGCTCGCCGCGCTCGGCGCGCAGACGGAACTGCTGCTGACTGACCAGACGGCGCAATCGCGCCGCATGCGTGTCGAACGGATCCGGGCACATCTCGGCAAGCTCAGCCGCCTGACGCACCAATTGCTCGGCCAGGCGATGGTCAGCTATCGCAGCGACCGCATTCCGCACCAAGAGGTCGAACTCGTCGAGCTCGTGCGCCACGTGCTGCGCGACGCCATACCCGAGTCGCTCGACCGCGACCTTTCGGTCGAGTTCGACCACGCAGTGCCGCACATAACTGTTCCGGGCGATGACATCAGTCTGCGCGAGGCTCTTGCGAACCTCGTCAACAACGCTGTGACGCATGGCGCAGCCACGATGCTGCGCGTGCGGATCGATGAAGGGCCGGACAAGATCTGCGTCGCGATCGCCGACGACGGACCGGGCATCGCTTCGCAACTATGGGATATGGCGACACGGCCGTTCCAGCTTCCACGTGCCGAGGGCGAGGGCGCCGGGCTGGGGCTGTCGATCGCCGCCGACGTTGCGAAGGCCCATGGCGGCATGCTCGCCTTTGCGTGGACCGCAGAAAAATTTTTCGAAATCCGCTTTATCCTCGGACGTTCGGCGCCGTTCGAGAAAGCTGCATGAAGCGTCTGGCCTCAATCGCAGGGGCTTCAGCGCTGCTTTTGGGCATCGTCGCTGCGGTCGCGCTTCATGTCGCTGCAAACCGCGGCCCTGCAGGCGATTATTCGCCGCCGGCCGGAGCGCTGGTCACCTACTTTCCGGCGCCAGAAGACGACCAGGGCCCGCCGCTGGTGATTTCGGGGTCGATCGAGGCGGGCTTCATGCGTCCTTTCTTTCTCGCCTTCCAGCGGCACAATACGCGCCTTTCACTCGTCTATATCCAGTCGCGAAACGACGCGCTTCTCGAACGCGCGCTGTGGGCGTGCAAAGAGGGCGAGCGCACAGCCGATATCTATTTGACGTCCTCCACCGACCATCTGGTACGACTCGCCAACGAGAATTGTGCCGCAACTCTGCCCTCGGCAATCGGCCGGGCGGCACCGGCGAGAGCGAGCTGGCGCGATCAGGTGGTCGCCTTTACGGTCGAGCCCGCCGTATTCGTGTTCAGCCGGGAACTCGACGGCCCGCTGCCGCCGAGCCATGTCGCCCTGCTGGAATGGCTGCGCGCCCTGCCCGCCGACCGTGCCCGCGTCGGCACTTATGACATCGAAACTTCCGCGGATGGCTATGACCTTGCTGCATCCGATTCAAACCAGGATGCGCTTTATGGTCGCCTTCTCGAAGGATTGGGACGCTCCGATATCCGCCTTTACTGCTGCTCCAATGTGATGGTCGACGCCCTCGATCGCCGCGAGATCCTCTTCGCTTACAATGTGCAGCTCTCGTACGCCTACAAGGCACAGCGCGCAGGAAGCCGGATCACGGTGATCCTGCCAGATGATTATCAGGCACTCCAGACCTTGTCGTTCATGCAGCCGAAGCGTGCGCGCGATCCCGATTCGGCGCTTAAGCTTGCGCAGTTTCTGGTTTCCGACGAGGCCAGAGGGATAGCGCGCCAAAACCTTGTGCCGCCGGGAATGACGCCAGCGCTGGCGGCTGCGCAAGCCGATCGCCTGCTCGCCCAAGCGTCGGTCACACCGCTGCTGCTGAGCCTCCAGGATCGGGCGCGCCGCGAGCATCTCATCCGCGAGTGGCGCGAGGCGATCGCTCCCGCTGGATCGAGCCTCACACCGGCATCCGAATGAAACTGGCAGCCCATGCTTCAGCAGCAGGTGCTCCTGATCGTGCTGAGTGATGGTCCGGTTCAGGCCCGGACGGCGAAAAGCGGGCTAGCGAGCCAATGTTTTCGCTACGAAATCCCGGCCGAGGCGAAGTCCGACGGGATCCACGGTGTGCGCCACGCCGTAGGAGACGTGCGTCGTGACCTCGATGCCGAGACGTTTGAGCTCGCTCTCCGACATGTGTAGCGCGGCGACCGGGACAACCGGATCGGCCGTGCCGTGCACCAAGAGCACTGGCGGCTTTGGGAACTCTCCGTGATTCAGTCCCAGCGTCCCTACCAACATGCCGGAATAGCCAATGACGGCAGCCACCGCCCGCGGTCGCCGCAGCGCGACATGCAGTGCCATCATCGTCCCTTGGCTGAAGCCGACGATGGCGAGGTCAGCCTCGCTCAGACCATATTGTGCGAGCTTGCGGTCAATGAAGGCGTCGATCGCCGGCGCGGCCGAGGCGGCGCCTGCGGCGAGCGCAGACGGCGCAAAGCCGGAAAGCCCCCACCATTGATACCCGCTGCCCATCATGCCGCAGCGCTGCGGCGCATGCGGAGCCAGAAACAGCGTGTCCGGGAGCGCCTCCTGCCATGCTGGCGCGAGCGCAATCATGTCGGTTCCGCTCGATCCGAAGCCGTGCAGTAGCAGGACGATTTTCTTGGGCGGCTCTCCGGAGCGCGGCTTGAGACTGGCTCCGTTTACGATCTTGGACAGGGTCATGCACCTCATATGGGTATCGCTGGCCATTTGTCAGCCGGGCGTGCGCCCCACTTCACTTCGCGGCAGCTGTCCAAAGCGGATGCCGGATCATCGCGCGTCCAAACAAATGCCGTCCACGCTGCAGCGTCGGTCATGCTGCCCGAGACATCCTTGAAACTGAGCCTCCGCCTGCCGCCAACGCTGGATGCTGACGCAGCGGGGCCTGCGTTGAAGCGCCTGCTGGAGGCCAGTCCTCCCTATGGTTGCCATGTTTCGTTCGACATCGCGTTCACGTCCCCCGGCTGGCATGCGCCCGACACGGCAGATTGGCTGGCGAGAGCCCTCGACGAGGCTTCGCGCCGGACATTCGGGCGCCCCTGTGTCAGATATGGCGGCGGCGGCGGCATTCCGTTCCTGAACATGCTGGGCGAACGGTTCCCGCACGCGCAGTTTGTGGTGACAGGCGTTCTTGGCCCGCAATCGAACGCCCATGGCCCGAATGAATTTTTGCATGTTCCAACTGCCATCAGGGTCACGACCGCCCTTGCGATCATCATTCACGCGGCAGCCCGGCAGACCGAACGGCTCGCTCTGACGACCGAAGCCGCCCCCCTTCCCCTCGCCTCGAAAGATTGAGCCCATGAACGCGACCCTGATGTATCAGACGCCCTCTCCCTATGCGCGCAAGGCGCTCGTGTTCGCGCACGAAGCAGGCATTGCCGACGATATTGCGGTTATTCATCATGAAACCAGCCCCACCGCGCGCAATGATGAAGTGTTCGGGCAGAACCCGCTCGGCAAGGTTCCGGTCCTGCTGCGTCCCGGTATGCCTGCCATTTTCGATTCCAATGTCATTTGCGCCTATTTCGACACGCTCCACACGGGGCCGAGGCTGATCCCGGCGATCGGCGAGGCACGCTGGAAAGCGCTTCGGATCGAAGCGGTAGCTCAGAGAATGGCGGATGCCGGAATTGCCGTGCGGTGGGAAAGCGTCCGGCGCCCTCCTGCCCTGCGCTACGACGATTTGCGCGACGGTTATATCGCCAAGCTGCAATCCAGCTATGCCTGGCTCGAGACCGAAACGGATTTCGGGGACGATCTTCATATCGGACATATCGCCCTGGCGACCACGCTTGACTGGCTGGAATTTCGCGGTCTGCAATCCTTTCGCAACAATCGCCGGTTGAGCGACAGGTTCGCCTCCTTTGCTGAACGCGCCTCGATGCAAGCAACACTTCTCTCTGGTGACACGGTGGATTAGCTGACGATCGGGCGGGCCGCGCAAGGCTTTCCTCTGGAAATCGAGGAATGGTCGCTTGCATAAGCGCAGCTTCAGGGGAGGAAGTCGGGCAGAGCGCAAATTTGTGAACCGGCATTCGCGGATTCCTATGGCCGATTGGAGAAGGTCCGCTTCGGAACCAGGGGCTCCAGAAGCGGACATCGCCTTCAATGGGCGTTCCAGGCTAGAGCGCGAGAAGCCACCCGGCGATGCCGCCCCCCAAGACGAGCGCCGGTGTCACGAACTTGCCCTTGAGCTTCCAGACAAGCACAAGCGCGGCCACGAAGAGCAAAGGCGGCAGCCAGAGGCTCTCTGCGCGCTCGGCCGTTGACCAGCCGAGTTGGATCAACGTCGCGGTAATCACCCCAACGACTGCGGCTGCAACGCCGGCGAGAAGGCGATGCAGTGCGGGATGCTCGACGACTGCTTCGAGACGCTCGAAGAAAATCAGCGAGAAGGCAAAGGCCGGCAGGAACATTCCGACCGTGATTGCGATCGCCCCGCTCCAGCCGCCTGCGACATATCCCGTGAACGTCGCGAAGATAACAAGCGGCGCAGGAAGAATACCAGCGAGTGCGACGCCGTCGAGGAAGGATGCGTCGGACAGCCAGCCCCGGCCAACCGTATCCGCACGGACAAAGGGGATCGCCGTATAGGCGCCGCCAAAGGTCAGGAGTCCGCCCTTCAGACCTGCGAGGAATAGCGCGGCGGTGGTTGCCGGGCCCGAGGCCACCGCAAGGGCGGCAGGTTCGAAGCCATTGGCTCGCGGCAGCAGGATCGCGAGAACAACTGCGGCGGCGAGTATGGCGAGTGCGGTCCATCGCTGCGCCGCAAATGTGTAGGCGAGTCCGGCCGCCATGAGCGGAAGCCAGAAGGGAACGCCGGCGAGCGTTGCGAGAAAGCTCGCTATTGCGAGACCCCAGAGCATGTGATCCTCGAGGATGTGGCTACCGATGCGGTGTACGGCGCGAAGAATGATCGCGAGCACGACGATCTGGACACCGGAAAAGATGCTGGCCATGTCGGCCTGACCCGCGATCCACTCATCATAGGCCAACGCCGCAGCCAGCATGAGAAAAAAGCCGGGCAGCATGAAGCCGAGGCCCGCGAGCAGCCCGCCGATGCGTCCGCGCGCGAGCATGCCGAGATGGACGCAAAGCTCGTGGGCCTCGGGTCCGGGAAGGATTTGCAGGATCGCAAGCAGGCGATTGAAGCGAGCCGAGGAAATCCACCGTTCCTCGTCGACGAGAGACTGCCTCACCATCGCAATTTGCGCGACCGGCCCGCCAAAGGCCAGAAAGCCGAAACGCAGGAATTTGAGAAACAGCCGGGCGAGACTGAGAGGCGGCGGAGAAGGTTCAATGTTCGTCATGCAAGCGCGCTCCTGCCGCAAGGCGGCATAGTGGAGCGGAACTTGGGCAACGTCGTCACCTGATCGGGCGTCCGCACTGCCCGCGCTCGTCCTTTATCACACCTAAAATCGAAGGAAAGACAGTCTTGCTATCGATCCTGAGAAGATGAGCTTTGGCCAATAGCGGCCGGTCTCTTGGCGCAAAGAATGTCAAATCTGGCGTCACACGCACTGCCAGATGCATCCCGGCGTCGCTGTGCCAGCTGCTGATCGCCGTTCCCCTCCGTGCTCTTCGCGTCTGGCACGTCAGGTGGAATGCGGGCGAAGGACCGGTCACGAAGGCGGGGTGTCTACGACGGCAGCCGCCTATAAGCCTGACGACCGCTTCCTACCCTACCCATAGCAGTCACCCTTTGCGCGACACTGGCTCCGGCGATAATCGGAGCGGGAAAGGATTTGAAATGAGACTCTTCCATCGTTGGTTGCAGAAGGTGATCGTCGGCGCAATTCTCACCGGCCTTGGTGCCACTGCGGCGATGGCGAAAGACCGCTCCGAGCAAAACGTGCTGTCTTGCCAGATCGATGGCCAGGACCGACGGGCATCGGTATCGATCGTCGGCAGCGAAGCCGTCTACCGTTACGGGCGACCGGGAGCTGCTCCCGAGCTCGTCCTGACCAGCCCGCTGATGCAAGTGGACTATCGAAGGAAAAACGGACCAGGGTCCACGATCGACGAGATCATCACCTTTGCGAATGGTGACACGACCTATCGCATTGCGGCGGGATTTCGCGATGGAGTGGAGCCAGACCCTTCGGCATATATCCCGTTCGGAACCGTGACTGTCCGCCGCGCCGGCAAGGACCTTGCAAGGCTGAGTTGCAGACCGGTTACGATCGAACGCGTCCACGACCGGCTGCTCGCGCACATGCGCGAGATCGGCAGGGAGCGTTCCTCGGACGGCGAGACATTTCCCAATTATGACATTGAATATCCACTGCCGGCCAAGCAGTCGGCCGCATGCCAGGCCAGGAATAACGTGGACACTTGCTGGTCGCGCGGTGTCGGAGCCGAGCGTAGCGGAGACCTCCGCGGCGCATTGGAACATTATGACATGTCGTGCGACGCGAGGCTGATCACCGCGGGCTGCTACGAGGCGGGGAAGCTGTATTTGCAGAAGCGGCAGTTGCGCGATTACGCCCGCGCGAAAGACAGGTTCGGTCGCGTTTGCAGCGGCGATGACCCGGGCCAAGGCCCCTACGCCTGCAAATATCTTGGCTGGATGTATCTGACCGGCGTGGGGGCAGAACGCGATCGCAATGTTGCGCGGGTCTTTCTGGCCAAAGCCTGTTTCCTGCAAAATGAAGATCTGCTGATCGACCCCGAGGGCTGTCATTTTCTCGCACAGTCGATTCTGGAGGCGCAAAACGGAAGCCTCTCGTCCGACGGTCATGTCAAATATGCCGCTTATCTGGCGCTTGCGATGGGCTGCACCGATAACGCCAAGACGGTCTGCGACGAGGCTGTGGCTCTATACCAGCGCGAAACTGCACGCCGCGCCGGCTGGATAAAAGATTGCGACATACAAGCCGCTCGCCACGGCCCGATTATATCCTGCGCGAAACTAGCCACGATCGACGATGATTACGACGCTGCCCAAGCAATGCGGCGCCAGATGCGTGACCTCTTTGTTGGTGCCGAATCGTCACGAAGATGATCATGAGTGCGAGACATCAACATCTCGGAGCGAACCCATCGCGGCTTGAACTGCCCCGAGATTGCCGGAGACCCAAGCTCCCGAGAGGAAGGGGCATTTCCGCCTAGCCGCTCTCCTGTTCGAACTGGCCGATAGCAGACTGTCTGCTGTTAGGCGTCGAACGGAGAAAGCAGCCAAACGGCGCCTTCCCGCCAATTTCGGTCATTCCATCACCAAGGCGCAGCGAAAGCGCGCGCCAGGGCCCGGTTGTACGACGCCCCGAAAAGCCTCGACGCGCCGGCATCGGGCTTGATCGCAAAAAAGACATGATAGGCGCCGGGCACGACGTTGAGTTCGACGGGCACGCCAGCGGTAACGAGCCGCGCTGCATATTCGATATTCTCGCTCACGAAGAGGTCGATCGATCCGACGCCGATATAGGTTGGCGGGAGCCCGCCGAGGTCGAGCCGGCGCGACGGCACCGCGCCTTCGGGCACATTTGTCGAACCCGCGGGCACGCCGAGAAACGACGACCAACCGAAGCGGTTGGCGTCGGCGGTCCAGATGAAGGCGCCTATGTGCCGCGGCATCGGCCTGCTGCTGCCCGTGCGATCGTCGAGCATCGGCGAGAGCAGGAGCTGAAAACAGATCGGGACCTCGCCGCGATCCTTGGCCGCAGCCGACAGCATCGCGGCATGGCCGCCCCCGGCGCTCGTTCCCATGACGGCGATGCGGCGCGTATCGACGCCGAGTTCGGCGGCGTTCGCGACCACCCATTTGAGCGCGGCATAATTATCCTCGAGCGCACCGGGAAAGCACGTTTCCGGCGCGAGCCGATAGTCGACGCTGACGACGACGCATTCGTGATCGCGCGCGAGCCGCTGCGCCATCGCCAGTTCGCCGGCGATGCCGCCCGCCACATAACCGCCGCCATGAAGGTGGAGGAGCGCGGGCCGCGGCGCGCCGGTCGTGCCGGCGTTGATGATCGCGATCGCGACGTCAGGCGCGCCCTTTGGCCCGGGAATCGCGCGGCGGACGATAGGAGGATGGGCGAGCCAGGGCGGGATATGCGCCGCCATGCGTTCGCGCACCTGCGGCAAGGTTAGCGCATCGACGACGG
Source organism: Sphingopyxis sp. (assembly GCF_035565275.1). Taxonomy (GTDB): domain Bacteria; phylum Pseudomonadota; class Alphaproteobacteria; order Sphingomonadales; family Sphingomonadaceae; genus Sphingopyxis. The sequence goes on from NZ_DATMST010000071.1 coordinate 58,410, forward strand.
TCCGGTTGGCCAAAAACGGTCCGCGCAGCTGCGGATCCACGAGCCGGAGCAGCGCATCGGCTTCAGCCGGCGAACCCGCGGCGACCGGGACTTGCGCACCGAGGCGC
>NZ_DATMST010000072.1:0-2227 GCF_035565275.1 Sphingopyxis sp.
GGCTGACCGCGGTGGTCGCGGCGGCGGGGCCGTCGAGCTTCGCCTCGGGAACGGGCGGCGCCACGGGATCGGCGTCGGCGGGTGCCTTCTCGGCGGCTGGCTTGCAGGCCGCGAGCAGGCCGATCATCGCGAGGGTCGTGAATTTGCGCATGCTATCTCCTGTCGCGGCCCGGGATCGCCAGCACCAGTATCGCACCGAGGGCGGCGAGCGCCATATCCTTTTGCGCGTCCCAGATATCGCCCTGCTGCCCGTTGTAGCGGTCGGCAGTCTCGCCCGCCGCGACGATGGTGAGCAGCCATTCGAAGATTTCGTAGAGGCACGAGATGGCGAGTACCCAGCCGAGCACGGTCAAGGTGGCCCCGCGTGGACCGAGACCGCCCCAACGCCGTGCGATCTCGGCAACGGGAACGACCGACAGCGCACCGAAGGCGAAATGAACGAGCCGGTCATAATGATTGCGCGTCCAGCCGAAGGCGTCGGACAGGCTCGCGCCGGTCAGCGCACGCGCCCAGTCGTCATAGGGGACATTGCTGTAGGCATAGCGGCCGCCGAGGGTGTGCAGCGCCATGAACGCCACGATGCAGGCGACCGAAGCGGTCGACAGCGGCCAGCGGCGGAGCAGCGCGGGCGAAGCGACGATCAGCAGCATCGTCGGGATATGCTGGAGCAGTGCGACCTCGGGATAGGGCTGGTCGATCTGCGCGAGCAGCAGCAGTATGAGGAGCAGACCGAACAGACGGCGCTGTGCGGGCGGCGGGATAGAGAGGGCTTCGGTCATCCCGACCTCCTATCCCTTCGCATCGAGCGAAGTCGAGATGCCTGTGGCCGCTTTCGCTCAGTCGCCCGCCCGCTCGAAAATCCGGCCGCACAGGAAGACGGCGTCGCCCTCGCTCCAGTTTTCGAGGCGGCCGTCGACGAGATCGAATTCATACAGGCTATCGCTCAGCTGGATCGTCAGCGGCGAATCGCGCAGCTGCCCGACGCGGTACTTGCCGCGCGACGTCCAGCCTTCGACCGTGAGTTCATATCCGAAATCGCGGTCGAAGCGGATGAGCGCATTGATTTGCCGCGTGCCGGGCGTTTCGCCTTCCTCGCATTTCTCGCCGACCATCTTCCACGCGCCGAGAATTTCGGCCGGCGCCGTCGTCATATCTCCGGAGGCCGGTCTCGCAGCGGTTTCTGCCGCGGCGCACGGAACGGTCATCGCTGCAATGAGCAACGTGCCCGCGATGATGGCCATGCGCCGCGCCATGGAATCAGCCCTTCTTCAGATGCCGCCGCCCGAGCAACTCGGCGATCTGCACCGCATTCAGCGCGGCGCCCTTGCGGAGGTTGTCCGAAACGCACCAGAGGTTCAAGCCGTTGTCGACCGTCGGATCCTCGCGGACGCGCGACACGAAGGTCGCGAAGTCGCCGACGCATTCGACGGGGGTGATGTAACCGCCATCCTCGCGCTTGTCATGGAGCACGACGCCGGGCGCTTCGCGCAGGATGCGCTGCGCGTCCTCGGCCGACAGTTCGTCCTCCATCTCGATGTTGATCGCTTCCGAATGGCCGACGAAGACGGGGACGCGGACGCAGGTCGCGGTGACCTTGATCTTGGGATCGAGGATCTTCTTGGTCTCGACGACCATCTTCCACTCTTCCTTGGTCGACCCGTCGTCGAGGAATTTGTCGATATGCGGGATGACGTTGAAGGCGATCTGCTTGGTGAACTTCTGCACGTCCTTTTCGTCGCCGACGAAGATCTGGCGCGTCTGGTTCCACAGCTCGTCCATGCCCGACTTGCCCGCGCCCGATACCGACTGATAGGTCGAAACGACGACGCGCTTGATCTTCGCCGCGTCGTGGAGCGGCTTCAGCGCGACGACCATCTGCGCGGTCGAGCAGTTCGGGTTCGCGATGATATTGCGCTTGGTATAGCCGTCGATCGCATCGGGGTTCACCTCGGGCACGATCAGCGGCACGTCGGGGTCCATGCGGTAGAGCGACGAGTTGTCGATCACGACGCAGCCGGCCGCGGCGGCCTTCGGCGCGTGGATCGCGGTCGCGTCGCTGCCGATCGCGAAGATCGCCATGTCCCAGCCCGACCAGTCGAAATTCTCGATATTCTGGCACTTCACGGTTTTACCGGTATCGCCGATTTCGATCTCGTCGCCCTGGCTGCGCGACGATGCGACCGCCGCCAGTTCGTCGTAGGGAAATTCGCGCTCGGCGAGAATGGCG
>NZ_DATMST010000073.1:0-4440 GCF_035565275.1 Sphingopyxis sp.
GCGCAAGCTTGCCGCGAGGGCGTTCTGATGCGCCGGCGCGAACGCATCACCATCGCGGTGCTCGGCCTCGGCGGCCAGGGCGGCGGCGTGCTCGCCGACTGGATCGTCCAGCTCGGCACGAAAAACGGCTATGTCGCGCAGGGCACGTCGGTCCCCGGCGTCGCGCAGCGCACCGGCGCGACGGTCTATTATATCGAGATGTTCCCGGCCGGGAGCGCGGCGCAGCCCGTGCTCGCATTGATGCCGGTGCCCGGCGACGTCGATATCGTCGTGGCATCCGAACTGATGGAGGCGGGCCGCGCGATCCTGCGCGGCTTCGTGTCGCAGGACACGCTGCTGATCGGTTCGACGCACCGCGTCTATGCCATCGATGAAAAGTCGGCGATGGGCGACGGCCGCGCAAGCGGCGAGCGCATCATCGCCGCCGCGCACGAGCGTGCGGGCCGCTTCATCGGTTTCGACATGGACGCCGCCGCCGACCGGGCCGGCAGCGTGATCAGCTCGATCATGTTCGGCGCGCTCGCGGGCAGCGGCGCCCTGCCCTTTTCGCGTGCCGCGTTCGAGGAGGCGATCCGCGCCGGCGGCAAGGCGATCGACGCCAATCTGCGCGGCTTTTCGGATGGCTTCGACACCGCACAGGGCAAGGCCGAAGCCGCTCCTGCCCCGCCGCCCCGCGTCGCCCCCACCACCGAGGCCGGGCGTGCGCTGCTCGCGCGCATCGAAGCGAAACTCCCGCCCGAAGCGCATGAATTTGCGGTCGAGGGTGTGAAGCGGCTGATGGATTATCAGGACGCCGCCTATGCCGCGCTTTATCTCGACCGGCTCGAAAGCCTTGACCGGGACCCCGAACTCGTCACCGAGGCCGCGCGGCATCTCGCGCTCTGGATGTCCTATGAAGACACGATCCGCGTCGCGGGACTGAAGGTCCGCGCCAGCCGCTTCGCCCGCGTGCGCGGCGAGGTGAAGGCGAAGGACGACCAGATCGTCCAGCTCACCGAATATATGCACCCGCGCCTCGAAGAAATTTGCGAGACGATGCCCGCCGCGCTTGGCCGCCGCATCCTCGCCAGCCGGTCGCTCTCGCGCCGCCTGAAGCCGCTGTTCACGAAGGGACGGCACGTCGAAACGACCAGCCTGCGCTGGTTCCTGATGCTGTCGCTGCTCGCCGGCTGGCGGCGCTGGCGGCGCGGCACGCTGCGCTATCAAATGGAACAGGCCCGCATCGAGGACTGGCTGGCGCTCGTCCGCACTGCCGATCCGGCGACCGCTCTGGAACTCGTAAAATGCCAGCGGCTGATCAAGGGCTATGGCGACACGTTCGAACGCGGACTCGGCAATTATGCGCGCATCGTCGATCGCTACCGTACCGGCAGCCTCGCCGCCGCCGACATCGCCCGCCTGCGCGACGCCGCGCTGGCCGACGAGGACGGCAAGGCGCTGGCGCTAGCCCTCGCTTCCTGAGCGTTTGCGCGCCGCGATCCACGCGTCGACCTTGGCCTCGAGCATCGTCATCGGCAGTTGCCCCTGCGCGAGGATCAGGTCGTGGAAGGCGCGGATGTCGAACCGCGCGCCCAGCGCCGCCTCGGCGCGCCGGCGCAGTTCGACGATCTTGAGTTCGCCGACCTTGTACGCGACCGCGCCGCCCGGCGCGCCGATATAGCGCGCCAGTTCGGTGTCGATGTTGATGTCGGCGAGCGCGGTATTTTCGGCGAAACATTGCCGGGCCTGTGCATAGCTCCAGCCCATGACGTGAATCCCGGTGTCGACGACCATCCGGCATGCGCGCCACATCTCGGTCGAAAGACTGCCGAATTTTTCGTAGGCATCGCGATAGACGCCCATTTCGTGCCCCAGCCGTTCGGCATAGAGCGCCCAGCCTTCGCGGAAAGCGAGCAGGTCGCGCGCGCGGCGGAAAGACGGCAGCCCGGGATTTTCATTATTGAGCGCGCCGTGCGTGTGGTGCCCGGGCGCCGCCTCGTGCAGGCTGAGCGCCGGGACCTCGTACAGCGGCCGCTGGTCGAGATGCGAGGTGTTGACGACAAAGGTGCCGGCAAAGCCCTTGGCGAAATCGCCGCCCCCGCCGCCGCGCGCGGTCGTATAGCCTTCCTCCAGCTCGCGCGGTACCGGAACGATGGTGAACGGCTGACGCGGCAGCACCGAGAAATAGCGCGGCAGCACGCCGTCGATCCGTTTCGACGCGGCGGCGTATTTTTCGATCAGCCCTTCGCGGCTGGTGGCATAGAAGCGCGGGTCGGTTCGCAGGAAGCGCAACCAGTCGGCAAAGCTTCCCTCGAAACCGGTCGAAGCGATGACCTTGTCCATCTCGCCGCGAATCCGCTGCACCTCCGCCAGACCCATCGCATGGACCTGTTCGGCGGTCAGGTCGGTCGTCGTATAATAGCGCAGCAGGAAATCGTAATAGGCCCGCCCGCCGGGCACCGCCGCGATGCCGAGCTCCTTGCGCGCCTTTGCCCGATACGGGCCGTCGATATAGGCCAGCGCCGCCTGTTGCGCCGGACGGATCTCGCGCTCGATCAACCGCTGCGCCTCGGCGCGTACAGCGGGATAGGCGGTCAGCGACGCAAGCATCGGATCGTCGACGGCGGGAACCGCGATCTGGTTGCGGAGCACGGCAACCGCGACATCGATTACCACCCCCGGATGCGTCCAGCCCGTTGCAACACCGCGTTCCAGATTGGCGCGCTGTTCGGCGAAATAGCGGGGAATGCCGCGCATCCGCTCCGCCCACGCGCGCGCTTCGGCTTCGCTTTTGACGTCGAGCCCGCGGGCCAGCGAATAGGGCGTGTTGTAGAAGCCTTCATGCGCGACGAAAGCGAAGCGGCGCTCGTCGAAATCGATGCCCTCGATCCGCCAGCCGATCAGTTCGCGCAGATAGTCGCGATTGACGCGATCCTCGCCCGTCAGCGTCGCGCCATCCAGCGCATCGAGCTCCGCGGCAATCTGTTCGAGTTCGGCCTTGCGGCCTGCCATGCCCTCGGGCCTTTCGCCGGGCCAGCCTTCGCGTGAACGCGACGGGTCGGACCGCCCCGCTTCCATCGGATAATCCTCGGCAAAATGCTCGTATCGCGCGACCAGCCCGGACAGCCCGGGCGCGCTCGCGCCGGTCAGCAGTACCGCCGCGGCGCCCATTGCGATAATTCGCCCCCAGCGCCTGCTCGACTGCGCAGTCAGATTTGCCATCGGGATTTCCTTTCGGGGGTCGTTGCCGCATCCTTCGCGGATCGATCATGCATCGGACGGGGCGGATTGAAACGGACGGGCATTCGGCTAAAGCGGCGGTTATGGACGTCTTTCTGTCGGGCAATCCCGGCGCCGCCGCCTTTCGGGTCAAACGATACCCCTTCTACCTGCTCAACAGGCTGGTGAGCCGGTACAACAGCATCATCGACGCGCGGCTGCGCGCGATCGGCCTCGATATCCCGAGCTGGCGGGTGCTGATGATCTTGGGCGAAAAATCGCCGCGCGGCGCGCGCGAAATCGCCGAGGCCGCGGTGATCAACCTGTCGACGATGACCCGGATTATCCAGCGGATGGCGGCCGCCGAACTGGTTACGGCGGCGCCCAGCCGCGACGACGCGCGCGTCACGCTGGTCGCGCTCGCGCCCGCCGGCAAGGCCCAGCTCAAAAAGGCGCGGCAAGTCACCGCTCCCATCTATGAGCATCTGGTTACAGGGCTCGCACCCGACGAGTTCGAACAGCTGATCGCGCTGCTTGGACGCCTTCACGACAATCTCGAACCGCTGGCGCCCTGAATTCCCCATCGCCTCAGTTCGAAAGATAGGCCATCGACATCAGCAATTTGGGCAGCAACGCCGCACCGGCGTGGAAACGCACGGGTGACGGTTCGCGCGGCTGCACCGAAAGCGCATCGCGGTTCCCCGTCGCCAGCATCTCGGCGACCTCGGCCCCGATAACGCTGTTCGTGGAGATACCGCGCCCGTTGCACGCCTGAATCGCGATCGCGCCGTCGCCGAGGTCATAGATTTCGGGAAGGAACGAGGTGTTCACCCACGCGAGACCGCGCCACAGATAGTCGACCTGCGGATCGGGCATCGCCGCAAAATGCTGCTTCAAACGCCGCCGCGCCTCGCGGTAACAGGCTTCGTCGCCGCGCACGAGGAAGGACACGGGAAAGGCAGAGATCAGATGCCCGTGGCCGTCGAGCCGGGCGCTGAACAGATAGGGCACCTTGTCGGTGAAAGCGCCGCCCTGCGGAAGGATCACCTCCCTTTGCGCTGCGTCGAGCGGCGCCGTCGCGAACTGGAAGACGTGCAGCGGCAGGGTCGTACGGCGCATCGCCGGATGGAGCGCGGCATTGCCCCCGAACCCGACGACGACTCGCCACAGGATGCCGTGCTGCGCCACAGGCAGAAGCAGGAAGACCGCGAGCACCAGAAGGTAGCCGAAGCCGGTGGCGAT
>NZ_DATMST010000074.1:0-23376 GCF_035565275.1 Sphingopyxis sp.
GTGGCCGACCGCGCCCGAGCGCGACTGGACCGCGACATGGTCGGCCGCCGCGCGCGCCAGCGCATCGCTCCATTCCAGTTCGGCGAGCGGCTTTTCGCGGCGAAGGTCGCGGATCGCCTCGTCGACCGCGGCAACGCCCTCGCGCGTCATGATGTCGATCTCGCTGTCGTCGTCGCTGACGAGCAACTTGCCCTCGAAGCGCGGGCGATAGTCGCGCAGATATTCGGCATAAGCTGCGGGATCGCTGCGAAAGCGGTTGAGTTCGGCGAAAACGCCTTCTTCGAACCGGCTCGGCGCAGCGACGGCGGCGGTCGCACCGAGAGCAAGAAGAATGCCGGCGGCGAGGAGGCGGGGTTTCGTCATGGCAGGTGCGATAAAGGCGCAAGTCTGAACCGGACGCAACGGCAAAGCGTGGCGGCAAGGACTGGCGCCGGAAGCAATCTGGCGCTAGGGGCGCTGCAACAGCGGCGCCTCACCCAATCGCGCGCCGAACCTCACGGAGTTTTTATGGGTTTCAAATGCGGGATCGTCGGCCTGCCCAACGTCGGCAAGTCCACCCTGTTCAATGCGCTGACCGAAACCGCGGCGGCGCAAGCGGCCAATTACCCCTTCTGCACGATCGAGCCGAATATCGGCAACGTCGCGGTGCCCGACGCGCGGCTTGAAAAGCTGGCGGCGATCGCGAGCAGCAAGAAGATCATCGCGACGCAGCTCGCCTTCGTCGACATCGCCGGGCTCGTCCGCGGCGCATCGAAGGGCGAAGGGCTCGGCAACCAGTTCCTCGGCAACATCCGCGAGGTCGATGCCATCGTCCATGTGCTGCGCTGTTTCGAGGACGACGACATCCAGCATGTCGAGAACAAGGTCGACCCCGTCGCCGACGCCGAAACGGTCGAGACCGAGCTGTTGCTTTCGGACCTCGAAAGCCTCGAAAAGCGCGTTCCCGCTTTCGCCAAAAAGGCCGCGCAGGGTGACAAGGAAGCGAAGATCGCCGCTTCGGTGCTCGGTCAGGCGCTCGACCTGCTGCGCGAAGGCAAGCCTGCACGGCTCGTCGAACCGAAGGACGACGAGGAAGCCCGCGTGCTCCGCACCGCGCAGCTGCTGACCTCGAAGCCCGTCCTCTATGTCTGCAATGTCGACGAGGGTAGCGCCGCGAACGGCAACGCCTTCTCCGAAAAGGTCTTCGCCAAGGCGGCGACCGAGGGCGCACAGGCGGTGGTCGTCTCGGCGGCAATCGAGAGCGAGCTCGTCACGATGGAGATGCCCGACCGGATGGAATTCCTGTCCGAAATGGGCCTGACCGAAACCGGCCTCGCGCGTGTCATTCGTGCCGGTTACGAACTGCTCCACCTGATCACCTTCTTCACCGTCGGCCCGCAGGAGGCGCGCGCATGGACGGTCCACACCGGCGCAACCGCGCCCGAAGCGGCGGGCGAGATCCACAGCGATTTCCAGAAGGGCTTCATCCGCGCCGAAACGATCGCCTATGACGATTATGTCGCTCTAGGCGGCGAAGCCAGGGCGCGCGAGGCGGGCAAGCTGCGCGCCGAGGGCAAGGCCTATATCGTCCATGATGGCGACGTAATGCACTTCCTGCACAGCTGATCCGGCTTCGTAATTGCGACAGGGAGCACGGTGAAATGGCGGCTTTGGGGTGGGAAAGCGGACATTGACCTAGGACAGTTGTTCCCAAACAGTCAGTTCGTGAAGAAACGTGTCATCCCAACAGTTGCACTAACGTTTGCAGTTTGCGGCTGTTCCGGTTTCGCCGAGCCAGCGGCGCAAGATCCTGCGTCGATTTATGGATGCTATGTCGCTCCCGAAGCGCCATCGATTAAAATCGCTTCCGCCGGCGTGACAATCGATGGCATTAGCGAGACGGCTCCCTTCCGTTACGAATTCAGGAAAGTCGGCGCGATAGTAAGGATGCCAATTGCTGCGCATTACCGAGATGGGCGATACAAGTTTGCTCGATCTACTGATCACCTGTTTCGAGTTATTCACACCACGACCGGCCCCACACTTCTGATCGCATTTGGCCCGGACGGTCACTTAAAAAGATATCGTCGAGGCTCGTCGAATGAGTGCGTTTCCTGACGTCCGCAACCGGCCAGCTATGACTTCAGGGTGGCGGTGATTCTTCGTGTTACAGGAATGAGGATGAGAGCGAAGCCCGCTGCGAACCCGAGACTTGCGTCTTGAGACCAATAATAGCTTGTAGCACCGAGAATCCCGCCGAAGACAAGGGCAAGCCAAAGTAGCAGGTAGGGAATCCAAGCCGTCCGGCTACCACCCAGTGCCGCGTCAGCAAGCCTGTGCCCGAGTTTGACAAGGGTACCGGTCATATATGTGACGCCGATACTCACATCGCCGTCGCGGCGGAAAATCGTGTTGGAAGCGCCCATCGCAACGCACAGAAATCCTGTGGCGGCGACATCGGAGCCGGTCCATTTGCAGCAAGCAGCGCCGAGGAGAAGCGCGGCGACGCCCGAAATTGCCACGACCTTGCGATGCGCGACCGTTATCTTTGCCGTCACGATGATGTTGAGAAACACGCCCGCAACGAAGAGGCCGATGAGCGCTGCGGTGGCCAAGGCAAGAGTCTTCGCTTCCGTTATGCCTATCGCCATTCTGGTCGAGTTACCGCTCATGAACGAGACGAAGAGGCCGCCAGACCCGAGGAACCCGATGGCATCGACAAAGCCCGCAAGTCCGGCGAGGCAAAATGCCAGTCTTTGAAAGCTCGTGTCGTATTGGATCATGAACTCTTCGATAGCATCCGGCTAACGGCGGTGTCTCCATGCTATTATTCGACGCCAGCCGACATCACGCCTTTGGTCGGCAGTTGGCAAAGTCTGCTTCGGACGATCGTCGTCTGAAAGCCGACAGTCTCCAACCGGTCGATGGCTGTCATTCAGAACAGTTTCGCAATGAGGTTAAGGCTCAAACGCCGCCAAGATCGGGCACGGCCCCTTGTCGCTCGCGGCGCATTGATCGGCGAGACGCGCCAGCGCAGCGCGGGTTTGGGTCATCTGCGCGATCTTGTCATCGAGTGCGTCGATGCGCTGGCGTGCGAGATGGCGTACGCGAACGCGATCGTCGCCCGCCTCGAGCGCGAGGAGCTCCCCGATCTCCTCGAGCGTGAAGCCCGCGCCCTGCGCCGCGCGGATGAATTTCAGGCGCCGGAGGTCATTTTCGTCATAACGGCGCACACCGCCGCCCCAGCCATCGCCGCCGCGTCGCGCGGGCGTGCCCATCAGGCCGCGTCGCTGGTAATAGCGTATGGTTTCGACGCCAACCCCTCCACCCTGCGCCAGTTTCCCGATCGTGAATTGCATCGCTTGACTCCGTACCATGGTACGGACGCTATATGGGGTGCATGACAAAACAGGCAACACTCCATCGCATGGTCATGCCCGGGCACATCTGCCCCTATGGCCTCAAGGCAAAACATCTGCTCGAAAGCCGCGGCTTCACGGTCGACGACCGCTGGCTGACGACGCGCGAGGAAACCGACGCATTCAAGGCCGGACATGGCGTCAAGACGACGCCCCAAACCTTCATCGACGACGTTCGTATCGGCGGCTATGATGACCTGCGCCGCCATTTCGGCCTGAAGGTCGCCGACCCCGATGCGACGACTTACACGCCAGTGATCGCGCTGTTCGCGATGACCGCGTTGATGGCGCTCGCCACCAGCTTTTCCGTCTATGGCGATGCCTTCACCCTTCGCGCCGCCGAATGGTTCATCTCGTTCAGCATGATCGTGCTCGCGCTTCTGAAGCTGCAGGACGTCGACAAATTCGCGACGATGTTCCTGAACTATGACCTGCTGGCAAAGCGCTGGATACCCTATGCAACCTTCTATCCCTTCGCCGAGGGGCTCGCGGGCGTCCTGATGACCGCGCATGCCTTCAATTGGCTGTCGATCCCGATCGCGCTCTTCATCGGCGGCATCGGCGCGGTGTCGGTGTTCAAGGCGGTCTATATCGACAGGCGCGACATCAAATGCGCCTGCGTCGGCGGCAGCAGCAAGGTGCCTCTGGGCTTCGTATCGCTGACCGAGAATGTGATGATGGTCGCGATGGCGCTTTGGATGGCGCGGATGTGGCTGTAACCGCGCGCCCTATCCGTCATTGATGAAACATATGGCTGGGCTATCAGAGGCATCGATTCGCCCCAACGGAGCCCAGCCATGTTCAATCGCCGCCATTTCATAGCCGGGGCCACCCTCGCCGGCCTCGCCGCCCCGGCGATCCTGCGGGCCGAAGGCGGCATCTTCCGCGAATTTCCGTTCAGCCTTGGCGTCGCGGCCGGCGACCCCGCGAGCGACGGCTTCGTCATCTGGACACGGCTCGCGCCCGAACCGATGGCGCCGCACGGCGGCATGCCGCTAGCGAATTATCCGGTCGATTGGGAAGTTGCGAGCGACACCGGCTTTCGCGACGTGGTTGCCAAGGGCACCGAACTCGCGCGCCCCGAACTCGGCCATAGCGTCCATGTCGAGGTTGCCGGTCTGCAGCCCGATCGTCCCTATTATTACCGCTTCACCGCCGGCGGCGAACGCAGCCTGCGCGGCCGCGCGCGAACGCTTCCCAAGGTCGGCACACCCACCGATACTCTGAAATTTGGCGTCTGCGGTTGTCAGCATTTCGAAGCGGGCTTTTTCGGCGCGTACCGCCACCTTGCGCGCGAGGATCTCGCCTTCGTCTATCATTATGGCGACTTCATTTATGAATATAGCCAGGACTATCTGTTCGACGCGGGCCTGCCGACCCGGCCGGTGCGCAAGCATGCGTTCCGCAATCTGATCGACCTTGGCGATTTCCGCATCGCCTATGCACAGCAGCTCGGCGACATCGATCTGCAGGCTGCGCGCTGCACGCATGCCTTCCTGTCGAGCTTCGACGATCACGAGATCCGCAACGACTGGGTTTCGGATATCGACAACTGGAAGCTTGGCCTCGACGGCAACGATCCCGACGCGCCGCCGCCCGAAGTCTTCATGCTTCGCAAGCAGGCGGCGATGCAGGCGTGGTACGAACATATGCCCGTGCGCCGGTCGATGCTGCCGCGCGGCGGCATGGTCGCGCTGCATCGCGAGCTTCGCTACGGCGATCTCGTGTCGATGCAATTGCTCGATACACGGCAATATCGCGACGACCAGCCGTGCGAGGACGGCTTCAAGCCCGCCTGCCCCGGCGTATTCGACAAAAATGCGCAGGTGCTGGGCAAGGCGCAGGAAGACTGGCTGAGCCGCAATCTGGGCGAAGGCGGCGCGACGTGGAACACGCTGGCGCAGCAGGTAACGATGATGTCGCTCGACCGGCGGCGGCGCCCCGACGAGCCGAAGAAGATCCTGAACCTCGACAGCTGGGCGGGCTATGAAGCGCCGCGCGAACGGATGTTGTCGCGGCTCGGCGGGCTCAAGAATGTCGTCGTGCTGACCGGCGACGAGCACCAGAATTTCTGCGGCGATCTCGTGCTCAAGGACAAGGTCATCGGCGCCGAAGTCGTCGCAACCTCGATATCGAGCGGCGGCGACGGCAGCGACAGGCGGAACGGCACCGATGACTGGCTGAAGCTGAACCCCGAGCTCAAATTCGCGAACGACCAGCGCGGTTATGTCGTGTGCGAGGTGGGCCGCGAGGCGTGGCAGACGCACTTCATGGTCGTCGACAAGGTGACGACGCCGGTGAACAACCTGTCGAAACGCGCGACGGGCGTGGTCGAAAACGGCGTCGCCGGAATCAAGATGGCCTAGCGCACCACCGCCATCGCGTGGATCGATGCCGCCGGTGCGTTCGTGATCTGGAGCAGGTAACGGCCCTGCGAGACGTCGAATTCGACCATCTTGCGGATCCCCGAACAGGCCGGACCATGGCCGTGCACGACCGATTTTACCGCGACGCCATCGCGGACGAGATCGATCCAGGCACCGGCGTCGAGCGCAACGACGAGCCGGCCAGCCTTCCTGACTTCGATCGGGATCATTCCGCCGAATTTGTGGACATCGGGGAGGCGTTCGGGAGCGATCCCGTAACGAAGGCTTTCATAGCGGTGAAGCGGAAGCTCGGTCCGCGCGGCGCCCAGCGGCGCCCAGTCGGCGGCGAGATCGGCGCCATAGGCGTAGATCGTCTTGCTTGATGCATTGCGCCCCCAGTCGGCCAGATCGTCCGGCAGGACCGGCTTGACGGGACAGGATGTCTGCTTCACCGGCGGCGCGGCCAGCGCCGAGGCTGTGGGCAGGATGGAGGCCAGCACGATAGCGATGATGCGAAATTCCATCCTATTTCCTCCCGAACAATTTCTCGACATCGTCCATGGCAAGTTTCACCCATGTCGGACGGCCGTGATTGCACTGCCCCGAATGCGGTGTCACTTCCATCTGGCGCAGCAGCGCGTTCATCTCCGCCACCGCGAGCGTCCGGCCTGCGCGGACCGAACCGTGACACGCCATCGTCGCGGCGACGAGTTCGAGCTTTTCGTTAAGACCGAGTACCGCGTCATAACCCGCAAGATCGTCGGCGATGTCATTTACCAGCCTTTGGCAATCGATCGCCCCCAGCATCGCCGGCGTCGCACGCACCATCACCGCGGCGGGACCGAAACGTTCGAGCTCGACGCCGAGCGCCGCGAGCCCGGGCGCGGCCGCCTCGAGCCGGTCGCAAGCCGGTTCGTCAAGTTCGACGACCTCGGGCAGGAGCAGCCCTTGCGACGGGACCGCCTGCCCGCCCATCGCGCGGCGCAATTGTTCGAGCACCAGCCGCTCGTGCGCCGCGTGCTGATCGACGATGACAAGGCCATCCTCGGCCTCGGCAACGATATAGGTCTTGGCGATCTGGCCGCGCGCGATACCCAGCGGATGCGCCGCGGCCTCGGGGACCGGCGCGGTCGCCGGTTCCGCGCGCCCCATCGGCAAGACGTCGCGGGGCGGCGCGAAATCGACGATGCGGTCGCGCAGAAGGGCCGTCGTCGCAGCCCCCTCCCCCGAGCCGAACGGACGGGTCGCGGGAGACGGCGAATATGGCGAAGACGTGGAGAACAAAGTCGGCGCCGGGGGCTGCGGGGCGACCGGCTCCTGCTGCCAGGCTGCGAGCGCGGCTTCGGCGGGGCGCTGGACGCTGCGGAAGCCATGCTCGTCGAGCGCGCGGCGGAGGCCGCCGACGATCATGCCGCGGACAAGCTGCGGGTCGCGGAAACGCACCTCGGTCTTCGCCGGATGGACGTTCACATCGACCTCGCTGGTCGGCACGTCGAGGAAGAGCGCGACAACAGGGTGGCGATCACGCGCGAGCAGATCGGCGTAGGCGCCGCGCAGCGCCCCGACGAGCAGCCGGTCCTTCACCGGGCGGCCATTGACGAACAGATATTGATGGTCGGCGATGCCGCGATTGTAGGTCGGCAGGCTGATCACGCCGCCCAGATGCACTTCGCCGCGATCCAGATCGACGCCGATGCTGTTCGCCGCCAGTTCGCGCTGGGTCAGCGCCGCGACGCGTGCGAGCTGGTCCTGCCCCCCCTGCACGTCGAGGACGCGGCGTCCGTCATGTTCGACGGTAAAACCGATGTCGGGGCGCGCCATCGCAAGCCGCCGAACAACATCAAGGCACGCTGCATATTCGCTGCGCCCACTGCGCAGGAACTTGCGCCGCGCAGGAACGCGCGCGAACAGATCCTCGACGACGACGCGGGTGCCCTTCCCCAGCGCCGCAGGCCCCTCGGCGACAACCGCGCCATTGTCGACGACGCGTTTCCAACCGTCTCCACCCGCCACCCGACTTTCGAGCGTCAGCCGCGCGACGCTCGCGATCGACGGCAGCGCCTCACCGCGGAAGCCGAGCGTCGTGACATCCTCGATCGCGTCATCGGGCAGCTTCGAGGTCGCATGACGTTCAAGCGCGAGCACCATGTCCGCGGCCGTCATCCCGCAGCCGTCGTCCTCGACCTCCAGCCGCGAAATTCCGCCCTCGGCGATTCGCACCGAAATGCGAGTCGCGCCGGCGTCGATGGCGTTTTCAACCAGTTCCTTGAGCGCCGCGGCAGGTCTTTCGACCACTTCACCCGCTGCGATCCGATTTACGAGCTTTTCCGGCAGGCGACGTATTGACATGGCCGCTCTCCTAGCGCAGTCGAACGCAAATCGCGACCCATCCGCACAGCCCCGATCATTTTGTCCAGCCACCCCCTGTGGACGAGCCGGAATCTTCCCCTGATTGCAGCTGTCGCCGGCCGGGCGCGCAGATTAATCACGACAGGGGCGTGTCCATCAGGGGCACGGCTTCGATGACAGGAAGCAGTATCGATGTCCTTCTTTTCCCGCTGGTTCAAATTCAATTCCCAAGATATGGCTATCGACCTCGGCACCGCGAACACGGTCGTCTATGTGCGCGGCAAGGGAATCGTGCTGAACGAGCCCTCGGTCGTCGCGGTCGAGACACTGAACGGCATCAAGCGGGTCAAGGCCGTCGGCGACGACGCCAAGCTGATGATGGGCAAGACCCCCGACAGTATCGAGGCGATCCGCCCGCTGCGTGACGGCGTCATCGCCGACATCGATGTCGCCGAACAGATGATCAAGCACTTCATCACCAAGGTGCACGGCGGCAAGCCGAACGCGTTCCGCAGCCCCGAAATCGTGATCTGCGTCCCCTCGGGTTCGACCAGCGTCGAACGCCGCGCGATCCGCGACGCCGCATCGAACGCGGGCGCCAGCGAAGTGTGGCTGATCGAGGAGCCGATGGCCGCCGCGATCGGAGCCGACATGCCGGTCACCGAACCGATCGGTTCGATGGTCGTCGACATCGGCGGCGGCACGACGGAAGTCGCGGTGCTCTCGCTCCGTGGCCTCGCCTACACCACTTCGGTTCGTGCGGGTGGTGACAAGATGGATGAAGCAATCGTATCCTATGTTCGCCGACACCATAATCTGCTGATCGGGGAATCGACCGCCGAGCGGATCAAGAAGGATTTCGGTATCGCGCGCATCCCCGCCGACGGCACCGGCCTGACGATCCACATCAAGGGCCGCGACCTTGTAAACGGCGTGCCCAAGGAAATCTCGATCAACCAGGCGCAGATCGCCGAGGCCTTGTCCGAACCGATCGGTACGATCGTCGAAGGCGTGCGCATCGCGCTCGAGAACACCGCGCCCGAACTCGCGGCCGACATCGTTGATCAGGGCATCGTCCTGACCGGCGGCGGTGCGCTGATCGCCGAACTCGACGAACTGCTGCGCGACGCGACCGGCCTGCCGGTTACGGTGGCCGAAGACCCGCTGACCTGCGTCGCGATCGGTACCGGCCGCGCAATGGAAGACCCCGCCTTCCGCGGCGTGTTGCAGCAAGCCTGATACCAAGGCGCTGAACCATGGTCCGCCCGGCACATCGACGTCCGGGGCAATCCCGAAAGGCTCAGTACAGCCTGTTCGTCGCCTATGTCATCGCGGTGACCGGCGCGGTAGCAGGCCTGTTGCTGGCGATCCTGTCGGTCGTTGATCCCGTCGGCTTTGCCCAGCTTCGCGTGGCGAGCCAGGAAATCGCCGCGCCCGTCGCGCGCGTGACGCGTTCGGTGACAGGGTCGATCTCTGGAATCGATGATACGGTTGGCGCCTATGTTCGGGCGGGCACGCAAAACCGGCGATTGCGCAAGGAACTTGCCGACACGCGGCGCGAACTCGTCGCGACCAGCTCGCTGCAGGAGGAAAACCGCCAGCTCAAGGCGCTTCTGAAGCTGCAGGAAACCGACAAGACCGCGCTCGCGAACGGTTATCTGCTTACCTCGACCTCGACGAGCAGCAAGCGGATCGCGCTGCTCAGCATCGGGCGCAATCTCGGCGTTGCCGCGGGCCAGCCGGTTCGCGGCGCCGACGGATTGATCGGCCGTGTGCTCGGCGCCGGGCCGTCGGTCTCGCAGGTTCTGCTGCTCACCGACGTCGACAACATCGTTCCCGTCCGCCGCGCACGCGACGGCCTGCCCGCACTCGCCAGCGGCCGCGGCAATGGCGACCTTGATGTCCGCACGCTCAACATCGCGAACAACCCGTTCAAGCCGGGCGACATCCTCGTCACCTCGGGCACCGGCGGACTTTATCCGCCCAACATCCCGGTCGCGATCGTCGTGCGGCGCCAGGACGACGGCGCCCTCGCACGTCCGCTTGCCGACCCCGGCAAGGTCGATGCAGTGTCGGTGCTGCGCCCTTACACCCCCGACAATATCGAAGCCGCAGGCCTTCCCGGACCTGCCGGGCCCGTCGCCCCGGCCGGCGCACCATGAATCAAAAGGGTCCGCGCCTCGGCGAACCGGCGTCGCTGTGGCGGATGCGCATCGTACCGGTCGCGACCGTCATGTTCGCATCGGCGCTGCCGCTGATGCTGCCGCTGATCGCCAATTCGCCGGTCCTGCCGCCACTCGGCCTGCTCCTTTTCCTGTGCTGGCAATTGCTTCGCACCGAAATGTGGCCGGTGTGGATCGGCATTCCGCTCGGTCTGTGGGATGATCTGTTCAGCGGTGCGCCGATCGGCACTGCCGTCGGCTTGTGGACCGTCGCCAGTATTGCGATCCATTATTCGTCGCAGCGCATCTACTGGCGCGGTTTCTTTCACGACTGGGCCATTGCCGCCTTGCTGATCGGGATCATCCAGTCGCTTGCAGCGCTGATCGTCCATCCGCATGCCGCGACGGGGCATGTACTGGGCCTCGTGCTGCCGCAGATCATCATCTCTGCGCTGCTCGTTCCGCTGTTCATGCGCCTGACCGGCGCGTTTGACAATTTCCGCCTGAGACGCCGATAAATCCCGATGCCGAAGAAAAAGAGTCCGCCGATCACCGAAGCCTGGAGGGGCATAACCTTCACGCGCCGCGCGCTCGTCGTCGGCGGCGCGCAAGCGGCGGTGGGCGTCGCGCTCGCGGCGCGCATGGCCTATATTTCCGTGATCGACAACGATCGCTATGTTCTTGAATCGGAAAGCAATCGCGTCAATCTGACGCTTATCCCGCCGCGCCGCGGCTGGATCGTCGATCGCCATGGCAAAGCACTGGCGAACAATCGCGTGTCGCTCCGCATCGACATCATTCCCGATCGCCTGCACAACAAGGAACTTGTGCTCGGACAGCTTCAGACGCTGCTGCGGCTCGATGGCGACGCGATGGAGCGCATCAATCGCGACCTGACGGCGGCGTCGGGATTTCAGCCTGTCGCGGTCAAGGAAGACATGACCGAGGCCGAGTATAGCTCGATTCTCGTCCGCCTGCCCGAACTGCCGGGCATCGCCCCGCAGCGCGGCTTCGCCCGCAACTATCCGACCGGCGCGGCGGTTGGCCATCTGATCGGATATGTCGGCGCCCCGAATGCCGAGGAATATCAGAAGGTCAAGGATCCGCTGTACATCACGCCGGGGTACAAGATCGGCAAGGACGGGCTGGAGAAATATTTCCAGGATATGCTGAAGGGGAAGCCCGGTGCACGCCGCGTCGAGGTAACCGCGCGCGGCAAGGTCGTCCGCGATCTTTCGACGCAGGCCGACGTGCAGGGCAAGACCGTCCACCTGACGATCGATGCCGACCTGCAGGAATATGTCGCGCGGCGCATGGGGCGCGAATCGGGCGCAGCCATCGTGATCGACTGCCAGAACGGCGACATCCTTTCGTTCGTGTCGATGCCCAGCTTCGACCCCAACAGCTTTTCGGACGGGATCAGCAATAGCGAATACAGCTGGCTGCGTGCCGACGATCACCAACCGCTGATCAACAAGGCGACGCGCGGCCTCTACCCCCCCGGCTCGACGCTGAAGCCGATGGCCGCGATCGCCGCGGTCGAACATGGTGTCGACCCCAGCGAGCGCCATACGTGCATCGGCGGTTACCGGCTTGGCAGCCGCTTCTTCCGCTGCCTCGGCACGCACGGCAGCGTCGACATGGCGACCGCGATCATGAAAAGCTGCAACAGCTATTTCTACTGGCTCGCCCACCGGCTCGGCTATGATGCCATCGCCCCGACCGCGAAGCTGATGGGGCTTGGCGAGGAATTCCAGCTCGCGGGCAGCAATCAGCGCTATGGCACTATCCCCGACAGCGCGTGGAAGATGAAGAAATACGACCAACCATGGTCGGCGTCGGATTCGCTGAACGCGGTCATCGGCCAGGGCTATGTCAGCGTGAACCCGCTCCAGCTCGCGGTCATGGCGGCGCGGATCGCATCGGGACGCCGCCTCTATCCGCGCCTCGTCAACCGGCACTTCAAGAACGAGCCCCTGCCCTTCTCCGCCGAAGCGTTCGCGGCCGCCCGCCACGGCATGGACCTTGTCGTCAACGGCCCCGGCGGGACCGCCGGACGCAGCAAATTGCCGCTCGACGGCATCACGATGGCAGGCAAGACCGGCACCGCGCAGGTGCGCGGGCTCGGTACCGGAAACGGAAAAAGCGGCACGTGGAAGTTTCGCGACCACGGTCTGTTCATCGGCTTCGCTCCGGTCGATAATCCGCGCTATGCCACCGCGGTCGTGATCGAGCACGGCATGGGCGGATCGCGCGCCGCGGCGCCGGTAGCCAAGGATTTCATGACCTTCCTCTTCGACCGGGAAAAGGCGATGGAAGCACTCGAAACGTTCGAAGCCGGCTGGGGCGGCACGATCAAGGAACGCATGGACCGCGATTATGCGGCATGGAAATCGGGCGCGTCGAGCGATCCCGATCCCAAGGTGCCGCAATGATCCCGGTCCCGCCAGCGATCCAGCGCATCCCGTGGAAGCTGATCGCCATCCTTGGCGGCATTACCGGCTTCGGCCTGCTCGTCCTCTATTCGGCCGCGGGCGGCAACTGGTCGCCCTGGGCCTTGCAACAGGGCGTGCGCTTCCTCGTCTTCCTCGGCGTCGCGCTGGTGATCGGGCGTTTCCCGCTCCGCATCTTCGAGGATTTCGCCTACCTCGCCTATATCGGCATCCTGATCCTGCTGATGGCGGTCGAACTGCTCGGCTTCGTCGGCGGGGGCAGCCAGCGATGGCTCAACCTCGGCTTCATGAACCTTCAGCCATCGGAATTGATGAAGGTCGCGATCGTGATCGCGCTGGCGCGATTTTACGCGCAATTACCGCCCGGCAATACGCGGACCTTCACCGCGCTCTGGCCCGCGCTGGTGATGATCGGCTTGCCCGCCGCGCTCGTCATGCTCCAGCCCGACCTCGGTACCGCGCTCGCGATCTGCATCGGCGGCGTTGTGGTGATGTTCGCCGCCGGCCTGCCCTTCTGGTGGTTCGGCAGCGCGGCAGCCGCGGGCGCAGCGGCTCTGCCGGTGCTCTTCTCCTTCCTCCACGATTACCAGCAAAAGCGCGTGCTGATCTTCCTCGACCCCGAAAGTGATCCGCTCGGCGCCGGCTATCATATCAGCCAGTCGAAGATCGCGATCGGGTCGGGCGGCATTGGCGGCAAGGGCTTTCTCAACGGGTCGCAAAGCCACCTCGATTACCTGCCCGAAGGCCATACCGATTTCATCTTCGCCACCATGGCCGAAGAATGGGGCTTGATCGGCGGGCTCGCGCTGCTCTTTGGCTTCTTCCTGCTGCTGCGCTGGTCGACGCGCGTCGCGCTCAAGGCACGCACCCGTTTCGGACAGCTCACTGCCGCAGGACTGACGATGACGATCTTCTTCTATATTGCGATCAACCTGTCGATGGTGATGGGCATGGCGCCCGTGGTGGGCATCCCGCTGCCGCTCTTTTCCTATGGCGGGTCGTCGATGCTGACGATCATGACATGCGTCGGCATCATCCTCGCCATCGAAAACGACAGCAAAACCGGCACCCGCCGCTTTCACTGACAAAAAACTTCGTCAAAAAGCTGCCAAGGGCATTGCCATCCCCGTAGAGCCATGATAGCGGGCCGCTCGCTTCGCAGCAAAGAGGGCTCCTCTTCGCCGCAAGGCACGCCGGAAACCGGCAGTGGACGCATAGCTCAGTTGGTAGAGCAGCTGACTCTTAATCAGCGGGTCCTAGGTTCGAGCCCTAGTGCGTCCACCATTTCTTTCCTTGGTATTCAGATAGTTACGCCACCCTAGGCCACCAGACGAAGCTCGTTTTCGGTGAGCTTTGTAGGTGATTTTGTGTCGTAACCTCCCTCGGCGCGGCGGACCCGCTCCCGATCGAGATCAGGCTCGAATCCCAGCTGGTCGGCATAAGGCTGCAAATGCTCGGTCGACATGTGCGCGTAGCGCCGCACCATCGACTCCGATTTCCAGCCGCCGAGCTCCTGAAGCACCCAGGTGGCAACACCCGCCTGCCTCAGCCAGCTTGCCCAGGTATGGCGAAGATCGTGCCAGCGGAAATTGGTGATCCCCGCGCGCACGAGCGCTTTGCGCCATGCCCGTGTGTTCGCCGAACGGAGCGGCTCGCCCCGATAGGTGAACACTGCCGTCTTGTGCTTGCCTTGCTGCCGCTCGAGGACGGCCACCGCGATATCGTTGAGCGCCACGCCCAGGGCGTCCGCGTTCTTCGTATCGCCATGATCGACAATCGCCGAGCGCCGCTCCAGGAAGATGCGGTCCCAGGTCATCCCGAGAACATTCCCCTGGCGCAGGCCAGTGGACAGGGCAAACACGACCACGTCGCGCTGATGCTCGGGCAGTTCGAGAAGTAGCGTTCTGGCCTGCTCGTGGGTGATCCACCGAACCCTGACCTTCCTGTTCTTCTCATAGGTCTTGAACGCCGGGATCTGATCGACCCATTCCCACTCTCGCATCGCGATCCGGAAAATGCCGCGAATGATCGCGACGTAAAGATCCTTGGTGCGATCCGTAGCGTGGATATGCTTCGTAATCAGTCCATCGACGAGACTGCGGTCGATCTGATCGAGGGTCTTCCCCCGCAAATGACCGGTGAACCAACGGATCCTCTGCACATCGTCCCTGAGAGACTTCTTGTGCTCCTTCTCCTTCAGCCACCGCAGCGCCGCTTCGTCCCATGTCCGTTTCGGCTTCTGCTTCAGTCTGCTCAAGTCCCACAACTGCGCCTTCAGCTTGTCGTGGTATTCCTTCGCTTTCGTCCGGTCGGTTGTGCCAGTCGTTTGTCTAATTCGGCTTCCGTCCGGGGCTGTGATATCGACAAAATATGTATTTGCACGTTTCCAGAGTGCCATAGGCTGACCTCCTTGTTTGAGGCACCTGGCTGCATTCGTGCGTGCGCAGAGTATCGATCGCGTAGCGCAGCGACAAGATCGCTTTCGAGAAACCTCCAGAACCGACCCATCTTCGCTGCGGGGATTGTGCCGGCTTTTGCATAGGCGCGAACCGTGCTCGCCATCCGCCGATCTGACGCTACCGCCTGTGGCCGATTTGAGACGGTCCGCCGTTGGCCCAAATTCCAATAAAGCCGACACTGGTCTTACTGGAGCGGATAATACGCAGGTAGACTAAAAGTGGCCGGGACCTTCTCCCTTCCGGAGGGGGCCAAGGAAGCCGAATTTATACGCGTCCCCCGTCTCCCGCATGCTAGGACAGTCTTTCGGGGCAATGGTCGGCAAAGTCGATCAATCGTGCCCCGCGATTTGGTTGCCGACAAGGCCGCGTCCTGCGGTCCGGGTCGACCGGAAAGGCGCGCCGCATGGCTGCCGACACTCCGCCTATCAACCTGCACCGCACGCTGGGGCTGGCAATGGCGCTCGCGTCCGACGCGCCGCTGCTCCTGCTTGATGAAAATCTCGCGATCGTCGCGGCGAGCGACAGTTTCTGCAGTGCTTTCGGCATCGACCCTGAAACGGTCACCGGCCAGACGATCTATGACCTCGACCATCGCCATTGGGACCTGCCCCGGCTGCACTCGCTGATCGACGCGACGCTGTCGGGCGCGGCAGAGGTCGAGGCCTATGAGATAGAAATCGAGACCAGCGCCGGCTTGGTGCGATGCGTCGTAATCAAGGCGCAGCGGCTCGACTATGGCGATGGCCTGAACACGCGGATGATGGTGACGGTGATCGACGTCACTGAAGAGCGGCAGAATGAGAAGCGCCAGCAGGAACTGATCCACGCCAATGCCGCGCTGCTCCACGAGATGCAGCACCGCGTCGCCAACAGCCTGCAGATCATCGCGAGCATATTGATGCAGAGTGCGCGCAAGGTGCAGTCAACCGAAGCGCGCGGTCATCTGAGCGACGCGCATCAGCGCGTAATGTCGATCGCGACGCTGCAACGCCACCTCGCCGGATCCGACGGCGGCCAGGTCGAGCTCGAACCCTATCTGGCGCAACTTTGCGCGAGCATCGGGGCGTCGATGATCTATGACCGCGATCAGCTGACGCTGATCACCAAAGTCGATCCGGTGTCGATCGGCGGCGATGTTTCGGTCAGCATGGGGTTGGTGGTCACCGAACTGGTGATCAACGCGCTGAAGCACGCCTTTCCCGATGGGCGCCCCGGCCATGTTGTCGTCGGCTATGCCGGGAAAGGCGACAACTGGATACTATCGGTGTCGGACGATGGGGTTGGCATGGACGAGAATGCCGAACGCTCGCAAGCTGGCCTGGGCACACGCATCGTCCAGGCGCTCGCCAAACAATTGGGGGCAGAAATCTCGGTCGACGATGCCGCGCCGGGGACACGCGTGGCGCTCACGCGCACCGCGCAGATCGCACGGCAGATCGCCGCCAATGATGAAGCAGAGATCGCCGCGGTCTGATCCTCCCCTTTCAGGAGCAAAAATCCGGGCGTTCCGGGCAGCACCAGCGCCTCATTACCGACTGGCGAACAATGGGCGCTGGCTCGCGGTGGTGGCGTCTGAAGCTTTTGCTTCAAAGCGCCTCAAGGAAGCTAGCGAGCCTGCCGCCTCGTCGCGGCCAAAAGCCGCTTGATGTGAGCCGCCACGCTTTCCGGATCATAGGGCCTTTGAAGGTGCGGGCCCTCATCGCACAAGTGCCCCGCAGCCTTCGCAGCTGAATCGATGTTACCCGCAAGGACAATTTCGACATCGGGATGATGGTGCCTGACCCAGAGCCGCAACTCGAACGCGTTGAATTTCCCAGACAGCTCTGCATCGGCAAGCAGGGCGTCTATTTTCATCGCGCCTTCCTCCAGCGCGATGATCACTTCGTCGGACGTCGCCGCCTCGAAAACCTTGTAACCGCAGTGCCGAAGATATTCGGCGAGGGCGTTGCGGATCAGGACGTCAGCGTCGGCGACGATCAGGTACTGTGGGTCTGGGATCTCTTCTGCCATGGGTCTCCAATCAGCCGCGCGATAACCTCGGCAAGCGCGTCGATACTATAGGGTTTTGCAAGGAATTCGTCGGCGTGAAAGGCTTCGGACCTCAACAGGTGTGCCGAGCAGACAATGACCGGGCGACCGGGCGCGAGCAATTTGGAGCGGCGCGTCAGTTCCAGCCCGTCGACTTCGCCGGGCATGCGGACATCCGTGACAATGAGATCGACCGCCTGCCCGGAACTTAGAATGTCGAACCCCTCAGCGCCGTCCCCTGCTTCCAGAACCTGGTATCCCATGTCCCGCAGCGAATCAGCCAGAATGAATCTGATCAGGATTTCGTCCTCGACAACTAGTATCGTCTGTGCGTCCACCTTTGGTCCTCATCCATAACGCCAACTCAGCGAACCCGACTGGACCCACACCCCGCTACGCTCTGGATAAGAACTAAACGTCTGCTGGCAAAAGCTGGTTCCGGCGGCATCTGGTTCGTCCGAAGCCAGCTCATGCAATCACTGGAATTGGCCGGTTGGCGCCAGTCTGCTTTTGGGTGGGGATCGCGAAAAACAGACATCGCACGCGGCCCGCCGGACGACGCTCGCCGTCGGCGCAAGCTTATACTGGAACTCCGGCATTGCGCTGACTTGCTGGGGATAGAGAGCGTTCGAACGGCGATAAGCAGTGCGGCCGTTTCGGCCCCCTGCCAGCAGGTCAGCGTCGTTCCGCTATCCTGTCACGCGCCACCTCGGCTCGCATCTTTGCCGAATAGGTTCTCCCGATGCGTATTTCACTCCCGTCGACGAGCTCGGCGGTCAATGCCGAAAACTGCAAGGTCTTCAAACGAACGATGGCGTCTTTGCGAACAATCGCACTGCGATGGATGCGGATGAAGAGTTGGGGTGGAAGGCGTTGCTCCAACGACGTCAAACTTTCCTGATGCAGGTGGCTTTCGCCGTCGCTGAAAATGCGGACATAATCGCGCTCGGCGACGATATGGGTGACGTCCTGCAGCGAAAGGCGTCGATAGTCTCCGCGCGATCGCACCCAGAAATCCGGTCCGGCGCTTTCGGTCTGCCGAAGCGCGTCGCGCAGCGTCCGGATCATCTCCTGAAGCTCGTTGACGCGCTCCTCGCTGGAACTGGCCCGCAGCCGGGTGCAGGCGCGCGCGACCGCCACTTGCAGACGGGCCTGCTCGAGCGGTTTGGTCACATAGTCGATGGCATGCGCATCGAAGGCGCGCTGAGCCTGATGGTCGAATGCCGTCACGAATATTGTCGCCGGCGCTGCAGCACCAAGCCGTTCGAGAAGATCAAAGCCGGTCCCGCCCGGCAACTGGATGTCGAGCGTGATGATGTCGGGGCGCAAGCGATCGATCAGCATTTCGGCCTCATCGAGGTTCGCCGCTTCGCCCACGATATGGACGTCCGCCATGGCCCCAAGCGCGCGCCGGATGCGGCCGCGCGCAAGCGGCTCGTCCTCGACAATCAGGACCGAGAAGCCACTCATTCGGTGCGCAGCGGCATTTCGATCATCGCCTCCCACTCTCCCTTGCCATTACAGCCTGCTTGGCACTGCCCCCGATCGCCGAACCGTGCGGCCAGCCTTTCGCGTACATTGGCCAGCCCGATTCCTGTGGAGGGATGATCTGTCATTCCGCGCCCCGGTGTCACCTCATTGGTCACCGTCAAGATGAGCTTCTGCTCCATCATTCTCGCATCGACGCGAACCACGATGGGCCCGCGGGCCTGCCCGACGCCATGCTTGATCGCGTTTTCGACGAGAGGCTGCAAGATCAGACTGGGCACGAGCGCCCCGGACAGGGGGGCAGGAATGTCGAATGCAAAGTTCAGCCGGTCGGAAAAACGTTCGCGCTCGATCGCCAGATAATCCTGCTGCAGCGCGATTTCCCGATCCAGACGAACATCGCTGAACGGATCCAGCGTCAGCGTCGTCCGCAGGAATTCGGACAAGACGACGACCATTCGCTTGGCTTCGTTTGGCATGCCTTCCTCGATCAACGCCGCGATGGAGTTGAATGTGTTGAACAGGAAATGCGGATTGATCTGATAGCGCAGCGCCCGCATCTGCGCTGTCAACGCCTCTTCGCGGATCGCGGCCAGTCGCCGCTCCTGCTGGCGCACCTCATGGCTGTAGAGCATCGCGACGTAGAGGCATGCCCAACCGAAGAAGAAGGAGCTGTTCTCGATCAGGCTATAGACAAAATCGCGCGGCGCGAACGCCGGCTTCGCCGGCCACATGTACCAGGACGCGATAAGGAAATCGATGCTCGCGGAAAAAGGCGAGCAGAGCAAAGTAAGGACAAAGCACAACATGGCCTTGTGCAGGAAGGACAAATGGCGCCAGCGAAGGAGCAGCGCCGATATGCCATAGGTGATAGCGATGCTCGCCCCGATCCAGACGAGCTTTCCCGGCGCCGACACCCACGCGTTGACCCCGACAAAATGCCAGAGGAGGCTCGCGATCAGGAAAACGGAAGACCAATAGACAGCGCCAAGCTGCCGGGTCATCCGGCGCAGTTCGGTCCGCGAATCCGCGTCTTCGGGCAACCCGCTGAGGTCGTCGGCATTCATCCCATGTCTTATTTGCATGTTCCCCCGCCAAGTCGAGTGCCGTTCACGGCGATTCCAAGCCGTTCGCAGATTTTTCGCGCCACTGAAGGGCCGAACCGAGCGGATCGCCGAAATTTCCTTTCGACACGCCCCTTTAGCCGAAACATACGTCCATTCCGGCACCATGCCCCCTCTCCCCGCCAGAAACGAGACGACATGCCATCCTCTCTCCATGCGATTTCCCTGAAAAGACCCGGACTGGCCGCGGCGGTTATCCTGTATGGCATCGCCGTGCCCGCGCACGCCAACCAGTGGCTCGTCTATACCGGCGGCGACCGGCCGAACCGGACCTTCACGGTGATCGACGAGGATTATATCAGCCCCGAGTTCAACAGCGACACCAGCTTCAAGGTCGAGGCTGCGACGATCTATGAAGCCCCCTCGCAGCCCGACTGGTCAACCGCCAACTATCATGTCGACTGCATCAAGAAGACGCTGCGCATCGATCTTGTCCAGATCAGCCCGCGCGACGGCGCACTACGCCGCGGGCCGGACGTTGCCGTCCATCCGCCCGCCAACGTCACCGAACATCAGATCCTGACCTTCGCCTGCGACAAGGGCCCGAAAAAATCGGCCCAGCGCGCCAGCGAGCGCGAGGCCAATAATGATCCGCGCAACTTCATCTACCTCGGCCCGATCAGCTTGCCCAAGGTGGTCGATGTCGCGTGGGAGAAATTATGGACCGATGGAAAGCGGCCCGGCTACAGCAGCAATGTCTCGATCGCGGATCAAAACGCCCAGGTCGAAAAGATCATGAAGGAAAAGCAGGCGCTCGTCGCGCAGGCGGGCGCAATCGCCGAGCAGAGCCAGCGCGACGCCGACGCGATCGCCGCCTCGCAAAAGAGCCGCAAGGACCGGATGAAGCGCGAGAAGGAGGTTGCACCGGCATTGGAAGAATGGATCGGCAAAAGCGTGGCGGAGGTGACGGCGGCATTCGGCCCCCCGGCAAGCAGCAGCGACCGCGGCGCGCTGCGCGCGCTGGTCTATCGCCGGACCCACAGCGAAACCTATGACGCACAGGTCGGACAGGTCGGCAAAACAGCCTATTATGAAAAGCGCGAAAACCAGTTTCACTGCGATCTGACGTTCGGTTTCCGCAACGGCATTCTCGAGGATTATTTCACCGAGGGCGACCGGTGCCAAATCCTTTGGGGCACACGATGATGCGTCTTTTTGTTATGCGTCGGATGGGACAGATGTTCCTGATCGGGCTGGCTTGGTGTCTTTGACCGGCATCGGCGCAGGCGCAGCATTATCCCTGCAACGGTCCCGGCCCCGGCGAACGGGCTGGTCGGGATGGTTCCCGGTGGCCGCGGCGTCGCCCCTACCCCGCTGTGCGCACGCGATGACAGCGGTGGAGCGCCTGCCCAGCCCTCGGCGCCCAGCGAACATCATGCGGCCATCGCCTGGCACCTCGACGCCGCCGATGTCTGGGTCGACGGCAATTATACCGGCGCCAATAATGTAGCCGAACAAGGCGCGCTCGACGCATGCAACAAAGCGATGGGCGGTGGCTGTACGTCGGCCGGCACATGGTGGAATCCGTCGATCGCGATCATCCGTGACCTGAACGGATATTTCTACAAGGGCTGGGCCGGCGAAGGCGGCGCGGAACGCGACCGGGTGATGGCGGAATGTGGCGGTAAATCGTGAAAAGCAGGCCTTGGCCCGCTGTTCTAGCCGCACGACTGCAACCGACCGATTGCGGACATCGACTTAATCGGACATCATGGCCACGTGAAACTCTTATTGTCGAGGGTGTATGAAGCGCGAACTCACTGCACTGGGGGCTACACTGGTCTTGCTGCTTTCAATGGAACCCACTTTGCCAGCAATTGCCAAGACCCAATCGGAAGATAGCGTTGAGTCCTCAGCGAACCCTGTTGTTGCGCAGCGGCTCGTGAACAAACGGCAATTCACTCATCCGGACGGCAAAACCATTTTCACGGTGTTCCCTGACACCCGTAGTGAACTAGTTGGTGATACGCGCGAAATCACTTACAGGATGGAAAGCGAACCGAAGGATGTCACGGCACCTTCAGCAATGACCGGAGTTGAGCAAATCAACTGTCGAACCCGAAAGCGCCGGACGATCGCGCTCGAATTTTCTGACCCCGCTCCGGCATTAAAAGATGTCAGCAATCTCGTTCGCGCCGATGAGCCATGGATAGATTTGAGCGAAGGACCAGAGGATCGTCTTCTATTCGAATCCGCTTGCGACGAACACAGCGACCAAATGCCAATTAGCAACCCGATCCCCAATTATCCAGCGCTTGCCCTCCGCGAAGGACGGTCAGGTCGCGCGACGTATCGTATTACGGTCTCGTTATCGGGTGATGTGACGGAATGCACGATTACCGTTACCAGCGGCCATGCAGATCTCGACGCCGCGACTTGCGACTTCGCTCGCAAGTTGAAGAAGACAGGGGGAATTTATCAGGGCGCCCTTAGTTGGCAGTTGCCCGATTGATGATCGATCGTCTCTACGTTGTACAAGAAATCGAAAAATCGATGAGTAGCCAAGACCGTCGATTATGACATCAATACAAGCTTTTGAATCCTTCGCAGCCTCCTTGGTCGGTTTGCCAATTAGCCACGTTTGGCGTGGCCATGGTTCCGCAATCTTCATCGAGTATGGCGAGCTAAAGCCCGTCATCAGGCGGGATGGCTCAGGGATCGTTATGGGCTCAACCCATGGCAATTTGCCTAGACGATATCGGAATGAGCTACCGCATGGCGCATAGTCTGGCCATCACACGGCCACGCCATAGGCGAAATTGCTGACGCATATTAATTGGCGGCGAGCGCTGAAGCAGCCCGCCGCCAGTAGATCATGCAGCCTGAAGATTCACCGCAGAGGTCTTGCCTCGCTGATCGGTCTCCAGTTCGTACGATACGCTCTGATCTTTCTGGAGGGTATGCATACCCGCGCGTTCGACGGCCGAGATGTGCACGAATGCATCCTGCCCGCCGCCGTTCGGCGCGATGAAGCCATAGCCCTTGTCGGCGTTAAAAAATTTCACGGTTCCGGTAGTCATATGGGTATCCTTTATCCCATGTATGACGGGCATACACCAACAGCGGCGCATCCCGGCTTTAGTAGTGCTAGAAAGGGATAAAGGGGTGGCATAAAGCTGCCGATTATCCGTCGCATGCGACGTAAGCACAGCCCTAGTACCGGAAAGATTTTTATTTGCAAGTTAATTCTGGGTTTTAACAGGGCGGCCGCTCACGTTATTTAGCGAGCGGTCGGATAATTAGCTATTCAAGAGGGATATTTTGCCAGCGCTTTTTGACGCTCTTTCCCCACTCAGCGAGTATCTGAACACGCCATAGTGGCCGCTTTGAGACCGTCCGTTTTTAGGCGTGAAGCTAAGATTGCGGGCATTGGGCGCGTTGCCGCCGCGATGAAGTGAATCGACCTGTAATTGTCGTTCCGCCAAAAGCCTGCACCGAGCTTGCAGGGCCGGTCACTGTGCCTGATTGATTACGGCTTCAATCCGGTATCCATCTGGGTCGAATACAAAGGCTGCATAGTAGCCGTCGCCATAGCCCGGGCGAGGCCCG
>NZ_DATMST010000075.1:0-50891 GCF_035565275.1 Sphingopyxis sp.
GCGCCGGCTGGTGCAATATGTCGGGGTATTCCGCGCCTCCGATTGGGCTGCCCCCCGCGAATAGCGTCCGGCCCACGGCCGACGCGCCCGGCGCTCTCAGATCACATCCATATTGTAGCAGTGCCAGCTGAAGATCGCCGCCGCGCCGCGGTGCGGGCGCCAGGCTGCGGCCAGTTCGCGGGCCTGCTTCTCGCCCGGCCGCGCGCCGAGCTGAAGGATGCGACCGACCGCTTCCTGTACGGCAAGATCGCCAGCGGGCCAGATGTCCGGGCGGCCTTCGGCAAAGAGCAGATAGATTTCGGCCGACCAGCGGCCGATGCCCTTCACCTTGGTCAGCAGCGCGATCGCTTCCTCGTCGTCGGCGGGGAGGGCGTCGAACGTGAGTTCACCGTCGAGGATAAGCTGGGCAAGGCTCTTGGCATAACCCTGTTTCTGGCCCGACAGGCCGCAGGCGCGCAAAGTATCGAAATCGGCAGCTGCCATCACTTCGGCCGGACAGCCCTCGCCAAACTGCGCCTCGAGTTTGTTCCAGATCGAATTCGCTGCGGCGACGCTGACTTGCTGGCCGACGATGGTGCGCAGCAGCGTGGTGTAGCCCGGCGCGCGGATCCGCGGTTCGGGGTAGCCTGCGTTGCCGAGGGCGCGCGCGAAATTGGGGTCGCGCGCCGCCAGCGCGTCGATTCCCGCGTTCAGCTGCTGCTGGCTGAGGCCCATCGCATATTCTCCTTTTGTTCCATAGGTAGCTGATAGCAACGCTTGATTTGCCGTGCAACGCACGACATAGCGCCAGCAACATCGAAGATATGGGGACTAGCATGGCGAAGCTGATTGTCGTGACGCGCGACGGGACCGAGCATGAGATCGAAGGCGACACGAGCCTGACGGTGATGGAAAATATCCGCGACGCCGGGTTCGACGAACTGCTCGCGCTGTGTGGCGGTTGCTGTTCGTGCGCGACGTGTCACGTCCATGTCGAAGCGGGCGCGACCGACCAGCTGCCAGCCATGAGCGAAGACGAGAACGACCTGCTCGATTCGACCACCGACCGCGACGAAGGCTCGCGTCTGTCGTGCCAGATCCCGTTCAGCGACGCGCTCGACGGCCTCCGCGTGCGGATCGCCGCCGAGGACTGAGGCTTATTGTCCCGTCGTCGCGACCGCGTAGAGCGCGATCGCCGCGGCGTTCGAGATATTGAGGCTTTCCATTCGCGGCGAGATCGGAAGTTTCGCCAGCACGTCGCAATGCTCCATGACATTGTGGCGCATCCCGTCGCCTTCGGAACCGAGCACGAGCGCGACCTTGCTGCCGTCGAGGGTCGAGCCGAGCGTCGTTTCGGTGTCGCCCATCAACCCGATGCGCCAATATTGTGCCTCGGCAATTTCCTCGAGCGCGCGCGACAGGTTGACGACGCGCACCCATGGTACGATTTCGAGCGCGCCCGACGCCGAGCGCGCGATCACGCCGCTTTCGGGCGGGCTGTGACGGTCCTGCGTGATGATCGCGGCGGCGTCGAACGCTGCGGCCGAACGGAGCACCGCGCCGATGTTATGCGGGTCGGTGACCTGATCGAGAATGACGAGCGGGCGCCTGCTGTCCGCGTCGGCTTCTTGCTGAAGCAGGTCGCCGAGATAGACGTCCTCGAGCGGGTCGACCTCGATCACGAGCCCCTGATGCGGTGCGTCGCGGGCGACCAGTCGAGCGAGGTCTGTGACCTCGGCGTAAGAGATGGGAATCACCGGCGGCAAGTCGAGCTGGCCGAGAGCCTCGCGGGTGCCCCAGATGCGCTTGACGGTGCGTTCGGGGTTGGCAAGCGCGGCCAGCACGGCGTGGCGGCCCCAGAAGCGAACGGCTTGTCCACGCGCGTTTTGGCCGGCGGGACGGCGGTGACGGGAAAATTGTCTCATAGCGCGCGCCTTTCCCACGACTGCCATTGACAGGCAAGCCTCGTTTCGCCATTGGACCGCTTCCCAAAGCGGGCCCCAATGGACAGGTGGCCGAGTGGTTAAAGGCAGCAGACTGTAAATCTGCCCGGGTTTCCGTACGCTGGTTCGAATCCAGCCCTGTCCACCATATGTTCCTCCGGGAGCTTCCATTATCTTCCGAGAAAGCGTAAGTAACCCCTGCAAACGCGGGGGTTCCGCTGTCCGGCATTGTCCGAGACCTTCCGACCTCTGCGAACGAATTTGGGGGTAGCGTTGGGGGTGTCGAACAGTACCCCCTCCGCCGATACCCCCATATGATGGAGGAACAGGCGTGCTCACCGATATACAGGCAAAGAAGGCCAAGGGCGCCGACAAGCCCTATAAGCTATCCGATTCCGGCGGGCTGTTCCTGCTGGTGTCGACGACGGGGAACCGGTCGTGGCGCCTGAAATATCGGTTCGGTCAAAAGGAGAAGCTGCTGACCTTCGGGGCCTATCCCGACGTGACGCTTCAACGTGCGCGCGAGCTGCGCGACGCCGCCAAGGCCACGCTGCGCGAGGGTCGCGATCCGGCCGTTGAGAAGAAGCAGGCCGCCGCAGCGCGGACGCTCGCGACGTCCAACACTTTCGAGGCGTGTGCCCGCGAATGGCACGAATTGAATAAGCCGCGCTGGGGCGAGGTCCACGCGCGCAACGTCATCGACAGCATGGAGGCCGACCTGTTCCCCGCGATCGGCTCGATGGCTATCAAGGACGTCAACGAGGCGCTGCTGCTCGATGCGCTGCGCAAGGTCGAGAAGCGCGGCGCGATCGAGACGGCGCACCGCCTGCGCCAGCGGGCCAGCGGCGTGTTCGCCTTCGCGGCGGCCGGTGGCCTTCGCACCGGCGATCCGGCCGAGGTCGTCAAATCGCTGCTCAAGCCGAAACCGAAGTCGGGAAAGCAGCCGGCGCTCACCGACCTGGCCGAATGCCGCCAGTTGATCCGCGACGTCGAGGAGGAGCGCGCCAGCCCGATAACGAAGCTCGCAAATCGCGTCCTCGCGCTCACCGCGGTTCGTTCGGCCGTGCAGCGGTGCGCGCGCTGGGAGCAGCTCGAAGGGCTGGACGGCGACGAGCCTATCTGGCGCATCCCGCCCGACGCGATGAAGCTCGCGCTCAAGCTGAAAGACGATGTCACCTATGAGCATATCGTTCCGCTGTCGCGGCAGGCGGTCGAGGCTTTCGAGGCCGTCCGGCCGCTGACGGGCCATCTGCCCTATATCTTCCCGAACGACCGCTTCGCGCATCGCCCGATGTCAGAGAATGCCGTGCGCGCGCTGATGATCCGCGCCGCCAACGGCATCTATCTGCACCGGCATTGCCCGCACGGCTGGCGCTCCGCCTTCTCGACGATCATGAACGAATGGCGCCGCCAGAATAAGACCCCCGACGATCGCGAAGTCATCAACCTGATGCTGGCGCACGTCGTCGAGGATAAGGTCGAGGGCGCATATAATCGGGCAGCGCACATGGAGCGCCGCCGCGAGCTGGCCCAGATATGGGCCGACATGCTCTTTGAGGATATTCAACCGGCCGCCGATCTGCTCGAAGGGCTGCGCAACTAGGAGCGCCGATGCCGTCGCAAATCACCTTGCCGATCGTCGGCGTCCAGTTTCCGAATATGAAGGGGGTGAGCCGCCGCTTCGCCGTCGACCTCCAGCGTCCCGGCGATCCCGTCGAGCTGCGCCGCGAGCCGAAGAACCCGGCTGACCCGAACGCGATTGCGGTCCATACGGTTGAGGGCGTGCAGATGGGCTATGTTCCCGCCGAGCGCGCGCCCTATATCGGCATGATGATGACGCGCGGCGACGTGACAGCGATATTTCAGGGCGCCGACGATTTCGGCGCCTTTATCCGCATCGGCTTCGACGAGGCGCCGACGCTGCCCGAGCCCGGCCCCGTGGTCCCTCGTAATCCCGAGGGACCATCGCAGGAGCCCGAGCAAGACTGGTATCCTGATCCAGAGTACCCCGACGATGTTTGACCCTGCCTATGTCGCCGACCAGCTCACCGGAGCGCAGCAGCGCCGCATCATGACGCTCGCGCGATCGGAGAAGTCGCTGCCATGGACCCGCACCGACGACGCGCTTGCCGCGCGCGGCCTCGTCCAGCGGTACACCGACAATTTCGATAAGGCGTATGCGGAATTGAAGGGGAAGGGGCGGGCGGTCGCGAGAGCGCTTTAGGGTACGATTCGCAAACAGGGAGGTCACCACCCTCGCGGCGCAGTTTTCTGCGCCTTTGCACCCGATTCGCATCGGTTTCAGCACCACCAAAAAAGAAACCTCAGGTCGCTTTTCGGTTGACGAAAGCAATCTGAGGTTTCATAGTCATCTTGTCGGACGGAGAGGGAACCCACCTGATCCCGCCGACAAACCCGAAAGGAAAGAGAATGTCATTCTCGATCCGGCTCCGGGTTTGGAAAGTGACCTTTAGCTTCACAATCCAAGCCTAAGAGCCCCCGCCCCGGAGTAGTGATCCGGGGCGGGATAGGGTGCAAGATAAGGCCATAGATATGACGATGCAACCCGACGAATTGAAAGAGGCCCGGCAGGAAATGGGGCTCACGCAAGGGGAGCTTGCAGAACGCCTCGGCGTGACGCCCCAATTCGTCGGGCGAATGGAGCGAGGCAAGCAGGCGATCGAGCCGCGAACGGCGCTCGCTGTGCGCCAGCTCTACAACGAACTGACGCCGATGTACGACGCCCGCGACCTCGAAAAAATGGAGGGCGACATACCGCTGCGCAACGCAATGATCGTGTGGGATGAGGAAATGTCCCCGCCGATGCTGGTTGTCGATAATACCGGTCGCGGCGGCGAGGAATATATCTCGTCATACGGCGCCTGCAACTCGGACTGGGCGCGTGCTGATACCGTCGGGCAGCTTCTTCGCCTGCTCAGCCGCATTCCGGAGTGGACGCTGGTCTATAGGATCAAGCCGCGCGAGGTCCACGATGCTTTATGGGTGATCCCCGAATATCGACGGGCGATGGCTCCTGATTTCATCCATCGACCGCGCCGGTAGCGGGCACAAAAAGGGCAGCGAAGCATAAGCCTCGCCGCCCGTCCTCAGGATCAATGCCAGTCGCCTGAGCGAGGCCTACCCCTCGGAGTTTAAGATCACTCCCATTCAGCCCTTTCCGGCCGACAGGGCTTGAGACCCTTCACCCCGCTATCGCGCATCAAGCGGCACGCGGCGTCGAGCTGGCGGGCAACGGCCTTGCCCCATGCGGTGCGGGCATCCTGCACCCGCTCGGCCTCCGCCTCGCTGTCCAGCGCCGCTGCGGTCATCTGAGGCCAGTCGGTACGGTCGAAGGTGTCAGCAGGGACGCGGAGCGCGACCTGCGGCTTTATCCTGCTGCTGCAACTCGACGCAGAAACGAGCGCGCTGGCGGGCAGAAGGGCGAGTATCAGGAAGGTCTTTCGTTGCATCGGTGATTTCCTTTTGCTGTTCGGCGTCGGTTTCGGCACCGGCCGCAAGGGCGGCATCGCGCGCCCCGGCCGCCGCGGCCTCGCGAATGCGCTGGGCTTCGTCGGCGAGGCGCTGACGCTCCGCCTGCTCGGCCAGAAGGTCATTGCGGGCATCGGTGCGGATAGCGCCGATCACCGCGTTGATCGCGAGCCAGAGCAGCCCGGCCACGATTGCGAGGGCGATGAACTTGCCGATCCGCGGCGCCCATGTTTCGGCGAGGCGGCCGGGCAGGGCTTTAACCGCGCCCTTAATTAGAAGCGGGCCGAGCAGCGGGATTAAGGGCAGGGCCATGTCAGCCTCCGTTGATGATGAGATAGATGAAACCGCCGAGCAGCCCGGCGCCGCCGAGCACGATGGCCCATGCGGCGGCGTAGGCGGGCGTCGCGTCCAAGGTCCATTCGTCCATGAGCACCAAGGCGAGGCCGGCGATCATGCCGCCTCGCCTGATGCTGGCGGTTGCTCGTCCATCGATCCCGGCTTGACCGAGGGGCCAGCCGGTGGCGGGGCGGGGACCGCTCCGGTCTGCTCGATGACCTTGGCCGACGCGACGCTCTTGTCTTTCCACGCGATAGCGCCGGCAGTCGCGCCGATGCACGCGGCAAGGCCGCCCGGGTAGGCAATGCAGAACTCGGTCATCGATACGTCTTTGATGACGCCGACGGCTGCGAAGACGGGGGCGATAACGATATAGGTGAGCGTGCCGATCGCGCCGAGGACGCGCTGAACCTCATATTCGCCGCCGATGCCCTTCAGGGCGTTGAGGATGCCGCCCGTCACTTACCTGTCCGCATCATAGCGGCGACGCGCGCGGCGCGTTCCGGCGTCTGCTTCGCCCACAGCGATTTGAGCATGTTGTCGGCGGCGCTGGCGAACTGGCCCGCAGCAATCATCTTGTGCGTGTTCACGAAATCGCGGTAGCCCTCGACGCCGATCTGAAAGCACATGCTGGCCATGGCGACCATGCGGGGCACGTCAGACTGAACCCGCTTCCACGATGGCCAATCTTTCATTGCGTCGGTGAACCTTTTCACGTCGTTCTTGAGCAGCATCGAGCGCTCGGCCGACGTCAGCGTCCAATCCATAATGGTGCCGCCTCGACGGCTCGGATCATTGGCGAGCAGGATGGCGTTTTCCTCCGCCGTGATCCGGCCGCCCTTGCGCGGATCGATAAGGCGACCGATGCCGATGGTCCAGTATCCGAGGTGGTCCTTGTAGGCGCGGGCCTTGTCGCCTTCCTCTACCCGCAGATGAGCCTCAATTGCGCGGTCGAAGGGTGTCAGGTCAGCCGCCGTCGGAATAGGTGTGACCGGCGCCGGAGCGCCCGCGATGGCAGCGTCGAGCGCTGCAATGCGATCAGGCGTGAAGCCTTTGGCGTCGAGCCAAGGGCGGACAGTCTCGAAGATTGTGCGAGCGTCGGTCATGCCTGGTCCTTCCGTTCCAATCGGTTCGCGCTCTCGACCACCTGAATTTCCTGCTGGATGTTGCCCTTCGCCTGTTGCAGGCGGCGCATCCGCTGAAGGAATGCCGTCGCGTTCTTCTCAGCTACGGCGCGGGCGTCGGGATCATCGGCGGATGACAGGACGGCTTCGAGATGTTCAAGCGCCTGTTCGAAGTGGTAGAAATGCTGTTCGATCGCGCGCAACGCCTTGTTTTCCTGCCTGACCTCTTCGACTTCGGCGCGGCCCTCGGCGACCTCTTCCCGCGCCGCCGCGAGAAGTTTGATGACGAGATCGTCGCGGTGGATTTCGACGGCAGCTGCTTCTTTCCGCTCGTCCTTTTTGACGGCGTGAAAGTGTAGGTAGACGGCCCACCCGCCAGTCGCACCCGCGACCAGCCATGGCGCTATGCTGAGGATTGTCTGCGTGTCCATTACGGGATCACAGCCCCGGCTTCCGATAGATTTGAAAGGTCACCTCAGCGGGATCAAACAGCGTGTTGTCAGTGGTCCGATAGACGCGAAGATGCACGGTCCCGCCAACCCTCTCCGAAATCCAAGTGTCGACGCGGAGGCGCACATTCTCATCATGTGCCTGTGCGACAACGTAATATTGATCGCCAGAGGCGAAGGAATTGGCGTGCGTCACCTTGAAGAACCCGGTCGCACCGTCGCGAATGACCGCCGAGCAGCCGCGAAGCTGGCTCTCGGTGACAGCACCGCCGGACACCTTGAAGCGGCCATCGGCCCACGGCGTTCCCGGCAGCGAGGGCACCTGAATGCGCTTGCCGATGGGCACTGTCTGAGTCATGCCGACCTTGCTGTCGAGCAAGGCGTTCGCCCCCGACGCGGTCCCGAGGTCGATGCCATCGACATCAATCTGCCCGGTGTGGCTGACCGCGCGGCCGACGATGTACCGCACGCGCCCGCCATTGTCGGAGCCCGTCCAGCCGACCCCGGTCAGATCACCATTGTTGGCGACGTCGAGGCCAACGAAAGCCTTTTCAAGATGATTGCCGCCTCGCGAGTTCAGGATCAGGTTGTCGACCTGAATAGATGTGAAGCCTTCTGTCGCATCGACGGCCGGCTCAACGGGACCAACAATCGAGTTGTTGTGCATGTTGATCTGGGGTCGGTTGCCGATGAAGCCGCCGGCGCGCGTCCGACCGAGCAGCTTGAGGCCGACGGTCGCATCGGCTGTGAACATGAACTC
Source organism: Sphingopyxis sp. (assembly GCF_035565275.1). Taxonomy (GTDB): domain Bacteria; phylum Pseudomonadota; class Alphaproteobacteria; order Sphingomonadales; family Sphingomonadaceae; genus Sphingopyxis. The sequence goes on from NZ_DATMST010000075.1 coordinate 8,081, forward strand.
GCAATGCTCAATCGCCCAGCCCGAGCTTCCACCGTGGAACTCGTTGACCAGAAGCGCCGTGCAACCGGTGCGGCGCATCAAGATGTTATAGAGGCCGCTCTTTTCGTTCCATGAAGGGGCGTAGATCATCGCGTCGAGGCCGGTGAAGCCGTTGCCGTCGATGTCTAGGTTCATCAGCCGGTTCTCAAACTGGCTTGTCGGAGAACCCGTCTTTGCGGGATCGCTGTCGAAACGCAGCATTGAAGTAGGAATGCCGGGCGTGGATGGGATCGTGAAGTCGGGGAGCGGGACGATCATCGTGCAGCGCCCGAAGCCCTGCCACGAAATCCAGTTCGGAAAGCGGACCTCTGACCCCAGCATGAAGCGGCCGCTGGGGAACGGAATGATGCCGGCCGAACCGGTATCGGGATTCCAGCCGTCATGCATCGCTTGCAGGTCGGGTGCGCAGTCATAGGCGGAGTTTTGCGCGATAATCGCATTGTGCTGTACGGCCGGCACAAACTCGAACGGATGCGGCGGATGGTCGCGACCGAGCCGAAAATCCACCGGATAGAGGTTCGCGTCGATCGCCGTTGACTTCGTCGCAACCGGCCCCTTGCTGTCCATCTCGGCGCGCGCCGAAACATAGCCGGGCCCGCCCTTGATCAGCGAAAGGGCCGGGCCGTCAGCCAAGTCCTCGCGAAGGCCACCGTCGGCGCCCGTGCCATAGGAGCCGAAGAAATTGCCGTCGAGGTCGACAGCGGTAAAGCGGCCCTTTAGGCTCTCGATCGACGGCAGCGGCGGAGCAGCCTCGCCGAAGGGCAACTTCAGACCCCGGTCAATCTCTCGCTGTTGCTTCAGATCGCGCGCAGCAGCACGATCGAACGCCCGGGTCACAGCGGCCGGATTGAACGACGGGCCGGAATTGTCGAAGTCGGACGGCTGGGTTAGGGACGGATTGCTGACAACATAGATCTCGGCATAGTCGCTGAGCAGAGGCGCAGTGGCGAACGTAAGCGTCCCGCCCTCATCCTCGTCGAGCGTGACGCTGTAAAGCGCTGTCGAGATTGTTGCGCCGCTCTGATCGAGCGCCACGACTTCATTCGCCGCGGTCGCCTTAAAATCGAACGCGAAGCTCTTCGTCGCCCCATTCGGGAAATAGGGTCCGGTGATGGAATTTTCACTAGATACGGGCATTGGCTCACCTCGACAGAGAGGTAAGCCGACCGGTATCGGCGCTCAAAAAACGCCGGTCTCTTTAGACCTGCTGTAGCGCCTCGATCGCCGGGGCGAACATGACGCTCAGCGCGACAAAGCCCGCAATGCCGACGGTCCAGCCCGCGACCTTGCTCTTCGCCTTCTCGGAGATCAGATACCCCGCCGCCGCTGCGGCAGCAAACGCGCCCACGCAAAGCAGGATGACGCCGATGTCGGCCCCAAGTTCGCCCAATCGCTCAATCATGTGCCTACCTTCACGCATTCGAACGTGAAGGCATATTCGCCGTCACTGCTCGTGGGCTTCGCAACCTTGCCGAATTTGCGGCAGTGCTCATCAGCCTTGGGAAAGGCGGCGTTGCGGTTCCACACGTTGTTGACGGTGACGCCGACCTCGTTGCCCGTCACATTGGCCCCGGTTGTGGCGCAGCCAGCCAGGGCAAGTGTAGCAATCGAAAGAAACAGTCGCATATTCGTTCCCCTTGGTCGCCAAGCCTTATTCGTCAGCGAGCGCCTTTTCAACATGGCGTTGCTAAACGACTTGTCCCAGCAAAGGGTTAATCCTCGATTTTACCGTCCTTCAACCCGTCGAGCCAATCCATAAACGTCTGTGGATCCTGATCGCCATAGCCGACATCGACTAGGAATTGCGTCGACTGTGCGATCTGACCGGGCACCATGCCGGTGAGATAGCCAGTCGCTTCCATAATGGTGCGAGTTGCGTTCTTCGTTTCCTCGCCCGATGCGATGCTTTTGATGTCGCCGGCCGCATTGATGACCGTCTGCACCGAACGCTGAATCGGTGACAACTGGTAGTCGAAACCGCGATTGCCAGCGAGCTTGTCATAGAGCGGCCGGGCCGCGTCACGGATCACCGGGATAGCACCGACGGTCTGAAACAGCATGTTCTTGAATGCCCATGCGCCCCAGTCCTCATCGTCCTCAGGGCCACGACCGGCGAGAAGTTCGGAGAGAAGGGGAGGCAGGACCATCAGCCACCACGCGCGGGCCATGAGTTGCGGAATGTCCTTCACGCCGCCGTGGCGGAGGTCGCGCGCCAAGGTGCGCTGACGCTGATACACAGTCGACACGTAGCTATAGAATAGGGTCATCAGCTTCAGGGCCTGCCCCCATTGCCCCTGCCCGGTCGCGACGGCAGCAAGGTCTTTCGCCGAGGCCGAGCCCTGCGTCGAACGAATGGTCTTGTCAGCATAATAGACGGCCTGGTCCTCGGTCATCCCTTCGTGCAGTGCCCGGTTATAGGCGCCGATCCACGTCGGGATTGTCACCAAGCGGTCCATGTAGCCGATGCCGTGAAATGCGAAACGCTTCGCGGCGGTCAGGGGATTTTGCTGCCCGGCCATCTTCGCGATCGTGGACCGAATATCGCGATCGAGCGTGTCCATGCGGTGGCGCATTTCGCCCGACTTCTCCATGACGAAGTCGAACGTCTCGACAGGATGCGCGGCGAACTGGGCAGCGCCCTTCGCACCCCACTCGGCGCCGATATATTCAAGGCTGTTCGAGTAACCGGCCGCCTGCATGACGACGGTGCTGAAGCGCAGGCCCATGCCGACGACGGTCGTGTTCGACCGCAGCCCCTGCATGAACTTGCCGATACCTTCATTGCCGGCGCGCTCATTGGCCCACTGGTTCGCGACGTGCTTCAGCCAAGGCGTGAAAGCTTTCCGATATTCGGGGCCGAGCGTCTCGTCGATGCCGCGTTTGATGCGCGGATCGCTCAAGAATTTGTGCGCCTGCATGACAGCTTCGCGGTGCGTGATGTCGTGAATGACCTCGCCGATATGGCGATTGATCACGCCGAGGCTCAGCAGGATCGGGCGCTCGACGCGCTCGACGCGCTCTTTGGTAGAAGAGGCCGCGGTATTTGCGCGGGTGTATTTCGCGGAGAACAAATCCTCGGCGCGCTGCTCATTGCGCTCGGCATTGTAATCTTTGGCCGAGTCATAAATCGCCGGATAATAGCCGCCGCGCAAGATGCCATAGGGCGTCTCGACGGGGATCGCGTCGACCTTGTCCGGCGCGACACCGTTGACGCGTCGCTCCATCGCCGCAGTTTCCGGCCAGAGGGTGTCGATCATGTCCCACACGTCTTGCACGAACTGCCAGTCAGTTTCGCTCAGCTCGCGCGTGAGCACGTCCATCACGCCAGCCTCGGTCCATCCGTAACCATCGACAAGACGCTGCCGGTTGCCTTCGTTGCCCACGTTCAGAGCCATCGCGATCAGGTTGGAGCGCGTGCCCTTCCAAGCGTTGCCCGTTTCACGATTGCGCAACTGGGGTGTGGAGACAGGCTCCGACCAGCGCCGCAAATCCTCTTTCGACAACTTGCCGATGATGTCGCCGAGGCGGGTCTGATAATCAGCCAGCATATCGTTTTCGCGATCTTGCGCGTCTGCGATCGGCTTGAAGACGATCCGATTGAACACGCCGTTCGGATTGCCACGATCGAGCCAGTCAACCAGCGTCTCGATTTTGAGCAGAGCCACGTCGGCACTGGCAATGCCCGACTTCAGCCTGTCGAACCACGACGGTTCGAATAGGTCGCTTGGTGGTTTCTGGGGCAGGCCGCCCATGCCGTCCTGCGCTTCTCCGACCAGCTCATCGAACGCGCGGCGATCGGCACCGTCGAGCAAGGTCTGCTTGAGGCGGCCGAGGTGGATGATCTGGCGCACGGCAGCATCGAGGCCGAGCAGTTCGTCGACTGACAGCTTCGACCAATGCGTCGTGCCGATCGAGGCCGCAAACGAGGCGGGCACCACGACATCAACGCCGTCCGCCTCTTGGCCCCGAGCCCACTCTTCGAACAAGGCTTGCCGCTTGACGTTGCGCTGAGAGCGCGGGCGGAGATCGACTTGCTCAAGAAGCCCCTGCGCGCGTTCCAGGTAATCTTGATCGATAGATGGCGAGGTGCGTCGCTTCGCCACTTTGCCGAGGCGGTTGAGTGCGGTTTCAATGTCTTCCTGAGCAGCCTTCGCTTCAGCGACCAGCGCGTTGTTGATCATTTGCTGCTGTTTGGCACGGAAGGCGGCATTGCGGTCGCCCGCGATGGCGGCATCCATCGCAGCGCGGCCAGCCTTCGCCGCCGCGCGCTGATAGCGCTGGATAGCCGACGCGCTCGACACATCGTTAACGATGCCGGAGCGGACGCGATTGCGGGCCCACTCGCGGGCGACGCGGTATGGCGTCGGAGTGCGACCCGTCGTGCGCGCGAGAACGCGCAGTTCGGCCGCCATCACCTCGCCCGCAGTGTCGTTATGGATCAGTGCGAGCGCTTCGTCCTCGATCGTGCCATCGGTGAAGGGATCGCCGTAGCGCTCATTCATGATGCGCTCGACTTCCTGCTCGATCAGTGCGGTGCGAACCGAGCGACTATCGCCGGCTTCCCGCATTTCCTTGCGGCTCACCTCTACGGCGAGGAGTGCATCGACCATCTCCTGCGCGGTGCCGAAGCCCGCCATCTCAGCGATGTCCGATGGGTTCGCGCCACCCGCTTTCACGAGCGGCGGCACGTTCGGCGGGAGGCGCGCGATAACGTCGTCGCCCATGCGCTCGCGGATCAGGTCCGAATCCATCGGCGTGGATCGCAGGGCCTTGATGGCGCGGAAAACAGCGCGGCTATCGACGTCGGCTGAGACTTCATCGCGCACGACCGCAGCGCGCTCACGATGCTCTTTCGTGACGCGCGCGCGGATCGGCGCCATGACCTTTGCGAGCAGCGCGTCGTTCGCTTTCTGGCGCGCTGAATTGGCAAGGTCTTGCAGGGCAGAATATTCCTCGACAGTCATCCCGGCCGCGTCAGCATCTTCGAACATCAGGTCGATGGCTTGCTGGCCTTCAGCCGCTGCAATCTCGTCGTCGGTCGCGATGAGGCGGTCCATCACCCCCCGAATGTCCGCCGTGACGGGGGAGTTGAGGCGCTTCACCGAGCGGTAGATATTCGTCAGCCAGGTCTTGAACGCCTCGAAGGTGCGCGCAAGCGACGACACCGGGGCCTTGCCTTCCATCAAATATTGCTCGACGCCGCGCGCCCACATCTCGTGCGCCTCGACGGGGATCACTCCATCAACGATCGGATGGCCGTTGGACGCGAACCAACGCTCGACCATGACCCAGTCGGCCAGCACGGAATCAGCGGCTTCGGGATCGGCGGCGTCGTGACGCAGTTCCTCAAGCCAGAGGTGGCCGGTTTCGTGCAAGAAGGTGGACAGGTCGCGGGTTTTGAAAAGCTCAATGACAGCGTTGAAGCCGTCAAAACCGGATTCGGGAAAGACGATCCGGCCGCGCGGCCCGCTTTCCTTCTCTTGGTCGAACGCCTGTCCGGCTTCCTGTTCAGCCGCGTAGGCTTCGACAGCGGCGTTGATTTCCTTTCGAGTGGCGGTCGCAGGGTCGACGTTACGTTCGCGTAGCAGACGTTCCAGTTCGCTGGCGCCATCGGTCAACGTGGTGTCGCGCTCGCGGGCAAATCGCTTCGTACCGGACAGTTCGGCGCCGATCGCGTCGAGCAGGACGCGATTGTCGATTGCGTCGTTCGCATCGACGATCTCGCGGCCTTCCAATTCGGGGAAAAACCCAGCATCGATCGCGGCGCGCAGCACCAGCTCCGGCGAGGTATCACGGGGGCCGCTGGCGCCGAGCATATCGCCCTGGCGTTTGTCGGTCGGTTTGATGAGCTTGCGCGTCCCCGGCTTGCCCTTGTGCCATGCCTCGCCGCCCATAGAGGTAATGTCGCCGCCCGGGTCATCAATGCCGCCGCGCTTGGCGATAAATTCGAGCAGAGACGGGCCGAGGCTTTCGCCTTTCACCCCGCGCCGCATCGCGTCGATGACGCGATCAAGGCCGGAAGCTTTTTGCGCGAGCGCGACACTTTCGGGCAATATCTGCCGCACCTCGACGCCTGCAAATTCATCGCCTGCCACATGCCGCCCGCGGCGATCCTGCCGGGTCGCATATCGCTGCGCGAGCAACTCGGCCTGCGTGCGCGCCATCGTCGGCGTGTAACCGGCGTTCATCAGCTTGTCGGCAATGGACTGGAATAGCGCATCGCGGCCGGTCGGTGCGGCGATGTCGGTGTCTTCCATCTCCGCAATGATGTCGGCCAGCGCGTCGTCGAAGGTCTGTGCTTCCTTTGGCGATAGACCGCCCGGCGAAAGGCGCATGCTCTCGCGGGTGGCATCCCATGCCTGCGTTCCGGCCAGCTTTGAAAGAGCCTCGGAGATGGGAATGACCAGATCGCCGCCGAGTCCTTCAGCCTCATAGGCTTGCTCGCTCCACTGGTCGAAAGACCCGTCGTAGGAATCCGATTGCATGTAGGCGACGACATCCTCGGCGGGAATGTATATCTTGTCTGTCGGGCTTTCCTCCGCCAGCGCGTCCATCAGGGATTTAAACGCTTCAGGGTCGCGACCGCGAACCTTTGAGGCTGCGGCCGCCGCTGCGGCAGCGTCGAGCAATTCCAACTCGTCTTGCGCCTGCTGGCTCCGGTCGACGCGGGAGGCGAGTTTCTTGCCAGCGCCGGCCGACTTCTCGATCAGCGTGACCGCGCCGACCGTTCCGCCCACGCCGCCGAGGGTGGCGAGGAGCGTTTGCACGGCGCGTTCAGGGCGCTCGCGCATGAAGTCGCCGACGGTCTTTTCGGGATTAAGCGTTGCCCATTCCGACATGTCTTGCAGGAACGTCGCCGCCTGTTCACCGGGAACCTCGGTCAGCAACTGACCCAGTAGCTTTTTCCCGAGCGGTGATTTCTTCGCGATGTCGCCTATCAATTGGGATGCGGGCAGACGCTCGGTCAGATACTCGATGCCGCCCTGCGTGATGGCAAAATCCATCGCCTTGCCGGGATCGAGCCCCTTGTCGCGGGCCTGCCGATAAGCGGCGCCTGCGGTCGGTACGGCAATGAACGTCGATGCGGCGCCGGGGCTGCGGGTCGCGACGCCGAGCCCAATCCCGAACAGCGTGTTCGGCATCGATCGCACGCCCAAAAGGAGGTTGTCGACGACAAACCCCGACGATTCCGGCCCGGCGTCGTCCGCCTTGTTCGTGAAGCCCTTTGCCTCGCGCTCATTCCACTTCTGATATTCCTCAAGCATTTCGAGGACGGGACCGGTCAGCTTTTGATCGAGTGCGCCGAGCCCCAGTTTGTTGATGTCGCTGTTCGGGTCCGCCCAGTTCGCGCGCGTCTGTGCGATTTCGTTCTCAATGACGCCGGCCGTGAGGTCGCCGACGTTGCCGATCATATCATAGGTGCCCGCCTTCAGAGACGATCCGATATTCTTGATGCCCTGCCACGCGCTGCCGAGCAGGCCGAGGTTATCGCTGTCGTCAACCGCAAGAGCAGCGTTTCGCGGCTCGCTCGCCCAGACGGACATCCCGGCAAACTTCATGCTCGTCGAGACGAAGTTCTGAATATCCTTCTGGCGCTGGAAGCCGGGAAGATCGCTCTCGACGATCGGCGAGGGGACACCGAGGCTACGACCCAAGCGGTTCGACTGTCCGATGACATCGGGCGGACCGGCGAGCAGCAGGCCCGTAGAGAGGTTTTGGCCTGCATCCTCATCAGCGAGTTTGCGGGCTTGTTCTTCCAAAGGATCGGAGCGGCGGCTGCGCTGGCGCGGCCCCAGAAAGTCGTCGATGATCATTGGTTTGCCTGACTACGTGCCCACGCGTCTTTAATCTGACTGTTGCTGGGCCATGCACCGGTCTGCCGCTTGATACGCGCGCCATAGGCGTTGATGAATTGGGCGGGGACATCGAACGCCTCATCGTCGGCGCGCATGCTCCCGCCGACTTCACCCACAGCCCAGTTGAAGGCCGCACGACGCTCACTATCGGTGGGCAGGCGCTTCGGGTCGACGTTCTTGGTGAGATAGGTCAGCATCGCATTTGCCACACGGTTTCGGCGCAGCCCGTTGCGCTCGCCGCTGAGCTTCATGTCAGGCGTGGCGAACACGTTGATCGCACCGCTTACGACGCCGAGCAGGGACTTTTGCTCGGCGGGGTTGGCGCTGATCCGCGACTGGGACTTTTGCAGTTCGTCATACTCCGCCGCCGTGACCTTCCCGCGATACTCGCGGAGATCGACTTTCAGGAAGGCGTCGGGCTCTTCGATCGCGAGTTTGCCCAAGATGATCGAGGTGTCTCCGTTCGCCTTGACCTCTTGCCCCGTCGCGATGGCGCGGCGATTGGCATCGGCCGAATTGCGAAGTTGGACGCGGCGGTCGGGCGAGAGACGATCGAAGTTCGGAATCTGCGAGACGTCGGTGAAGTTGTCCCCCAGGCTATCCACCGTACCGAGGGCTGCATCCCATTCACTGTCATCGCGGCGCTTGTCCAGCATCTCATCCCGGCGAACGTGCTCATCGACACGCTGGCGCGCGCGCTCAAGTCGCTCGGGCGTCCATCCTTCGCGTTTCGCGCGATCCTCAAGGGTAGTGTACGCCGCGGACAAATCCCATTTGCGGGCCTCGCTGCTCCCGCCGACCGACGTCCCCGTCTTCTTTTGGAACTTGTCGACATAATCGCGAGTTTCGGCAGGCAGGTAAGCAATCCAATTGTCGGGCTCGCCAGCCTTTCGCGCGCGCGCCATCGCGCCGTTAACGCCCGTTCCCTTCGCAGCGCTGCCCGGCCCCGCATTATAGGCGGCGGCGGCTTTGACCGGATCGCCACCAAACTTGCGCAGCATTTCTTTATAGTAAGCCTGCCCCAACGCGCGGTTATAGGCTTCGTCCTCGCGATACCGTTTCGGATCCCAAGCGAGGCCGGCCAAAGCCGCGGCCTCGGGCGCGGTGCCGGGCATGACCTGCATGACGCCGATCGCGCCAGCGCTGGACGTCAAAGGACGCCCGCCCTTGTCGAATTGCTTGCCGCCGCTCTCGTTGCTCTCGATCGCCTTGAGCTGGGTATGGAGATCGGCGGCGACTCCCGGTGTCGGCGTTTCGTCAGGGCCCGAGGTGGGGACGGAACCGAGCGCGATGAGCGCGTCGTCTTCGGCTTGTCGGTACTGGATCGCGGGCCGCAATTTATCCTGAATGGACTGGGCATCGTTGAACGAGAGGTCGTCACGATATTTTTCGAAGATCGCGAGCGCGCCGTCAATGTCATCAGCGGTAAGCCGCCCGGTGATGACAGAGGTATGGACGCCGGAAATGAACCGTTCCTCGGCCTCGTCTGCCCGCTCTTCTGACCAGCCCTGACGCTCGGCAGCGCCTTGGATTTCGAGGAGGCCGCCCGCGATGTTATCGGCGTACCGCTCTGGGTCACTATAAAGCCGCACGGCGTCTTGCTGAAACCCGGCGAGGCGCGCCTCGGTCTGCTTTTGCCATTCAACGTTGAGCTGCGATGTCGTGTGCTTGGCGACATCGACAAGGCTGTCACCGAACGACTTTTCGAGCACATTGGTCAACATACTGCGCTGGCGATCGTTCTGCGCGCCTCGCATCGCTTCCTCGCGAAGCTCAGTGAAACGCGCTTCGACGTCGCCGCGCGCGTCGCCAGCGTCGAACCCCTGCTTGTTGAAGAACGGATCGTCGCCAGTGTAGAGCAGTTCGCGCTTGCGCTGATCGACTTCGACGGCAAGCTTTTTGACCGCCGCCTCGTCATAGGTTGCCTGCACCTCATCCCAACCAGACGCGACCCGGTTGAGTTGCTGGCCTGCCTGCTGCAACGCTTCGCCGACAAAGTTCCGCGATTCCGAATAGTTGAACCGCTGCGACGGCAGTTCTTGCACTTGGATAGAGCGGCCGGGAGTGACGGGAACGCTAACCATTATGCGCCCCCGCTGGTGAATTTCGCATATTGCGTCGCACCGCCGAGGAGGGTCGACGCGGCACTAAATCCAGCAGCCACGAGAGCCTGCTTGCCTTCCGCCTTCGATGCTCGCTTCCTGCTTTCGAAGTTCCAAGCATCGACCTGCAAACCCTTGACCTTGCGGCGGATATTTTCGTTCAGCGCGTCGCTATCCTCGCGGCCGATCATGCGCGTGTCGTCAATCACGCGCGCCGCCGATCCTGAAGTGATGTCTACGTTGTTTCCCGACATGCGAGCGGTCTGCGCGCCGACGCGGGCCGACACTTCCCGGCCGAGCTGGCGCTGCTGATCCTGCCCTTGCACGATCGCATCAGCCGCGTTCTCACGGGTGAGTTGCTTATTCTGCTCAGCTACCTGCGCCTGATACCGCGACATCTGGCTCTGGTAGATGCCGGCCTGTATCTGGCCCGTCGCCGTAACCGCGGCTGCGCCGACAGCGAGAAGAGCGGGATTGCACACGGCTATAACGCCCCTTTGAAGAAATGAACGAACGAGGTTCCGCCGACATTGATAGGCTCTGCGCAAATCTCAAAACCGACGTGCCGCAGGAAACGAAGGGCCCGGTCGTTATCGGCCGCCGCGAGGTTTTCGAGACGGTCGAACGTCAGGTGCATTTCAGCGAGGATGGCCGGCGCGTACCGGACAAGATCGCGGGCATGATCATAGATGCGTTCGGTCCCCAGCATCCACGGCACGCCGACGGCCTCAACCATGCTGCGAGAAGTAACGCCCATCATCGCGTGCGGCTGGTCATCAACGATCGCTGTCAGCGCCCAGAGTGACGACCTGAGGGCGTTGGTGAGCGCGCTCACCGGTCGCCGGCCGATCGCGGCACACTCCATCACGTCGGCTGGGCGCATATGGTCAGCGAGAAACGGTATGTGCGAAGTGTCGGCCTCGACCAACTTCACCCGCGACCCTCGACGCCATAATAGAGACCGGCGATCGTCATCGGATAAGGGCTCGATTGCTTGACGATGATCGTCGATTCCCGGTCGACGAGCTGCTGAGGCCGGGCGGGCTCGGGCAGACCGGTGAACATGATAGGCTCCCCAATTTCGCCTTCCTTGCGCGTCGTCAGCAGTTCCAGTTCATCTTCTAGCCTACCGGCTTGGACGTCGAAGCTGTTGACCAACTCGACGAAGATTTCGTCCGTGATCTTCTTGTTGCCCTCAGCTGGCAGGGGCAGCGTCTCGACGATCGCGTCGAACAACAAGCCCACGATGACACGGGACGCCGGCTCTACCAGCGTGATCGCTCCGTTCTCGACAGTCGTTCGCACCTTGAAGCCGTCAGCCAGAACAGTGACGGCCTCGCCTTCGAGGTGCGCCAGTCCGAGGATTTCAGTCCGCGGCTCGTCGAAGACATAGATCTTCGAGCAATCGAGGAACGACGCGATGCGATAGTCCGTCCATTTCAGGCGGTCGAGATACTCGACATATCGAACGGTCTCGCCGCCGATCTCGCGTTCGACAGTCAGATAGACGCGGCTCTCTTCTCCTTCAGGCACGCAGCACACGTCGAGAACCTTCCCGCCGACGTCCATCTCCGTCCAGCCCCAAACCTGCTGCTCAGCTTCCCATGTGAAGGCGAGCAGGGCGCCATCATTGCGGACGCACCACAGCACCGAGCCCGGCTCAGCTTGATAGGCCATGCGGATGATGCGGAAATCTTGGAACAGATGAGGCGCGAAGATCGAGACGTCGTTAGATTTGTAGCCGTCAATCTCGAACGAGTAGCCGATCGTCCGCAGCCCCGTCTCAACACGTGGCTGATAGAACGCGACCTCGCCGACCATGATAGGCTTGGGCTGGGCGATGCCGCGCCCGACGTGGCGCTTTGCACCGGGCGGCGGCGTCGGGACGAGGACGTCATCATTCGGGCCGACGAGCGAAAAGATGTTGTCGCTGGTGCCAACCATGAGGCGGTCCATCGGAATGAACGCCTCTATGACATTGCTTTCGCCCGTCGCGATCGACATGGCGATGCTGTCGTTCTCGCGCTGCGGTCGCGCAAAATCCATGTTCTCGAAGTCAGACGATCGCGATGCGAAGACGCCGTTTGGGTTGCTGGTCATGCGGCCGAACCATAGCCGCTGCTCCCAAAATCCGAGGCGCGCGGGGTATTTTCCGACGGCGTTGAACGGATTGAATGCCTCGATCGGCGCGTCGGCATAGTCGGACTGGAAACCGTCATCGACAAAGCTCAGCGATTTTGTCTCGCCGATATAGCCATAGCTGCCGCTCTCGTGCGCTTTGTACACCCGGTAATAGTCGACGACCCCCGCAGGGGCCGCCCATGTGATCGTGGTATAGTTGCGCGGCAGTTCGGTGTCGTTCGTCGCGCTGTCAGGGCTCGATCCGCGGCTTTCTTGCCCGTCCTTATTCACAGCCGAGACGATATAGGAATAGGTCTGGGGGAAATAGGAATCGCCCGAGTTTTCCGCGTCCGTGTTGGCGACGGTGGCAACGGCCGAGACCGCCGTAGGCGGACCAATGCCGGGCGAAAACGCCACCTCGCTATATGTCCAGTCGGCATGATCCGCGCGGACCAGCTTCGACACGGGGTAATATTCATGGGCGAGATAGATGGTGTCGAACGACTGGGCATAGTCGATTTCGACCAGCTCAGGGGCGTTGTACGGAGTCGCCATCTTATAGAGGGGATAGACGGCCATTATTGAAGGTGCTGCTCATTGAAGCGGCCACCACCACCGCCACCACCACCAGGCGGAACAGTCGGGGCAGGGGTCGGCGCGGGCGTGGGGGCGGGGACGACAGGAGGCGGCGGAGGAGGGACGGGAGGCTCAATACGAACATCGCCGTCATCCGACACGAAGGGCACGTATCCGCTCGTGTCGACGCCGATGCTGAACCGGTCATCATCGAGAACAGTTGCGGTGACGACACGACCGTCTAGCTCGTCCATGCCTTCGAAGCCGGAAAGGTACACTTCGGCGCCGCTTTCCAGTCCGTGGAAGGGCGCAGTGACGACGCCGGGGTTCGCCGCTGTGATTGCGGTAATCCCAAAACCTTCAGACAGGACGGCGCCGCCCAGCGCCAGAGGTTTCATTGTCGCCTGTCCCATCAGCAGGGCGTAACTCTGGCCCGGCGAATAGGTGAACGGCATCAGCCGCGTGTCCTGATCATCAGCAGGCAGTTTGTAGACGAAGCGCGTTCCCGGGCGCTTGCGGACGCCGCCATATTTCAGGATCGTCACGTTTTGCAGGCGTCGAGCGCCGGCCGCCCAAGCATCGACATCACGGCGGGCCTGCACGATCGGAGAGAATATCCCGCGCGTGAAATTGCGTTTGCTGACACTCGGCATCAGCGGGTCACCGGCCAACCGGCGCCGCGGGCCAGCACGGCTTCAGGCACGAAGTCTTTGCGGCGCCGCGGGAAGCGGTTGAGATCATCGGCAATGGCTTCGTTCAGGGCCGCGCGCGCTGCCTGTTGTTTCACGAGCCATTCCTGCGTGTCGGCCTTGCCGCCCATGACGGGTCGGTAGATGCGAGCGGCGAGCAAGCGAATGACGGCCTGCTGAAACAGCGGGTGCCATTTGTTCGGCTCAACCGCGTCGAGCGAATATTCGAGCATGGCGAACTCGAGATTGGTGTAGAGCAAATTGTCGGCGAGCGTGTAATCGATCAGCTCGTACCCGGCGCTGATCGTTGGCCAATAGAGCATCGGCGTCACGACAACCCCAGCACTCGACGCGCTATGGTCCCGCACAAGCACGATCGGCGACACGATCTCATCCGGCAGCGCGTAGGCATAGGCCCACTCGCCTTCGCGATCATTGGCAACAAGGGCGAGGGAGATGCGACGTCGAGCGAATGTCCAGTCGTGGCTAGCGATCAGGTCCGCAACCACTCCGTTCAGGTGGCGGTTGCATTCACGGCCTTCGGTGCGGGTGTCCTCGATGCCGGTGATTGCGTGCGCCGGAAGGTCGGAGATTGCCTCATTGCATATCTGAACGATGTTGCGGGCCATTACGGGGCGGCCTCCTGCAACTGCTCCACGGCTTCTTCGAGCGCGGCGACGCGGCGCCGTTCGGTGGGTGCGGGCCTCTTCGGTTTGCGGGCGGACCCGCGCGGGTGGGTGGGATGCGCTGCCATGGTTGAACGCTAGGCCGCCCCCTATTGGCGCTCAAAACGAAGGGTCGGAACGCTTCGCAGCGCCCGACCCTTCACCCCACAGGAAAGTGGTCCACAAGAAGGCGGATTAACCGGCCTTGGCGGCCAGTCGTGCCGCGATGGCATCCTTGACGGCAGCGCGTGCCGGACCCTTGCGGCCAAGCTCGCCCTGCTCGATCGCGCCGAGGTGGTCATCGACATTACCGTTGACGATCGCCTTGACGATGTCATCGGTGCCGCCCTTGAGAAAGTCGGTGACGTTGAGGCGATCGAGGTCGCCGCCGGTCGCGATCTCGGCAGTCGTCACTGGGCCAGCAATGGTCGGTTCAGAGCCAAGCGGCCGGAAGCGGACCGGAACCCGCACCGTTTCCTTGAACGTGCGCTGGAGCTTGCCATCGACAACGACAGGCGTCGGTAGGGTCACCTCGATCTCTTTTTCGATTTCGTCTTCGTCCGAGACGAAGTCCTCATCGACATCGACGATGGCGCCGGGAGGATGCAACTCGCCATCGAAATAGTTTTCGGGACCGCGAACGATCGCCTGGATGATCTTACCCATGATTCAGGCCCTTCCTTAGTAGCCGGTGTTGGCAGCGGGGATGAGGGTGTCGTCGGTATCGCGAACGATCCCGCCCCAGACGGTGCCGGCCGTGTGGGTGCCGACGGTAACGAACTGAAGACCCAGATAGCGCTTGGTCGTCCGAGGGACCGCGGCGCGCAGCAGGACGGCGCCCTTGGTCAGACTGGCCTCGGCGATGACGCCAGAACCGATGAGCACGTCAGGGGACGACAGGTCCGAGTTTGCGCTCTGGATGAGGTTCACCGCGAGGCTGGTGCCGCTGGCGAACAGGGTCGTCACGCTGACGAACACCTGAAGCTCGCGGCCGGTGTTGATGTTCACGTTTGCGACGCCTTGGTCGTAAACGTCGGTGGAGACCTGAGTGCCCGTCGTAACCGCTTGGTTATTCGAGAAGGTCATTTCGCGATCGGTAAGCATTGATCTATTCCTTTCTTGTCTCGATCAAACCACGCGGGCTTCGTCGGCCTTGAGGACGTCGGCGACGCGAACCGGCACACCGCCGAACACCATCATCGGCTTGCCGCCGACCGTCTCGTACGAGAAGTTCGAGCTATTGGCGTTGTTGACGAGCTGCATGCGGAAGTTCTCGCGGATGTTGCGCGGCATGTAAAATGCTGCCCTCGCACCCGGCAGGGTCAGGCCCTGCACACGCTCAAGTGCGCGTGCCATCAGCATTTCGATCTGTGCGCCGGTCGAATAGTTCGGCGTCAGGAGCGACTTGTCGATGTTGGCGATACGAACGCCGCGGCGATAATCCTTGATCGACAGGCCGGTCTTCCAGATGAAGTTGTCCGACACCGCAAGGAAGCGATTGCCGTCGGCATCGGTGATGTACGCGCCAGTTTCATAGCCGTCGTCAGCGGTGCCGGTGCCAGCCGTCACGTTGATGTGCGTGATGCCGGCCTTCGAGCCCTTGGGATAGATGCCCTTGAAGCCCATCGGGTGCCATACGATCAGGGCAATCGAACTGTTGTCGGTGCCCGTGCCGCCAGCGTCGATGATCTGGTCCTTCGTCGATCCCGACAGGCTGTTATAGCGAGGGAACATCCCCGTATATTCCTTTGGGCTCGACGCGGCGTTGCCGTAGAACAGGGTCTGCGCGTTCGCCTGCCCGAGCGATTCGTAGAACGCGGTCGCTTCGGTCAGACGATAGTTGTCGGGGTTGCCCGACATCATCGCGGCCTGACGGTCGATGTCGCTCTGGCCTTCGAACCATGCCACGCCCTCGTCGATCTGAGCGACGCGGCTCTTCGAACGCGGAACGCCCTGATTTAGGCCGCGCGCCGTGACGGTCGGCAGGCCGGTGCGAACGGTCGTGCGCTCACCGGTCGGAAGGTTGCCTTCCTCCCAAAGCTGATCTTCGAGAACCTCGTTCTGCTGCGAGAGCCATTCACCGATGACCGCGACCTTGCCGTCGGGATCGAGGCGGGCCGTGAGGTCGGCGAGCGTGTGAAGCTGAGAGCCGAGAACAGTCATGTCTTATGCCTTTCTATCGTCCGTAAAATTTCTGGGATGCGGTAAGTCCAGCCGTGTCCGTTTCGGCCGATGGGGTGCTTGCTTCGGAGATCGCGCGACCAGCGCCGGCAATGACGCGGGTCAGAAGCGGATGGTCTCCGAGGCCGCTTTCGTTCAGGAATTTCGAGAAGTCCGAGCGGACAGCCGCGTCAGGGATGAAGTGCGCGATTGCCTTCGCGGCGTAGGCTTGGCTCTCCTTGAGCTTCGGGCCGCCGACTTCCTTGTCGGCCTGAAGGTCGCGGGCCATGTTTGCACGAAGTTCGGCCGCGTGATCGTCAAGCTGCTGGACGGCGCGCTCGGCGATCTTGGGGGCGACCTTATCGGCGAACAGCCCGACGACGCGCTCGGCGCCCTTCTGGCTGAGATCCATTCCCTTCAGGTCATCCTTGACCAGATCGAACAGTTCGGCGTCAAACTCGACACCTTCGGGCATTGTGAACGCCTCGACGTCGTAGGCTTCGGGGGCGCCGACGATCGATTCAGCGCCGGCATCGGCCGCAGCCTTGTCGGCGTCTGACTGGTCGCCGTCGGCCTTATCGCCAGCAGCTACCGCATCCGTGGCCGCACCGTCGTCGGCAGGGGCGTCGGTGGCGGCGGCGGCATCGCCGAGCGCCGTAGTCGCCTCAGTTTCAGCGGCATCGGCGGGCGGATCGGTTTCGACATGCTCATCCGGCGCGCGCATCACGCGGCCCATCCGTCGCTCGATCGGCGAAAGCCAAGAGCCGGACAGCAGCCGGATGCGGGTTGAACGGTGGTTATTCAGGGGGTTCTTGATCGTCATGCTTCGCTCCTTTGGGGGGTGTGAGTTGTTTCCCGGCCTCGATCGCCATTGCGATGGCGTCGTCAGGCTCCGCGGGCGTCGCGGAGAACCAACCGAGAATGTCCAACCCCAAGGAGCGCTTGCCTTCATGGAAAAGGCGTTGCTGCTCTTCGCGAGTAAACCGGGTGATACCGCTCGCCCTATAAATCTCAAAAAGGACGCGCCGGAACGCAGGATGCCGAAGCAGTTCCTCGCGATCGGCGGGAGGGACAGGACCGCGAGACGCCATCAGTAACGCGCCGTATCGTTGGACATCTCGGCGATGTTGAGCGCCGCCGTTGTCGCATCCTTGGCGGGCTGTGCCATTTGGGCCATTTGGGCCATCTGCTGCTGCTGCGCGCGATCGGCGCGCATCTTGTCGACCGTGGCCGCGTCGCGGATCGCCTTCGCCGGCATATTCGCGCGCTCGGCATAGTCGTCGATAATCGCGTCGGGATTGATCTTGTCGAGCACCTGCGGGCCGAAGATCGAGCCCAGCGAGCCGACGAATCCGACAACACGCTCGGTCGTCGAGAGGCCCAGCATCTTGAGAGCCATCGCGAGGACCGAAACGAACTCGACCTTCAGTGCCTTGCCCTGCAATTCCTCCGGCGCTGGCGGGATCAGGTTGCCCCGGCGCGCGATGCCGATCATGCGATTGACCGCGACCGGCAGCATGTCGTCATTCACCATCTCAATGACGGGGCCGATCTGCGACATCTTTTCCTGATCGCGCTTCAGCAGCTCCTCGACATTGCGCGGCTGAATGCCGGGCATGTTCGTGATCGCCATGAAGAGGTCGGCGTAGGTGCCGCGATCGATGGCCTGCTTGATGTCTTTGATGTCTTCGCGGACCGCTTGAATCGCGCCGTACTGGACCTCGTAAATCGGCTTCACGGCCGAGACCTGTGACATATCCGCGACGTGGGTATGAGCACCTGGCCGCATATCGAGATCGCGGGCAGGGCCCACGGTCGGCGGCTTGGCGAGAAGATCGGTCAATTCACGTTTGCGCCGGGCCTGCATGGCAAGTTCGCGCATGTCGGCGAGGCAGTCGTGCCCGACGCCGCGACCATAATTCGGCGCGTCCCCGTCGCGGGTGATCCAGCGCGGCGCCCAGAACGGCTGCTCGCTGTAGCGCTTCGCTTCTAGCAGCCCGTCCTTCCGGTCGTCGTTGCAATCCCAGATGACCGAGTCCCACGCTTCATTCGCGCCGGGTTCAATGAGCTGCTTGCACTGGACGATATGACCGTAATTCGAGGCGTCCCATTTGTTGCGCACGGCAGTAGAGACGGCAGCCCAGTCGTAGTTGCCGCCCGGCCGCCCGACGAATTTCTTGACGACCTGATCGACCGTCATGGGGCATGTGCGGACGAGGGTGTCGACGCTGAAGGCGTCGTTCAGCCCAAGCCAATAGGTGCCGATGCCGAGGCCCATGCAGGGAGCAACCTCGATCGGGTGTTCGGTCATTATGCCCGCGGCCGGCCCGAACCGTGCCATCGAGCCATAATTCTGGCGCGCGACCTGATAGAAGTTCGAGGCGTCGAACAGCGCGTAGATGACAGCCTGAAAAGCATCGAGCCATTCGCGCGCGACCTGATAATTGTTCAGTTCGGTGTCGACGAACTTGAACTCGATCCACGGCCGGTTCGGCGACGACAGCCCGCTATACATGCCGGCCTCGACCGTGCGGAATGCGAAGATCGGGTGACTGTCGATCAACTGGCGCATCTTCGGGCGCTTGCCGCCGGTCGGGCTGGTCGCAAGCGTGTCGATGGAGCCGTAACCCGAATAGTCGGCGATGGAGTACCAGTCGCCCTCATGGTCGCTGCGCTGCGCCTTCAGCGCGCTCGCGACCTTCTCGACGTGATCGCGGCGCGTCTTTTCCAGCTTCGGCGCATGTTCGGGCGCCTTCTTGAGCGAGAGCGTGCCTTCAGCCATCGACAGTATGTTCCTTGCCGCAGCGGGCACACTTCACCGGGCCGAACTTTTCCAACGCCTCGGGCGTGCGCTCGGGAGTCTGCTGGCGCTGGCCGCACTCGCATTCGAAGCGAACGAACGGGGTGCCCCGGATGTCGATGCGCTCAGCCACCGAGAGTTGATGTCGTCACGGGGTTCAGGGACGGAGCCCCGCCCGACATCAGCGCCGCATAGCCACGACGGCGACGCATGGGATCGTCGACCATGCCCGGCACCTTCGATTCAGGGGCCTTCATTGTCTGCCGCTGAGCGGGAGGCGGCGGAACATCGGGAGCTTTCGGCATGCACATGACGGTTATTTCCAGATCAGGCCGAGCAGGCCGAGGGCGAGGATGAAGCAAAGGCCGAGGTGGAAGGTCTGCCGCTCGATCTCGACATGCTGGTCGTAGGAATAGCGGGCACCTTGGCGAATGCCGGTCCACGACAACCACAGCCACGCGCCACCGCAGTAGGCAGCGGCGAGGATCAGGAGTGCAGAGATAGCGAACATGATGGACGTCACCTTTCGAGGCGACGCTATTTCAGCGGGTATCGGCGCTCAAAATGGAGGCGACTATCGAGGGTAGGCGGCGGCGGGAGGGGTGAAGCCTGCATCGCTGGCGCAGGCGGCCCGACCCTTCATGATGCGAATTTCATCCATGTAGCCCAGATAATCGGCTGAGCCGTCCGCCGCGGCGCCAATCGCCAATGCGGTGGCAACCTGTCGAAGCGCGCCAGTATAGGCGTAGCTGCCGACCATCACGCCATCACGATAAACCCTGATCTTGCCGTCGAGGTCGCGGTCGACAAGGGTGTGAACCCACGTCGAAAGGACAGAGGCCGAACCTCCCGATACGGTTCGCCAGTCGTTGAGCCCCGCGTCGTGGAAGGCGAACTGAATGACGCCGTTGAACTCGTAGAGCGCCCAGCTCGCATTGACTGCGCCGGCGTTCAAATCCTGATTCTGGCCGATCAATTGCCGAACGCCAGTGATGGCGTCGGGCCGGTGCCATAGCTCGACCGTGAAGGGGCCGGTGCCGAAGAACCAGTCGTCGCTATCGGGCCATTGAACCCAGTCATCGACTGTAGGCAGGCTGAGGGCCGACGGGCCGAACTTCTTCTGCGCCGTCGCAATGGCTGCGGAGCTTCCGCCGGCGATCGTGACGCCAGAGCGGGCAACGGGGCTTTCATCGACAAAGACCTGTGACGCATCAACGCCGCTGTCGAAGCCCATTAGCAGCTTGGTGAACACCTTGTCGGGTGGCGGCGGCCGACCCCACTTTATGCCAAGGCCGAGGCCGAGCTTGCGCATCAGACCGTGATCGCGCTGATCTTTTGACCTGGCTGGACTTCCAGATCGAGCAGCGTCCCAGCAGTCAGCGGGTAATCCGTCACGATCGCGACCGGGTTGTTCGAGCCGACGCGGATCGCGCAGTTTGCGCTCGCCAACACGGTGATGATGGAGGTGTCGACGTCGAACGCCGCAGATGCCGCAGCCGTGCCGGTGAAGGTGACCGACTGATAATTTGTGCGGTCATCAAGGCGGAGAACGGGCAACCCCGACGTCGAGCGAACCGTTTCCCAAATGCTGAGCGTAGCCATAGAGCGCCCCTTTCGCGGGCCACGCTATGATACGAATGAACGGCGCTCAAAATGGCATGCTGGTTCCCACTGGATGGTTCGAACGTCCGTTTCCGCGGCCAAAACGCGGCGTCCTGCCACTAGACGAAGCGGGAATGGCATCGGCGGTAGGAATCGAACCCACGTCTTCGGGATTGGAAGCCGAAGCTCTACCATTGAGCTACACCGACATTGGTAATTGATGGTCAGGGAGACAGGATTTGAACCTGCGGCCTCTCGGTCCCAAGCCGAGCGCTCTACCAACTGAGCTACTCCCTGAAAGCGGGAGCAGCGCGCACGCTTACCCTCGCCAGTTCTCGCTGGTGGGTCGCGGTCGTTGAAGGCGGGTCGTGGTCGACATTCGGGAGCCTATGGCAGAATCGGCGCGGGTTCGCAATATCCGCTGAAATCTATCGGCTAGGTTGCCGATCAGCGCGTCAGATCGTCATAGGGATCGCGCCAGCGGGCGAGGGGCTTGTCGTCAGGCACCCATTCCCGTTCTTCTGTGACCCGGCACTGCTTGCACCGTCGCGTTTGCATCAGCGCCTTGCCGGTGTCGTGCCAGTCGCCGAACGCGTGGAGCCCGATGTCGCAATATTCATTCATTGGTGCAGGTCCGCATATGGGTCATGCGATCGGCGGGCGTGTGCTTTTGCCAGTGCCTCTCGGACCTCCGTCTTGACCGTGTCGATGTTTGCCATGATGACCGCATCGCCTTCATCTGGCGAGCGTCCGAGATCATCCTTCATGTCGTCTTTCGATCCCACCTTCACGATGGTCTTTTTCGGCCCCTTAACAGGCGTCCATCGGTAGGCGCACAAGTCAGCTTTCAGGATCGGACGGGGCGGCAATGCGATCTGAACCTTGTTGTCGGGATCGAGCGCCTCGCGCATCCGCCACACCATCTCGGAGCGGAAGTTAAAGAAACCGAACATGCCGTCGGCGGATGTCTCGGTCGAACCACGCGAGGCATTCACGCCGATCACTTGAACCTCGTCCTCGTGCAGGACGTTATGAACCGTCAGGCCCCAGCCGATCAGATCGATATGAACAGGAGCACGATCGCGGCGGGCCATATGGACCTTTGCAGCCCCGACGCGGCCGGCCGTCTCCTGCGGTATCTCGTGGCCGGGTATACTGACCAGATCATCGAACCATGTCCCATAGCGCGGGGCGATGACGAAGTTGTCTTTGCCGCCGCAAGCGACATCGACGCCCATGCTGTCCATCTCTCCTTTGCCTTCGGGGCGGGGTTGCCAGCGATCCATTGCCGCCTGCACCCATGACGACGGGATGACCTGCCAGTCGTCGTCTTCGGCGCCCGCGTTGAAATTGCCGTCCAGCATCTGGGAACGCAGCGGCTCAGGCAGGCCTTGCAGCGTGTCGATGTAGCCCGAGCGGACATAGAAATAATTGTCCTTCGTCCGCGACGGGATGAATGTGCGCGACTTCGGCCGGATGATCTTTTCGACCGGAAACTCGGTCGGGTCGAAATCGTACAGCGGCACGCCCTGAAAGATGACGAACGGGCGATCGTCGTCGCACTCGACATCCTTGCCCTTGATCGTCGTGAACCAGCGCAGCTCGCCCGGCTTGGCGGGATTCGGATGCGCTTCGTCGAGCCACGGCCCGAAGAACGGAATGACCCAGCGGCCGGCGACAGTCGTCGGCGGGTTCATCGTCATCAGGACACGGCAGCGCTGCTTCGGGTCTGACGATCGCGTCCACCCCATCGTGAAGCGCACCTGAAACTCGCGCTGCTCCGTCACCTCGTCATACATCTTCGCGTCGTGCGCGCGGCCCTGCCACTTCTGGTGATCGGTCGCGTCGGCCAAGCCGCCGAACTCGATCAGGCGGGGGATATTGGCGACCGTCGTTTTCCAGACGGACTTCTGCGAATTGTACCCGTCATTGCTGCCGAGTATCTCGCCCATGCGCTGGATGATGCCCTCGGTCTGCGTCTTTTCGTGTCGGAAGATCGCGGTGCGCTGATGATCGCAGAGCGACAGGCCCGCAATCAGGTCAGTCTTACCGCCGCCAGCAGCGCCGCCATAGCCGGTGATGAATGCCAAGCTGTCGGCCGCCTCGGACTGGCGACCAACCTGCGCGCGCCACAGGTGCTGCGAAAGGTCGTTATCGAGCAGGCGTCGGATTTCTTCGCGCTCTTCGGGCGTCGCGGCTTCCCACAGCGCGTCGAGATAGGCAGGATCAGCCTGCGGCATCGGCGTCATCAACTCCACTGGCGACGCGCTTCTCGATGTCCGAGAAGATCGAGGCGAGGCGCGTGGCAACCGAGACGTCATCCATCTGGATTTTCTCGCCGTCGCTGGTCAGGTCGAGCTTAGGACCATACTTCCGCGGCGCGATCATCTGTGCCCGCTTGATACGGGTGTCGATCATCAGCCTACGGTGGCCAAGCATGTCCTCGGTCCGCACCTCGTCATATTCCTTGCCGTCTTTGTCGAGCTTGCGCGTGACGATCGTGCCCGGCATCGGCGTGTCAGCAATGGCGAGCGCCTCGTCCATATGAACTTCGACGCCCATTTCACGGGCTCGCGCGAGATTATCCCGCAATTCCTCGTCATCCATATGCCAACGCCAGAACGTCGACGGGGACGGAAGATCGGGATTGTCCTTCAATACGACGTCCAGCGCTTGGCCAGCAGCAACCCCGGCCAGAATGACCGGGATCGCCTTATCGCGGTCCAGTGCTTTGTTCGCGCGCTTGGTTCGCGGCTTCGCTTTCTTAGGCTGTACGGCCATTCTCAGCCACCCAGCTCAACAGAGCGTCCAGCGACGACGCGCGCTTGCGACAGAACCCCACCGGACTGTTCGGATACCATTGCAACGTCCATACCTGATTGAGGCCGAGCGCCTTGTCGCGTTCCGATTCCGAAACCCATTCATCATCAGGCAGATCGCCGTCGGCGCGCTCTTTCGTCGCGTCGAGATAGTTTGCTGCGTGATCGTTGAAACTCAAGTGCAGGCTCGAATGCTCACCGCGCAGAAGGCCGCGCAGCATGTCTTCGGTCGCACCGATCGCCAGATTAAACGCGGGCGCCTTTCCACCATCGAAAAGGGCCAGCGGGTCGGTCTGCGCCGCAACACCGGCGACGACGACGGCGCCAAGGGTAGGTTTACAGGTGTGGAGTTCAGCCATTGCTTAATCCTTTCATACGGTACGCTGGCGCTCAAAACCGGCCAGTATGGACACAGCCCAGATCGCGGCGGATGCCACATCGCGGGCAGGGGGTGCGATCGACGATGATCGCGGCGGCTGGGAAGTCGCGGCGGTGCCGGTCGCGCTGGCGATCGAGGGTCTTTTGCGCCGCCAGTCGGACACGAGCCTTATGCTCACCCCGCGCGATGCCGTGAGGATGCGCCGCCATCGCCGCTCGCAGCTTGTCAGCTGTGCAGATCGTCAATCGGCGCTGACGGATGCGGACGGCCGAACGTGTCGACGGGGCAACGCCGGCAGCGGTGATGAGCCGAAGGTAATTCGTCCCCGTGCGTCGGATCCACGAATTGACCTCGTCGATGACGCCGATGCTCTCCGCCTGGCTGAGAAGGTGCTGCTCGTGGCGCATCAGAAATTCTCCGTCGCGCTGAAGCGGTGCCAGTTCAGCACACGCTGGCCGAGCGGCAGCACGGTGACGACTGTGCCGGCCTGTACGATCGCCCGAGCGCCGCAGGCCATCCGCACCGCGCCATGACCGAGGAGGCTCAGCACCTGAAACGCCTTCCCGCTCAGCGCGGCGATGATCATCTCGTCGCTGAGATCGGCAATTCGCTCGCGGTAGCGATTTATCGCGTGCTGCGAGACGCGGACACCGCCGACGTTGCTCAGTTCAATTCGCATGCTCGCCTCCCGATCCTGCATCGGCCAGCCCCATTCGCCGATAGCGTTCAGCGGTCGCCCGGCTCAGCGCACGCTCCTCATCTTCGTCGGCCCCGGCGCGCTCAACGATCGCCAGCACGCGGGCCTCGATCCATTCCATCGGCTGGCTCAGCTTCGCGTCGCGCGCGGCGACGATGGCCGCGAGCGTCTCGGCTTCACCGATCTTCTTTCGCCACTTCCCAATTTGTGAGCGCGCCCGTTTTTCCGGTGTGCCGGTGCTGGTCAGCAGTGCGATTCCGGCATCGAACAAATCCTTCAAAGGATCATCAGACGGCGCGCCAGCGCCCTTATCTTTAGATAAGGAACTGGGTATGGGTATGGGGGTTGCCGTCTCGTTGGCATCTCGTTGCAACGGGGAGGCAACGGGCGTTGAGCCGCGATGTCCTCTTTTCAATGCTTTAGCCTTGGCGCTGGCTTTACCAGCTTCGCTCTGCTGGGTTTTCCGGCTTTGCAAATGCTGAAATTCATCTTGCAACCGAGATTGATGCCAATGGCCCTCGCTGATCTTGAAGAACGGCGACAGGATCGGGCGCAGCTTGCGCCATTTGCCGACCGGCACACGCGCATAACGGGCGAGAAGAACGTCGTCGTCAGGGAGGCGGCAGCCGGGCGCACGCCACGACACGATCAGCAGTAAGAGATAAGCCCCGTGCTCGAATGTCGTCAGATGGGTCGTGTCGCCCAGATAGGCATCCGTCCACAAGGGCAGGGCGGGAAACTCAGCCATAGTCCTGACCCTCCCCGGCCGAATAGAAATCAGATCCCCGGATGCAGACGGTTTCGCCGAAGAAGAAACCGAGCGACTGGCCATCCGCGCCGTGCCGATGCTTGGGAACAAGAAACTCGATCTTGCCGCGCACCGCCTCCATATCGTTGCGCCAGTCCTCGAATTTCGGACCGAACTCGTCGGCGGGCTTTTTGCGGTTGAGGTAATATTCCTCGCGGTAGAGGAAGAGCAACACGTCGGCGTCCTGCTCGATTTGGCCGCTGTCGCGAAGGTCGCTGGGGACCGGACGCTTGTCGGGGCGGGATTCGACGCCGCGGCTGAGCTGCGCCAAGGCGAAGACGGTCAGGCCCTCATCCTTCGCGAGGACTTTGAGGCCCTTGCTGATTTCGGTCGCAGCCTCGTAAGGCGACATGCCCGCCTTGCTCGGCTGCATCAGTTGCAGATAATCGACAATCACAAGCTCAAGCCGCTTGCCCTGCGCGGCTAGGCGTCGCTTCTGGCGCCGCACGCGGCGACCGAGCATGGCGAGCGTCAGGCCGCCGCGATCGCAGATTTCGATAGGCAATTGGTCGAGGCGATCTTTCGCTGCAATAACGGCTTCGAGGTTTCGGCCTTTGACCGTGCCATCGCGAATCTGTTCATAGGGAACGCTGAAATCTCTGCTGTGGCAAAGGTCGGAGAGCATTCGGCGCGTGATTTGATCGGCCGACATCTCCAGGCTGAAGAAGAGGGTGGCATGGCCCCGGAGCCCGGCGCCGATGGCGTAACTCGACACCATCGCAGTCTTGCCCATGCCCGGCCGCCCGCCCCCGACGACAAACCATGAGGGCCGAAGCGTCCCGACGATCCTGTCTATCGAGTTGATGCCGCAGCGGACGCCAACGATGGGCTTGCCGAAACTGTCGATGACGCGTTGGGCATGCTCACCGGCCGACGCCTGCTCATCGGAGACAGTCTGGTCGGCCATTTCGGCGACAGCCTCGTCAGCTTGAACGACTAACTCATCGCATCCGACATCAGGCGTCCGCGCACCCTGTATCACCTCTTGCAGACCGAGCACCATCCGGCGGCGGCGGGAGAGGTCGACGATCTGTTCGAGATATGCCTTTGACTGCTGGCGCGTTCCGGCATTGAGGTCTGCCGCCGCGAGACTCCTGCTCAGCCTCGGCCAATCTTCGAACTGGGTCAGGAATGGCGCGATCGTAACGACGTCGACATTCGCACCGGCCGAGGCCTGCTGGATCATCACCCCGAACGCGGTGCCGTAGAGAGGAACAGAGAAATCCACCGGGCGAAGCTTGTCGGCGGCTGGATCGATGAGGCGGTTGTCTGCGATGAAGTCGCCCAATAGGCGCAGCTCGGCTTCCGGGTTCGCCAGCGGGTTGATGTTCTCGGCTTGGCCGACCTGCTCCGCGACTCCGCTCATAGCCGGATGCCCCGGAGCTGGTCGTTCCAATCTTTGAAAGCCGGATCGGGGTAGGTGTCGCGGACCGAATATCCGCGCGCTAACAGCGCTTCGCCGGCACGCTCCACCGCGCCGCGCCCCGCCTTGTCGTTCTGGCCAGCGATCAGGATGCTATCGACGTCAGGGGGAAATTCGATGGAAGGCATCAAGTCGGTGCCGAGTGCGACCCACACGCGGGCCCCCGGCATTTCTTGCATCAGGGTCAGCCCGTCTTCTGGCCCTTCGGTGATTATGACCTCGGAGCCCGCCCGGCCGTGGTCGAGACGAAGGGCGCCACCCTTCACCCGGCCGAGGCTGAATTTCGATCGACGCGGCTTGGGCCATCGTTTGTCGCTGCCGTCGTTGCGCAGGAATATGCGCTGGATCGCGACAAGGTCGGTTCCCATCGTGATAGCGCCGACGAGCGCCGGCATCGGTTCCCGCCAGTTGCCGTCATCGTCACGGCTGAGCGGAACGTGACCGAAGCGGATCGACGCCGGCAGGGTCGCAGTAATGCCGCGGGCGCGCACATAGGTTTCGCCCGGTGTGCCGAGCACCGGCCGCGTCGTGTTCCAAAGCCGCTTTGCGTCGGCGATGGCCTCCGCGCGCTGGGCTGCGTCCTCCGCCTTGCGGCGCGCGCGATCCTCCTCTGACACCGGCGGGAATTTGTCGCCCATCAGCGCCTCGAAAGCGTCGCGGAAGCTCAGGCCGGTCCGCTCCATGAGAAAGATCAGCGCGTTTCCGGCCTTGCTGCATCCGAAACAGTGATAGGTGCCCTTGGCGTCGTTGACCTCGAAGCTCGGCGATCGTTCGTCGTGGAACGGGCATAGGCCGACCAATTCCCGTCCGCGCGGTTTCAGCACCGTGTATGGGCGAATGACGTCGGACAGATTTACCCGCCCGATCGCTTCGTCAATGAGCCGATTGAACTCGGCGTCAGGAAGGCGCCCGGCCCCGCGCACGGCGGTCACGCGGCGGCGTCGCGAAGAGCAGCGGCGAGCGCATACTCGGTCATATACTTTCGGATGCGCCCTTGCGTGTCAGGCCACATCTGTCGCCCAGCCCGAAGGGTCCGCACGAGATGGCGATCCTTGCCGCCAGTCGCAGCAATGCTGAAAGCCGTCGGCTTCATTCCCGTTATGGCGAGGAAGCGTTCGATCTCGTCTAGAAGATTTTCGGTCATTAACCGCTTCTATAGGTGTGTCAGGTAACACTTTTCAAGCAAAAAGGTGTTTTGTATCACCATATGGCGGAAAGTCCGGTTTTTTGGCACACGGAAGCATGAGCACAGAAGCAGCCATCGATATCCTGCGGGTTCGTCTCGAATCCGCGATGAAGCACCGGGGCGCAAGCGCGAAGGGCTTGGCCCGAACGGCGGGGCTGGGGGAAACCGTCGTGCGCGACATTCTTCAAGGCATGACCAAGGACGTCAAGCTCGGCACGATCGAGAAGCTCGCCGCCGCCCTCGGCATGTCGCTATCGGACCTATTGCCGGACGCGCTGGGCCGAGCTCGGCCGGTGCAGGGCACCCCTTCAGACCACGCGCCTTTGATTTCCGCCCACGCTGGCGACGGAGCTATTGCGCTCCGGCACGTCGATATTAGCTACGCAATGGGCGCGGGCAGCAATTTTGACGACTATCCCGACGAGATGCCGGTTCTATTCGATCCCGGCTTCCTGCGCAGCTTGACGCAAGCGCCCCCGGAAATGCTCTTTGTCGCGGAAGGCGATGGGGACAGCATGTTCCCAACAATGATCAACGGCGATCAGGTCATTATCGACAGGACGCAGCGGCATCTAACCATGCAGGATCGCATCTGGGCGCTGAGCGTTCACGGCGCCGCGATGATCAAAAGGCTTCGCACGGTCGGTCCGAACCGGGTTCGCATCATGTCCGACAACACCACCATTCCGCCCGAAGAGGTCGACGCCGACGACGTGTTCATTGCCGGCCGCGTCGTCTGGATCGGACGAAAGGTCTGATATTAAACGGGTTGTGTTAAAAAACACCTAACAGCCTTGACAGTGTGCCACAGCACACGGCATAAGTGCCGCATCACCTGATCGCCTCCGGGCCGAGGACGGTGATGCAGGTACGGAAAGACGCGCTCGGCCACCCGCGATAGGGGCCAGCCTCCGCCGATCCACCTGCTCACTCTAGCAGGAGGTTGGCCCATGGCCGCCGTCGACAAAGCGCCGCGGATTGTCCGCGATACCACCAATATGGAAGAGGCCGCGAAACTCGCGGCGATGCGGCAGTCGGAGGCCGCCAACCACAATTTCAGCATCGTCCGCAAAGTGCTCGGGAATGCCGAGCCGACGTTCACCAACGTGCTCAGGGTCGTCCACGATCTTGATGAAGCGTGGAACGTATGGGCGGGGCCGTTCCCGAACGAGAGCGAGCCGACAGGCGCCGAGGGCGCGCCCTATCAGGCCGGGTACGAAGCCATCGGCGATGCCCGCTGGCGTGCGAACTGCATCCTCCGTGCGACACCGGCTATCAGCGTGCCGGAGATCGTAGCCAAGGCCGACTATATCCTTTCCGAAGTGCTCGACGGCACCGACGATCCGTATCTTGTCGAAGGCATCCAGTCGCTTCTCCGGGACATGACCAATATCGTGACGCGGCCCGACGGTGACGCCTTCGCCATTTTGCTGCGCAACTGGGAACGGTCGTGGAAGGATCGCGACGACTTCGACGCCGCAAACCGGCCGAAAGGCGTCTCGGGCATCTGCCCTGAAATCGAAGCATGGGAAGACGGGCGGGCGCCTTATAACGACGCGACCGAAGTCGCGGCCCTTGCGCTGCTGCGCTGCCCGGCACCCGACATCGCCGCTCTCAACGAAAAGCGCCGCGTTTTTCTCGCCGAGGAAATGCATACCTGCGCTTACGCCAGCTCCGATCTTGTCGAGTTGCTGTTTGAAGAGGCCATTCGCCTCGCGGGAGGCGTGGCATGAGCGTCACCATCACCAGCCAAACGCCGTTCAGCATCCACGCCGCTGCCTACTGGATCGCGCGCGAATCTTACGAGAAGCATCGTGACCAGTGTCAGGGTCCGCTCGCTCAGGACGATCCGCTGCAAAGCCACTATGACGACGCTTACACGCCGTTGGTCGATGCGATGACGGACAGCGGTGTGAACGCTGTGCGTTGTCCAGTCGCGACCTCCGCCGAGCTGGCGCAGAAGATCGAGATTTTCGCGCGCGACGAAATGGACGACTACGAGGGCTCGAAAGAGCTGATCGCAATCATCCTCGCCGACGCGAAGCGGATTGGGGGTGTGGAATGACCTTCACCACGCACTCCCTCCCTGTCCGCCTGCGCGGCATCTGGAAGGCCCTCGCTGACAATTATCGCCGCACGACCGCAGAATTTATGCTCGCCGACGAGAAATGCGAAGAAACTTCTGACGCCAAGCACACGGCGATGGCCTCCGCGCTCGACGCCGTTTACCTCACGCCGGCCGAGCACCCCGCCGATCTGCGCCTCAAGATCGAGGCGATGCACGCCAATGACATATCTGACGGCTGGTGGTGCGCCAAAGAGGCGCTGGCCATGCTGGCAATCGATGCCGAGCGCCTGCTTCCATATTCGCGAGAAGGAGAGGTGGCATGACCGTCAACCCAGACGCCGGCATCCTCGCTGCCTATGAAAGCTGGAGGGCCGCTCTCGCGATCTACAACGTTCCGCGCGATCGTGACGACAACGATGTTGAGCGCGCGGCGATGGATATGATTTGCGCTCAAGAGGGCGTGATCCAGCAGGCAACCGCTGCCACACCTAAGGGCGTTGAGGTTCAGCTTTGGACGTTCCTCGAGAACAGCACCAGCGACCAAGCTGACAACGAAGCGATCCAGCGCGGCGACCTCGACTATTTCGTCAGCAAAGGCGGCGACATGGATTGGCACGAGCGCCTTGTCGTTGCGGCGATGGCATCCCTGCGAGCAATGCAAAAGGGGGCAGCAGCATGAACGTCCCCGCCATCTTGTGGGAGCACTCGATGCAGCGCTTCCTTATCGCCCGTATCGCGGAGGTCGAATATGATGATGCAGTCTTTATTCCGGCTTGCGATGTTCAGGAGGCCGGGGGCGGAGCTGTACCGGACGAAATCATCGCCGCGACGGAAAGGCTCACCGATGCGCGCTGCGACGCAGAAGACGCGCTGATCCTTACGCCGACCAACGACGCGGCGAACGTCCGCTGGAAACTCGCCTATTGCCGCATTCGGTACGAGGACTTCTGCGACTTCCCCGACGACTGGTGGCAGGCGATCTACGCCGACCTTGAGCGGATCGCGACGGAGAGGGCGGCATGAGCGCTGCGGCCCGCACCACATGGCATGTGGTCAAGACCTGCCTGCTGCCCCAAATCCGGTTCCGTCCCAGCGGCTATCAGATCGAGAGCGTCGACGGCGTCGACTATGCCGATTGCTGGTATTTCGAAATTGAGTGGCTGAGCCTCACCCTGCACGTTCAGGGCGGGTGCTTCCGGCCGGGCGGTGCCGCATGAGGTCGCACCACACCGACGATGGCCCGCTGGCTGTCCTCGCTGCGCTAGTGGCTGGCGCCCTCGCATGGTTCTGCATCGGCGTCGCCGATCTGGCCGCACAGGTGCTGCGATGACCGGCCGCGCAAGCGATGCGCAGGTCGCGCGGCGTCAGGCCATCATCGCGGCCATTGTCAGCGGTGCCACCTACGCGAGCATTGCCCGCCAGTGGGGCATCGGCGTGAAGGGCGCGCAGCATTATGCGCGCTATCTGTCGGCCGCCGAGCACGAACAGCGGAAGCGCGCCAAAGGCTCGCGGCCCCGGCGCGGATCGAGCCCCCGCCGCGACGCTATCGTTGCCGCGATCCTTCGCGGCGATCGGTTCTCCGACATCGGGAAGCGGTTCGGCATCCTCGAAAATGGCGCGCGCGGTTATCTCCGCCATTTGTCGGACGCGCAGCGCGCCGAACGCAAGATGATTGAGCGAGCGCGGCATCCTCGCCGATCAGACACGACGCCACGGGTTCCGTTCCGCCCAATTCGCGACGATGCCTATGCGAAGATGGCTACCGCGATGCCGCACTGGCTGTCCGACGCCAGCCGCGACGACGCTCTGAGCGACCTTTACGTCGCACACCTTGAGGGTCGCCTGACCGACGACATCGCTGGCGAAGCGAAGCGCTACGCCAGCCGCACGGTCGCAGCCTTCGAGAGCAAGTTCGGCCCGCGCTCGCTCGACGAGCGATTGTTCGACGACAGCGCCATGACCTTTGGCGAAACGCTGGTCGATCCGGCCGCGCTCGAAGCGTTCGACTACATTTTCGAGGAGGCACGATGATGCACCTGGCTTCTAGCAGGACGCCGGTCGAGATCGCATGGGATGCGTTCGATACGGCAGTGATAAGGCTGAACGGCCTCTACGCGACCGCAAGCGAAGAGTGGGACACGCCGGCCGAACGCAAGGATCGACTCGACCAGTTTCTCGAGGTTCAGCGGCTCCGCAGGGCGCTTTGTGCCCTGATCGACGCCGAGGCTGCCGGGCCGGAGACGGCAGCATGACCGGCACCATCCCATCATTCATCAACAAGGGTCAGCCAAAGTCCGCTTGGCCCGACTGGCTGCTCGCGCACGCCGTGGGGCGGCCGGATGAAAACGGCTCGTTCCTGATCCGCACCAAAATCGGGAAGGACGAGGACTTGCGGGCGCGCGTCCATATGGGGGCGATCGTGTTCGAGCGGCAAGGCGTCGCTTACACGCGGCCCGATGCCGACGATGCTCGCAGGTTCATCGCGGATCTTGACGAGGCGGACAAGCCGGACCCGAAGAATGCGCCGCGTCCGGCCACCCCCAAGCCGTTCAAAATGCGGACGGTTTCGCCGCCGAAGCCGAATGCTCCGGCCGCCCGTAAATTCGCGCTACCGAAGGGAATGCCGCCCTCGATCGAGATGCGGAACCCATCTGAGCTGCGCATCGACGACAGCTATCAGCGGTCAATCGACACCGGCCCCAGCCGGACGCTGATCAATCAAATCGCCAGCAAATGGGACTGGCGCATGTGTCTGCCGCTGGTCGTGTCGAAGCGGACCGACGGCTTCTTTGTCATCGACGGTCAGCACCGGTTGGCCGCGGCGAAGATGCGGCAGGATATTCAATATCTGCCCTGCTGCGTTTTCGTCTTCGATAGCGTCGCGGAGGAGGCGGCCATGTTCGTCGCGATGAACCGCGCGCGGCGCGCCATCAACCGGCTCGACGACTTCCACGCCGCGCAGGCCAGCGGCGACGAGGAGGTTCTTGCGATCAAGGGCCTGATCGAAAGCGCGGGCTTCACCGTGAGCCGCAAGACCGGCTCTGGCGCATGGGCGCCGGGCGAGGTCGCGTTCACCACCGCCATCAGCAAGGCCAAGCGCCGGTACGGCGAGCGCGTCGTGATGACGGCGCTGGAGATCATGGCCGAAGCGTTCAAAGACCAACGTCTGGTCGTCGGCTCGCCCGTCTTCACCGGTATCTGTGCCATGCTTGGCGATCAGGAATTGAAGCCTGATTGCGCTCGGCTTCTCGCCGGGGTCCGTACGCTCGACATGCCGGGCTGGGCCAGTCTCATCGCCGAGTGCAAGGGTGGCACCGAGCGCAATAAGCATATCCGCGACTTCCTCATCGCGGCCTACAGCGACGCGCAGGTGGCGGCATGAAGGGGGCAACCGCAAAGTCGCTCGAAAGTGGCGTTATTCTTGGCGGTCTGCTCGCACTCGCCTTCATGCTCGGGCATTCTGTCGGGGACCGGGCGGGGTTTCGGCGTGGGGTAGACGCCACCCTCGATGCATTCGACTGCATCACGGATCGCGAGAGCGGACGGTTTCAGCCGCCCCATACTAAAGCGCGCTGCGAAGCGCTGGGGGTCGGCCAATGACGTGCAAGGCGTGTGGAAAGCCTTTCGGCTGCGACCATAGCGACGCCGAATATCAGGGCGTCGTCCCCGGCCGCCGATACGTCACTGAGAGGCCAAACCGTCGCGTGCTGGTTGAGCCGGCGCCGCGCTCGCCTCGCCGACGGCCAGAGGCGCCTGGCTCGGTGCCGGTCGTTCCCGATCGCCCGCGTCACGATGACGGCGGCGCATCGGCCGAGCCTGAAAGGGAACCGGCATGAAGATCGCGCTCTACATCGAGGATGGCATCGAGCAGATCGTGCTCACCCCTGAAACAGACACCGAGAAGGGCATAGTCGGAAAGCTTCACGATGCCGGTCGGGACATCACCATAAAGCGCGGCTCATTCTATGAATGCCGGGGCGGCTTTGTCCGGCAGAGTGTGAACGACGACAGCACAATGATCGTGCTCCGAGCAAAGACAGAGGAGGCATCGTGACCGACCTCTTCACCTATCCCCACGCGCCCGGCGCGCAGGATCGCGACACGTCGCGGGCGGCAGCCGCCGACATCGCCGAGACGGCACCGCAGCTTCGCGGCCGGGCGCTCGCGGTCGTTGAAAAGTCCAACGGAATGACGGCCGACGAGGTTGCGGGCAAGCTGGGCCTCTCGATACTCTCGATCCGGCCGCGCATGACCGAGCTGTCACGGCTCGGCAAGGTCCGCGACAGCGGCCAGCGCCGACCGAACGCGAGCGGCAAGAACGCGATCGTATGGGCTCCCGTGTTTCCGGCGCGGATCAAGGGCCAGCGCGCGTGAGCTTCCACCGATCTGTCTGCATCGCGTTCCTCGCCTTCTTCGCGATCGGAGTTGCCGTAACGGGCTGGCGATCCGTGAGTGCGCTTGACGCGCTCCTCGTGGCTTGCGCCGTCTTCATTATAGTCAAGAGCGACCGGGCGTGAGCGGCGGCGACTTCTGGGCGAAATGCCCCGAGTGCGGCCACGTCTGGTCCGTCGTCAAATTGCCGATGGAGGCTCGCGAGGCCGCGCGGCTGATGATGGCCGCGTTCTGCCCGAAGTGCGGCAACGACAGCCCGACCACGGCACCGCCGACCGATATTCCCACCGCTCAGCAGGAGAACGACATGAGCGCGACCACGCGGCCCGCCGGGGCCTTTATCTTGAACAAGGCCGACCCCTACAAACCCCGGCGCCAGCACCGCACCTACGAGATTGCGGAGGCCGAGGCGCAGCGGTTGGCGGGGCGCAACCCGGGCACCGAGTTCATCATCAGCCAGGAGATCGCGCGGGTTTCGGTCCCAGCGCCGGAGAAGCCGGAATGAAAGGCTCCGAATGCTGCGGCGCGCCATGTCGGTTCTGGCTCCGCATTCACGACGACGAGGACGCTGGACAGTGTCGCGCTCGGCCTCCCGCTGTGATGCCTGCGCTGGCCGTCCATTGGGAACGCACCACGAACGTATCTCCTATGATGGCGGTCGAGCGTGCTACGCATTTCCCCATCACCGATGTGCATGACTGGTGTGGTGAGTTTGAGGCCGACGGCTTTCAGGGGGCGTGCTGATGGCCGACGACGTCGACATGGCGAACGTGCTGGCCGACCAGCACCGTGACCGTTGTTTGCGCGCCGCGCGCGCCGCGCGCGCTGCCGAGCAGCCGGGCGCCCCCGGTGAGTGCACCCAATGCGGCGAGGATATGCCACGGCTGGTCAACGGCCGGTGCGGATATTGCCGAGACGGAAGGAGGCCGCGATGAGGCGAACAGTAGAGGTCGAGGTCGACCTTAGCGACTTCGAAACCGATGACCTCCGCGCGGAGTGTCGCTCGCGTGGTATCGACGATTCCACTGGCATCGACGTCATCAGCGTCTCGGATCTCGCCCACGCCATAGCGTCGGGCGCGACCGAACTGGCTCTTCATTATCTCGACAGCATGGTGGCCGACAGCACGAGCCTTCGCCATGCCGTCGAGATCGGACGGCGGCGCAAGCGATGAACGACTTCGATCGCGGCTACCGCGCGGCCCTCGCCGATGTCGTCGAACTGGCGAAGATTTACGGCGAAGAGAACATGAAGATTTGCAGCGACAATGTCCTGCTCGATCCGGTGTTGCGCGGCAAGGTGACCAGCCCGGCTGACATTCAGCGGTCGGGTGACTGCTCGGTTCGCAGCACCATTCACTCCGCGCAATACCACGCATCGCAGCACCTTATCGAAGCTATCGGCAAATTGCCCCGGAGGACCGCATGAAATCTAGCACCGACATTATCGCCGCCGCGCTCGACGCTGCCCTGTCACCTCGGCCGCTGAGTTATACGTCGGCAGACCTTGCTAAGACCGTCGTAATCGCGCTCGACTACTGCGGCTTTGCGATCGTTCCGGTCGATCCGACTGAGGAGATGACGGCGGCAGGCGGAGGCGCCGTGGATTGCGCGGACAGCCTCGATGCCATCGCCATCTACCGCGCCATGATCGAGGCGAGGGTAGGCCAATGAGCGCCGAATGGAAATGCGGCCACCCTCGATCTGACGCCAACACCAAGATCGTCCGCAATGGCGCTGGCACCGCCTGCCGTAGGTGCTTCAACGATCACGGCCGGGAGTACCGGCGTGAAAAGCGCGCCGCAGCAAGGAGGGCATCGCGATGACATCGCAGCGCCGTATCCGCCTCAAAGAGGTGCTCGAACTGGTCCCGCTCAGCTCGTCGACGATCTATGCCCGCATGAAAGCAGGCACCTTCCCGAAGTCGCAAGACCTGGGTGGAGGGGTTGTCTGCTGGCGCGAACAGGAGATACTCGACTGGCTCAATTCGCTTCCCGAATCGAACCACGGTTCTATTCCCGAAATGGAGCAAAAATAAAAATGGGGGTAGGCTAGGGGGTATCGTAATTCTACCCCCTCCGGAAACCGGCTGGAAAGCGCCATTTATGGGCTTCAATTTAACGGAAGCCCTGTCCACCATCCTCCCATCCGAGGGTGTCCGCCGAACCCCCTAGAAATCCCGGAAAACCTAGCGTATCATCCACGCATCGTCCGCATGCGTCCGGGGCAATTTGCCTGCAGCCGGAGCGTAGTGTGGGGGAAGTGTGGGGGAAGATTGTCTTTCCCCCACACTCGTGTTCCCCAGAATGTGGGGAGAAAGTGTGGGGGAAGATTCCCATGGGCAAACTCACGGCGGTTGCGGTTAAGGCCGCTCTTGCGAATCCGGGCACCTATCAGGATGGTGACGGCTTGTTTTTGAAGGTCGACAAGCGGGGAGGGGCGTCTTGGACCCTTCGCCTGCAGCGCGACGGCAAGCGTCAGGACATCGGGCTGGGCAGCGCGAAGTTGTTCACTTTGGCGCAGGTCCGCGAGAAGGCCGGAGAGCTTCGCAAGGCGGTCAAGGTCGACCGGCGCGACATATTGGCTGAGCGGAAGGACGAGGCGTCTGCCAAGGTGACGTTTCGCGAGGCGGCGAGGCAATATCACGCCGAGAACGAGGCGGGATGGAAGAGCGAGATCTACGCCCGCCAATGGCTTTCCAGCCTTGAGAATTACGCCTTCCCGAAACTGGGCGACGAGCAGACCGGTGCGATTGTCGCGGCTGACATCATAAACGTGCTCACGCCGATCTGGCAGGAGATACCCGACACCGCCCGTCAGGTGCGCAACCGGATCTGCACCGTGCTGGATTATGCGCATGCAAAGGGCTGGCGTTCACGCGAGGCTCCCTCAGGTAATAGCAGCCTGAAAGCGGGGCGTGGCTTGCCGCGGCAACTCAAGAAGACCGAGAATCGCAAGGCTATGCCATATGCGGCTTTGCCCGGTTTCATCACTGCACTGCAGCGCAAGCCATCCTACAGCAGGCTTGCGCTGGAACTACTCATCCTGACCGGTGCGCGCAGCCAGGAGGTGCGTCGGGCGACCTGGGACGAACTCGACATCGAAGCGCGGCTATGGACTGTGCCCGCCGATCATATGAAGCGTGGCAAGTCGCATATCGTGCCGCTGTCCGATGCCGCGCTGGAAGTGATTGCAAAAGCGCATGCTTTCAGGCTCCCGGACACAGACGTGATTTTCCCCGGTGCAAGTGGGAAGACGATGTCCGATATGACGCTGCTCAAGGTGCTACGTGACATGGCTGAGCCATTTCATGTCCATGGCTTTCGCTCGACATTCACCGATTGGGCG
The DNA here is from genome assembly GCF_035565275.1 of Sphingopyxis sp. GTDB lineage: Bacteria > Pseudomonadota > Alphaproteobacteria > Sphingomonadales > Sphingomonadaceae > Sphingopyxis. The sequence continues at coordinate 45,810 of NZ_DATMST010000075.1, forward strand.
GCGAACGAGGGTTTTCCCGATGCTGTTGTGGAAGCGGCGCTCGCCCACAAGACCCCCGATGCCGTGCAAGCGGCCTATCGCCGCACAACATATCTTGGCACTGCTGACAAACCCGGAGCTCGTATCGATCTCATGCGCGCATGGGGAAATTATTGCCTCGCTCGTGGGGCGGGCGACGAAAACGGCTAGTGTGGGAAAAGTGTCGAAGCGCAGCAGCTAATGGTGGAAGCCTAGCCCGTCCTCTTTGTATTCGAACCGCGCTCTCATCGACGCTTGGATCGCAAGCGGCGAGCCAATTCACTTCAATGCTCCAGAGAAACCTGAGTGTAGGAACTGCTCGGTGATCCAGACACGCGGCATCGCGTAGAACGTTTTGGCGCCATGCCACTGCCCGATAAAGGTTGGTCGTGCGGGTCCTGCAACAGCTTTATTTGGCCCGCTCCGATCCGGCTGCGCCGTAAGGCAGCGTGACCGCCGGGCGAAGCTCGTTGCCGCGCCGGCGATCCGCGCCGAAGCATTTCGCGGGAAGCTGAATTCAAAGCGAATGCTGTTTCTCAAGTAATCTGTGCCCCGCCGCGACACCCGCGGCAGCCTGTCAGTTCGGCGGCCAGTGGCGAGGTTTGCCGCTGGCCGCGTAATCACATTCAGCCCTTCCCCGCCGCGAGAAGCCGTGCCTCCCCGCCGCCGGCCCCGCGCTGCGAGGCCGAGAGTGAGAGAAGACGGGGATTCTCGTGGCGAGCCTGAGGCCAAGAGAGAGTCTTGTGGCGGTTCGCCATGGAGAAAACCCATGGTTCATTCGGTATCAAACTTCACCCCGCGTCCGCCTCCTGACGCTCCTATCGAGCGATTGAGCCCACCCCGCAAGATCCAGCGGTCGCCGCCGGCGGGCTGATCTCGCGCCGCCGCACCATTCCGAAATCTCACAGATCAGACCAGCCCGCGCCTTGATGCGCGCGGCTGCGCGGAGTCACGTCCATGGCCCAGTTTCAAATCCTGTGCCCCCACTCGGAAAACGAGTGGCGGCCGATAACCATCGATTTCCGTTTCGCTCCGACAGGCGATCAGCAATATCTTTGGCCCTCCTTCGAGGAGGCTGAGGCGGCCCGGCGCCAATTGCTTGCAAATTCGCCGGGCGCCCAGCTTCGGATCGCACTTGCGGGTGCCGACATCGGCGACGTCGATTGGCCCACTCGAGAAAAGCTAAGATTTGCCGATGGCACCTATGCGCCGACGCCCTGGCACGAAGAGGCCTGGTACCAAGCAAGGCATGAAGAGCATTTTTGCCACGTTTCAACTGAACAGCTCGGGAAAATTGCTTTCACGGAAAATGCGGCCAAGGGGCAGGTCGATCGCCAGCTAGTTATGTCGCCCGGGCGCTATCTTCACCGCTTTTTCTCCTCAGACCTCGACAATAACGCAATTGAGGGCTGGTGCGCGCGGCTCTCGGTGCAGCTCGATGAAGACACGCTCAAAATCACGCAAGATGCTGACGAAATAGAAGATGTTTATGTCGGCGGACCGTCGAGCTGCATGGCGCATGAGACGAACGAGTTCGACAGCTTCTGCCATCCGACGAGGGTTTATGCCGGTCCGGATACCGCCATCGCCTATATCGGCTCGCGGGCGGATGCGCGAGCTCGCAGCGTGGTCTGGCCTGAGCTCAAAATCTATACCAGCATCTATGGTGACGTATCTCGCCTCAAGCTGCTTCTAGAAAATGCGGGGTACTCCAAAGGCAGCCTGAATGGCGCACGCATTCGGCGTATCGTGGACGGCGACAGTTTCGTCGTCCCCTACATCGATGCTGGAGACGATCTGGCCGATGACGGCAAATTCCTCATTGTCGGACATGGAAGCATTCCGTCGGAAAACACCAACGGCCTAGGCGATAGAATCTGGTACTGCCCGCGCTGCGAGCAAGATGGCAGCGAGCACGACATCGTCTATTTTAGGGACGGATCGTCGGAGGAGTGGTGCTATCACTGCTTCACCGATCACACGGTCTTCTGCGCCCACAATGAGCGCCCATACAGCGACGCGGAAACCTTCATCACCGTGTTCGCCGATGGCGACGAGCATGATGTGCTCGAGGAGGATGTCGACGCTTTCGGGGCTGTCTATGTCGAAGATCGTGGTGATTGGTGGCTCGCGACCTGCTGCCGACAATGCGACGCCAGCGGCGACTGGTACCATGCCGACGACCTTACCGAGTATCATGGCGAATGGCTCTGCGACGACCATCTTCCCGTGGCATTCGCCGACGACGACGCGTTCCTGCTCAACGCTCATGTCCTGACCTTCCGCCAGTTCCAAGAGGATATGGCGGGCATCGCGGCTGAGGTCGCCAAATGGCAGGCGGCCGGCGATCGGGCGCGCGCAGAGTGGCTCCGGCGTGCGCAGCACCCTGGGGAGCAGCCTCTTCAAAACGCGCCCTGCTGTGCATCGCATGAACGGTCCGGCTACGATTGCGTCTCCGCCAACCTCGAAGTGTCTCGGGGCGACGGTCATCCGTCACGCGTCCCTGCACCGCAATTGGCTGCTGCCGCACTTCCACTCTTCGCAGGAGTTTGATTCCATGACCTATGACCTGTCGGGCCGAGCGGGCCTGCTAGAAATCCTCTCATGGGCTCGCCCCCATGACAGCGCCACCGAACGCGCCTTCTGCCGCGAATATCTCGACCGAATTACCGGCATGCGCTCAGATGCCTTCGGAAATAGAATGCTGACCGTCGGTGACCGGCCCCACGTCCTGTGGAGCTGCCACGTCGATACCGTAGCTGCCAAAGGCGGGCAGCAGGCTGTCGGGGATCGATGAGAATGGCGTCGCGTCATTGTGTGACGGCAAGGCCGGCATGTCGCTGGGCGCCGACGACGGGGCCGGATTATGGATCATGATCAACATGATCGCTGCGGCCCTCCCTGGCCGATATCTTTTCCATCGCGGAGAGGAGCAGGGCTGCCTGGGATCTCGCTGGATCGAGCGGAACAGCCCGGACCTGCTTTGCGGCATCGAAGCGGCCATCGCATTCGATCGTGCCGGAGTGGATGACGTGATCACCCATCAAAGCTTTGGTCGAACATGCTCCGACGCCTTCGCATCGAGCCTCGCACTGGAGCTCAATGGGCTCAACCGGGACTTCGGTTACAGGCCCGACAATACGGGCGTCTATACCGACACCAATGAATATGCCGGGATCATTCCCGAATGCACAAACCTCTCGGTCGGCTATGAACGCCAGCACGGTCCTCGCGAGACGCTGGATGTCGTCCACTGCGAGAAACTGCTCGCCGCCATGCTCGAAATCGATGCGTCGAAGCTCGTGATCGAACGCGATCCGTCCATTGTCGAAGATGATCGCTGGTGGTTCGATCGCCGCAGCCATGGCGACGCGTTCGCCGAGGCCGTTGCCGACCATCCGGCCCTCGCAGCCTGGATGCTTGAGCAGTGCGGTGTCACTCTCGACGACTTCCAAATGGAAGTTTGGGCGGAGGATATGGACGAGGGCGGGCCTTATCGTCCGCTGGTGTCGTCTTGATATCGCTTTGGTGCCTCTCGTCAGCGATCAGGTGGAGCGCAGCATGATAGTCGGGCTCACCGATATTGGGCCGGACCGCGCTGATTCTTATCGGCAGAGCGCTGGGGGCTTGATTTTGGAGATCGTCTCGTGAAAATTGAAGTTCTACGTGCCGGCAGGGGCTGCTGGCGCCGAAGTGTTCTTGGCGCTCGTCGATCGATTTCCGATCGCGCGAGCCCTCGAATGCAAGGCCGCCTGAAGGAGCCCCGCATGACCAGTTCCGCCGCTGATATCGCGCGCCGACTTGCCGACAATGCCGAAGCGGTGTGCCGCCGCTATCTCTCCAACGGCCGCCGCGAAGGCAATTACTGGATGGTTGGCGACATAAGCAATAGTCCGGGCCGAAGTCTCTATGTCCGGCTCGCCACGCGCGCCGCGGGCGGCGGGGCGGCAGGCAAGTGGACCGATGCCGCGACCGGAGACCATGGCGATCTTCTCGACGTCATTGCTGCGAGTTGTGCACACATGGGGTTTCGCGACACGCTTAATGAAGCGCGGCATTTCCTGAGCCTGCCGATGCCGGAGATGACGCCTGCGGGACCGAAAGCCAGAAAAGGGGCGCAAGGGTCGCCCGAAGCGGCACAGCGGCTTTGGGCGAGTTGTCGACCGACAGCCGGCACTTTGGTCCGGGACTATCTCGCTGCCCGGGCGATTAACGACGTGCGCGAGTGCGATCCGCTGCGCTTTCATCCGCGCTGCTTCTATCGTCCCTCGAAGGACGATGAGCCCGGAGGTCGGTCCGCATGGCCTGCGATGATCGCGGCAGTGACCGACGAGGACGGCCATGTCACCGGCGTCCATCGGACCTGGCTCGATAAGGGGGGCGCCGACAAGGCGCCGGTTACCTATCCTCGCCGCGCCATGGGCTTGCTTCTCGGTCATGGCGTCCGCTTCGGGCCGGCATCGCCGGTCATGGCAGCGGGCGAGGGGATAGAGACCCTGCTATCGCTCCGCCAGCCGATGCCGACCATGTCCCTGATTGCCGCAACGTCGGCCGCGCATCTCGCGGCGATCGCCTTTCCGCCCGTCTTGCGTCGCCTATACGTCGCGCGCGACGACGATCCCGCGGGGGCCGGAGCGGCCGCAGCACTGGCAGAGCGCGCCGATCCGGTCGGGATCGAAATCATCTCGCTCGAACCCGAGCGCGGCGATTTCAACTCCGATCTTATGCTTCTTGGCCGCGATCGCCTCGTCCGGTCTCTTGAGCGCCAGCTTCACCCGTCGGACCGTCAGTTCTTTCTCTGAGGCCAGAGATGAACCGGAGAAGGGAAGCGAAAGGGAGGACATGAAACCGGATCGCGGACGCCCGTCGGGGCCGTGCCCCGGCCTTCGCAAGAGGGCGACTGCGGCAGGCGGGGCGGGAGCCGCAATGGCGGCGCAAGCGGCTATTTTCCGCCGGGGCCGTCGGCCCCTTTGCATCGCGAAGCAAAATAGCCGCTGGCTTGCCATCCTCCGCTGACGCTCCGGCCCCCGCCTTCGGCCGCGGTGCGGCGCCGGCCCCGCCGGC
>NZ_DATMST010000076.1:0-18630 GCF_035565275.1 Sphingopyxis sp.
TCTGACGAGCAGGCCGGCGCGCGCGAGCTGACTCACCAGCTTTTGCGCGGTCGGTCCCGGAATTCCCGTCTGCTCGGCCAGCATGCCCGCGTGAATGGGCACCGACCCGCACTGGCGGGCGGCGGCGCTCATCAGCACCACGGCATAATCGGCAAGGTTGGACAGGCGCATATAATTTTCCGTCGCAGTTGCGAACGATTCTTAACTGGAGTAAATCACTCCACTTATATAGGGGAAGCCTTGCCGCGGCGCAACCGACGGGCGCTATTCTCGCGCCAAGAAAAAAGGCACCCATCCGGCCAAAGCCAAATGAGTGCCAAGATGAAGGTCTCAAGTCCTCGTCAGAGGATGAGCTCTTCTGGGTCGCAGCGACGGATTATGCCCGACCCCTGATTCGTGATTGTATGAAAACGCCAAAACGACAAGGCGGCTGATTTTGGTGGTTAACGCGCGCGCTCAGGTTTCGGAGACGAGCGGGCTCACCCTGCCGGCAAGCTGCTTGCGGCCGCGGGTCGTCGCCTCGGTCAACGGGGTTGGTTTTGCGAGTTGCCCCGGCGTCGCCCCGGCGAAACGCTTCATCTCGCGGATCAGGTGGGACTGGTCGTAAAACGCATCGCCGAGTTGCGCGGAATCGAGCCCTTCGCCGCGCGCGAGCGCCGAGGCGGCGCGCACCGCACGGTACTTGCGGGCGAGCATGCGCGGCGACAGGCCATAATAATGTTTGGTCATCCGTTCGACCGAACGGATCGACATGCCGGTCGCCTCGACCAGTTCGGGAACCTGCGGGGAGGGTGTTTCGGTCAGCCACTGGTCAACGGTCCGCGTGAACCACACCGGCGCGGGCTGGTTCCTCTTCAGTATCTCCCGCGCGAAGTTGTTGATGATGACGAGGCGCTGATCGTTGCCGGGTGCGGCGATCAGCGCCGTGATCACGTCATCGACCCAGTCGCCGAACAGGCTGCCGGCGTCCATCGCCCGATCGGTCAGCTTGTCGGCATGGTCGCCCATCAAGGTTGCCCAGCCGACGGGGAGCAGGCCGAAGCCGAAGACGCGCAGCGCACCGCCCTTCACGACTGCGCGAACGCTGCCGCTCGTCGGCCCGAGGATCGTTGCGCGCCGCGCCGGGAATCGATGGCCGTCGGGGAAGATATATTCGCCTTCGGCCGCGCTCATCATCCGAAATTGCGGGCGGTCGGCGCGTTCATATTCGTCGAACAGCGGCGGGTCGATTCGCATGAAATAGAAACTCGACACCATATCCACCAGATCGGGATCGGGCGGAAAATAGTGGAGTTCGAACGGCGCACTGCCGTCCACGCCTGACGGCGAGGATGATGTTTGCGACATGGACCCAGACCTCGACAGCCTTTTTGGGTGGCTGCCTTCTTATGGAATCCGTCATTTGCCTTTCATCGGCGCGCGTCAAGCGACAATCGTCTATTCCTAACCTTTCTGCGTGGCGATCCACGCATCGACGCGACGTTCGAGCACATCGAGCGGCACCGGTCCCGATTCGAGCACCACGTCGTGGAAGGTGCGGAAATCGAACCGGTCGCCCAGCGCCGCTTGCGCGCGACCGCGCAGTTCCATGATCTTGAGCTTGCCGATCAGATAGGCCGTCGCCTGCCCCGGATAGACGATATAGCGTTCGATCGCCTTTTCGATATCGCCGTCGGGGTTGGGCGTATTGTCCTTCAGATACTGGATCGCCTGTTCGCGGCTCCAGCGCTTGTCGTGGATTCCGGTGTCGACGACCAGCCGGCACGCGCGCCAGAGTTCCATGCCGAGCCGGCCGAAATCGCTGTAGGGATCGGTGTAGAAGCCCATGTCCTTGCCGAGTTCCTCGGTATAGAGGCCCCAGCCCTCGGTGTAGGCGGTGAAACCGCCGAAGCGGCGGAACGGCGGCAGTCCCGTCAGTTCGGTCTGCACCGCGCGCTGGAGGTGGTGGCCGGGAACCCCCTCGTGATAGGCGAGCGCTTCCAGTTCGGTCTTCGACATGTCCCGAAGGTCGTAAAGATTGACATAGTAGGTGCCCGGCCGCGACCCGTCGGGCGACGGCGACTGATAGAAGGCCTTGCCCGCCGATTTCTCGCGGAACGCCTCGACCGCCTTCACCTGAAGATGCGCCTTGGGCAACGTGTTGAAGAAGGCAGGCAGCCGCGCCTCCATTGCCGTGATCCGGGTCGCGACGTCGGCGAGATACGCCTCGCGCGTCGTGTGGAAATATTGCGGGCTGGTGCGCAGGTGCGCAAAAAATTGCGGAAGCGTGCCCTTGAAGCCGACCTTGGTCATGATTGCTTTCATCTCGCCATGGATTCGCGCAACCTCGGCGAGACCGAGGTCGTGGATCTGCGTCGCGGTCATGTCGGTCGTCGTGTAATTCGCGAGCAGCGCCTCATAATAGGCTTTGCCGTCGGGCAGGCGCCACACGCCGTCCTGCGTGGGCGCGCTCGCCTGCTGGCGCTTCATCTCGGTGAGCAGCCGGCCATAGGCGGGACCCGCGCTCTCGTTCCACGCCGCCTTCGCCGATGCGACCAGCCGTGCCTTTTCTGCCGCGTCGATCTCGAGCTTGCCGACCTTCGCCGTAATATCCTCGATCACCGCATTGTCGGGTTTCCGGAGGTTGCCGATGTCGGAGATCAGATAGGCGTAGACCCATTTCGGTGGCTGGATTCCCGCCTTCGCGCGCTCCGCCGACTGTGCCGACAGCGTGTCGAGGACCGGGCCAAGGCCGCGTATGCGTTCGATATAAGCTTCGGCCTCGGCGGCACTGGCGACGCGGTGGATGTTGATCAGGAAGGCAGGCATCTGGCTCTGCGCGCCGTTCATCTGATCGAAGATATAGCCATGATCCCGGAACGGGAACAGCCGGTCGGCGCGCGCGGCCTGTGCGTTGAACAGTTCGAACGACAGCGCTTCGTCGGCGGTCAGCGTCTTGGGATCGAAGCTTTCGCGCATCGCGGCGGCGGTCGCCTGCTGCAGCTTGTGGCTCGCGACTTCGGCTTCGTCGCTCACATCGTTCCAGCGGCCGTAATCGCCGTCGCGAATGCCGCGATACGCCTTGCCCTGCGGGCTGAGCGAAAGTTGCGCCGCATCATAATTGTCGAAGAATTGCGCGAGGTTGGCGCCTGCGGGTGCGGCATCGGGAGCCGGGGTCGACGCGGCGGTGGCGGGCGCATCCTGTACTGCGGCGGGTGCGCAGCCCGCGACTGCGAGCAAGGCGAGCCCGGTGGACAGGCGAGCGATGATGCGAAGATGCGACACGATTTTCTCCCGGTTTTTCCGATGGTTTTGCTGGACGGCCAAATTGGTTGAGGCGGGGCTTGCCATAGGCCCCGGGCCGGCGCAATGGCATGCTCCATGTCGCTTTTCGCTTCCATGACCGACGCCGCCTATGCGCTCGTTCGCCCGATGATCCACGCGACCGACGGCGAGGCGGCGCATAATTTGACATTGAACGCACTTGCGCCGCTGCCGCGCGCGCGACACGCGCTGACCAGCCCTGCGCTCGCGACGACGCTTGCGGGGCTCGAATTCCCCAATCCCGTCGGCCTCGCACCGGGCTTCGACAAGGATGCGCGCGTCGCGCACGCCATGCCGCACTTCGGCTTCGGTTTCGTCGAGGTCGGAACGCTCACCCCGCTGCCGCAGGACGGCAATCCGCGTCCGCGGCTGTTCCGGCTCGTCGAGGACCAGGCGGTGATCAACCGCATGGGGTTCAACAACGGCGGGCAGGAAAAGGCGGCAGAGCGCATCACGTGCCTGCGCCGTTATGGCCTGCCGGTGCCGCTCGGCATCAATATCGGCGCGAACAAGGACAGCGCCGACCGCATCGACGATTATGCGAAGGGTACCGCCGCGATGGCGCCGCTCGCCGATTATCTGACCGTGAATATCAGTTCGCCGAACACGCCGGGCCTGCGCGCCTTGCAGGACAAGGGCGCGCTCGAAGCCTTGCTCGACGGGGTTGCCGCCGCGCAACCGACGGGCTCGGCGAAGCCGGTGTTTCTGAAGGTCGCGCCCGACCTGGAACCCGCCGACATCGACGACATCGTCGCGGTCGCGCTGGACAAGGGGCTGGCAGCGGTGATCGTGTCGAACACGACGATCGCGCGCCCCGCGCTCGCGTCGCGTCACGGCGGGGAGGCCGGCGGGCTTTCGGGTGCGCCGCTTGCCGCGCTGGCGCTCCAGCGGGTTCGCGATTTCCATGCTGCAAGCGGCGGCAAGCTGCCGCTGGTCGCGGCGGGCGGGATCGCCTCGGCTGAACAGGCGTGGGAGCGAATCCGCGCGGGAGCCAGCCTTGTGCAGATCTACTCGGCGATGGTCTATGAAGGTCCCGGCCTTGCAGGACGGATCGCGCACGGCCTTGAAAAGCTGGCGATCCGCGACGGCTTCGCGCGCGTTGCCGACGCTGTCGGGACAGCGCACTGACGGGGTTGCCTTGGCCCGAGGCGCGGGCCAATGTCGCGCCCATGTTGAAAAGATTCCTGCCGCTTGCTGCCCTCGTCACGCTCGTCCTTCCGTCGCTCGCAGCCGCGCAGGGGGTGACCTCGTCCGCCGATCCGCGCGCGACCGAAGCGGGGCGCGAGATATTGCATGAGGGCGGGACCGCCGCCGACGCGGCGGTGGCGATGGTGGCGGTGCTCACCTTGGTCGAACCGCAGTCGAGCGGCATCGGCGGCGGCGGTTTCATGCTCCACCATGATGCGAAAGACGGCAGCATCTCGACGATCGACGGCCGCGAAACGGCACCCGCCGCGGCAAAGCCCGATCGCTTCCTCGGGCCCGACGGCAAGCCGCGTGGCTATATGGACGTCATTCCGGGCGGGCTGTCGGTGGGTGTTCCGGGCAATATGCGCCTGATGGAAATGGCGCACAAAAAATGGGGCAAGCTCGAGTGGAAGGCGTTGCTCCAACCCGCGATCAAGCTTGCCGAGGAAGGCTTCGAAGTCACTCCGGCGCTGAACAACTGGCTGGTCCAGTTCGAACCGATGTGGAAGGAATTTCCGGCTCCCAGGTCGATCTACTATGTCGATGGCAAACCCGCTCCGGTCGGCACGCGGATCAAGAACCCGGCTTACGCCAAGCTGCTGCGCGACATTGCGGCGCGCGGTCCCGAAGCTTTCTATAGCGGCGCCAATGCTAGGGCGATCAGCGACGCCGTGGCAAAGGCGCCGCGCAACGTCGCACAACTGACCCTGAAGGATCTCGCCGGCTACAAGGCGAAGGAGCGTCCCGCGGTCTGCACCACCTATCGGATCTACAAGGTCTGCGGCATGGGGCCGCCTTCGTCAGGCGCGACGACGGTCTTCGGCATCCTCGGGATGATCGAAGGCTGGGACATGAAGGCGATGGGCAAGGATAATCCGATGAGCTGGCACCTGCTCTCGGAAGCGATGCAGCTCGCCTATGCTGATCGCGCCGCCTATCTGGGCGATGGCGATTTCATCGACGTGCCGGTCAAGGGTTTGCTCGACAAGGCGTATCTCGCCGAACGCCGCCAGCTGATCTCGCCCTTCGGCGCGGCGGGCCGCTACGACCCCGGTACGCCGCCGGGCGCGAAGCCGCGCGCCGCAGCGCCGCCGGTCGCAGAGCAGGGGACAACGCATTTCGTCACGGCCGACAAGGCGGGCAATGTCGTGTCGATGACGTCGACCGTCGAAAGCATCTTTGGCAGCCAGCTGATGGCCAATGGCTATTTTCTCAACAACGAGCTCACCGACTTCGACCTGGCGCCGACCAAGGATGGCGTACCGACCGCGAACCGGGTCGAGGCGGGCAAGCGTCCCCTGTCGTCGATGTCGCCGACTATCGTCTATGGACCTGACGGCAAGGTCGTGCTCGCGGTCGGCTCGGCGGGCGGAAAGCGCATCATCATGCATGTGACGAAGGTGCTCGTCGGCGTGCTCGACTGGGGCCTCGACGCGAAGCAGGCGATGGAGCTTCCCAACCTGTTCTTCGGGCAGGGCGGCGTGCTGATCGAGAATAATGAGGCAGGACAGGCGATCGCCGCGAAGATGAAACCTTTCGGTTACAGCTTCACCGCGACCAGCCTTGGTTCAAAGCTCAACGCGGTCGAGCGCACCGCCGAGGGCTGGCGCGGGGCGGCCGATCCACGCGGTCCCGGCAGCTCGTCGATTGACGGCGCGCCGGCACAGAATTGATCAACGATAACAGAACAGACGCAATGATATCTCCCTGGAGAGAGGCAGAATGAAGCTTGTGAACCCCCATCTCGACCATTTCCCGAGTCTGGTCGCGATGTTCTTCGACCGCGCAGCGCGCGGCGGCGAAGATCCCTTCCTGTGGCGCAAGGCCGACCGCGCCTGGCAGCCGCTGAGCTGGCGACAGGTCGCGAACCAGGTGTCGGCGCTCGCGCATAATCTGCGCGAACTGGGGCTGAAGGAAGGCGACCGGGTGGTGCTGGTCAGCGAGAACCGGCCCGAATGGTGCATCGCAGACCTTGGCATCATGGCTGCGGGTTGCATCACCGTGCCGACCTACACGACCAACACCGAGCGTGACCATCAGCACATCCTCGACAACAGCGCCGCCAAGGCGGTGATCGTGTCGACCGCAAAGCTCGCGCGCACGTTGATGCCCGCGGTGATGCGGTCCGAAGCGCATATCGTGATCAGCATGGAAAGCCTGCGCATCGGCCAGCAGGGCGAGGTTGCCGTCCACGACTGGGAACCGCTCGTTTCGGGTGGTGAGGCATATCTGGAAGAAACCAAAGCGCGCGCCGCGACGATGACGCGCGACGACACCGCGTGCCTCATCTACACCAGCGGCACGGGCGGCGCGCCGCGCGGGGTGATGCAGCATCATGGCGCGATCCTGCACAATGCGGCGGGTGCGGCCGAAGTGCTCGTCAGCGACTTCGGTATCGGCGACGAGGAGGTGTTCCTGTCGTTTCTGCCCTTGAGCCATGCCTATGAACATTCAGGCGGACAGTTCCTGCCGATCATGGTCGGCGCGCAAATCTATTACAGCGAGGGGCTGGAGAAACTCGTCTCGAACATCGAGGAAACGCGCCCCACGATCATGGTCGTCGTGCCGCGGCTGTTCGAGGTGATCCGCGCGCGGATGATCAAGTCGGTCGAAAAGCAGGGGAAGCTCGCGAACTGGATGCTGCGGCAGGCGCTACGCGTCGGCGAGAAGGATTATGAGCGCCGCATGGGTGTGCTCGATCGGCCGGTCGACCTTATCCTCGACAAATTGTTCCGACCCAAGATCGGCAAGCGTTTCGGTGGCCGGATGAAAGCGCTCGTGTCGGGCGGTGCGCCGCTCAATCCCGAAATCGGCGTCTTCTTTCATTCGATCGGGCTGACGCTGCTGCAGGGCTATGGCCAGACCGAGGCAGGCCCGGTGATCAGCTGCAACCGCCCGAGCGCGGGGATCAAGATGGATACCGTCGGTCCGCCGCTGATGAACACCGAGGTCAGGATTGCCGACGACGGCGAGATACTGGTGCGCGGCGAACTTGTCATGAAAGGCTATTGGCGCAACAAGGCCGAAACCGACCGCGTGCTGGTTGATGGATGGCTCCACACCGGTGACATCGGCCATATCGACGACAAGGGCCGCATCGTCATCACCGATCGCAAGAAGGACCTGATCGTCAACGACAAGGGCGACAATGTCTCGCCGCAGCGCGTCGAGGGTATGCTGACGCTTCAGCCCGAAATCCTGCAGGCGATGGTCTATGGCGACAAGCGACCGCATATCGTCGGCATATTGGTTCCCGACCCCGAATGGATGACCGAATGGGCCGAAGCCGAGGGGCTTCCCAAGGATCTTTGCCGGCTGCGCGAGCACGAGAAATTCCGTGCCGCGGTTCGTGCCGCAGTCGACCGCGTCAATGGCCAGCTTTCGGTGATCGAAAAAGTCCGCAAATTCGACTTCGCCGACGAGCCCTTCACGATCGAGAACGAGCAGATGACGCCCTCGATGAAGATCCGGCGGCATATCCTGAAACAGGTTTACGAGGACAAGATCGCGGCCTTGTATAAAGGATAATCCGTCGCGATTTGAGCATTAGCAGGCGGGGGTGCGACCCGAAGAGCTCGGCGCAAACCGGACCCCGCCTGCGACTGAACCTTGGCTCAGCCTTTGTCCCCCGCCGGTTTGCGATAGGGGACGAACTCGCCGAAAACGCATGTCGGGCCGCGGATGCCGCTCGACCGGTCGACCAGATGGAAAAAGTCGCCGCTGCACGTCGACGAACCGAACTGGCGCACGACCATGATGTCGCTGTCGCGCGCGAGGCCGGGGCAGCTGCTCCTGAGGTCATTGCGGTAAACGAGGTTGCCGCTCGACCGATAGAGAAGAATGCTGTCCGACACACGGATCGTGTCGTTGCTGCGATAATTGGGCAGGCACTTGACCGGTTCGCCGGGAACCTTGCCCGCGAGCTGCTTGTCGAGGCGTTCCGCCTGCTTCGGGGTGAGCGCGGCAGCGCCCGGTTCGGCGGTTCCCGCGGGCGCGCAGCTTGCGACCAGCGGTACAGCCGCGGTCAACAGCATGGCAGCCATCGGGTTCAGCTTCGCCATGAATTTGCTCCTCGAGATTGGCCGTTCTGGCCCTGGCAGATGAATGGGTGCTGAAGCGGCATTATGCCGCATCTTTCAGCGCACGGATACGGCCAAGTTCGGCCGCGCTTGGCGCGCGCAAGAAGGGATTAGTTGCGCGTTCCTCGCCGATACTTGTCGGTACTGTCGCTTCACCCGCGCCGCGCGCCGCCTCGACTGCGGCGAGCCGCGCGGCGAGCGCTTCGTTATCGGGATCGACCGTCACCGCGAACCGCGCGTTCGACAACGTATATTCGTGCGCGCAATAGACGCGGGTCGCATCGTCGAGTGCGCCGAGCTTCTGCATGTTGGCGAACATCTGTTCGGCCGTGCCTTCGAACAGGCGGCCGCAACCCATCGCGAACATCGTATCGCCGACGAAGATCGCGGCGTCGTTGCTGAAATGATAGGCGATATGGCCGGCGGTGTGCGCCGGCACGTCCCAGACCTCGGCGACATGACTGCCGAGGCGGATCTGATCGCCGCCCTTCACCTGCACGTCGAGCGTCGGAATACGCGCATATTCGGCCGCGGGGCCGGTGATCGTGCAGCCGGTGGCGTCCTTGATCGCGGCATTGCCGCCGGTGTGATCGGGGTGCCAGTGGGTGTTCCAGATATCGGTGATCGTCCAGCCGCGCTCGGCCGCTGCGGCGAGCACCGGATCGGCGACCGCGGGGTCGACCACCATCGTCGCCCGGCTTTCGGGGTCATGGACCAGCCAGACATAATTGTCGCTGAGAACGGGAATGCGGACGATGTCCAGCGCAGCCATGATATCTCCTTTCCAGCGCCTCGCTCCCTTCAAGACGGAGCGACGGCGCCGGGGCCTTGGTTCGCCTGTTCAGGTCAGAAGGGCGTCATAGCCCCGCTCGTTGAACTCGATCAGGCAGAATCCGTTGCCGAAGGGATCGGCGAACATTGCTTGTCTGCCATAGGGCAGGTCCGATGTCTCGCCCTCTTGCACCGCCCCCGCAGCAATTGCCTGCTGGATCGCGTCATCAAGGTCATCGACGGAAAAGTCGGGATGCACCGGCGTCCAGTGCCGGTTGTAGCGGCGAAAGTCGCCACCCGCGGGGCCGATCGTCGACCCCGCGGGCCTGGCGATCAGATAGATGGGCGCCTCGCACCCGGTCAGTTCAACGATATCGTCGTCGAACCGCCGGGAAGCGGTCAGGCCGAGGGCATTTGTATAGAAGCGCTCGCCAGCAGCGAGGTCGGGCACGTCGATATTGATCAACAGGCCCGGCATCGCGGGGTTCCTACCAGGCGCCGGTGTTGGGCATCGATGCCCAGGGTTCCTGCGGCGGCAGATGGCCTTCCTGCAGCAATTCGACCGAAATGCCGTCGGGCGAGCGCACGAACGCCATATGACCGTCGCGCGGCGGGCGGTTGATCGTCACCCCGGCATCCATCAGCCGCTGGCAGGTCGCATAGATATTGTCGACGCGATAGGCGAGGTGGCCGAAATTTCGGCCGCCCGAATATTCCTCGGCCGCGCTGCCATCGGCGGGCGGCCAGTTATAGGTCAGCTCGACCTCGGCGACGCCGCCCTGTCCGGGGGCGGCAAGAAAGATCAGCGTATAGCGGCCCTTTTCGTCGTCGAAACGGCGCGTTTCCTCGAGCCCGATCAGCTTGAAGAAGGTGACGGTGGCGTCGGGATCCGACACGCGGATCATCGTGTGAAGATATTTTGTCATGGCGCCATATTAGGCGCGAAGGGCCCGCTCTTCAAACGCTTCGAACAGGAATAGGAATTCGTCGGGCACCGGGGCCGGTGCGCCCTGCGCCTCGGCAACATGGACATTGATGAGCTGTCCGCTCGCGCGCAGGTCGTCCTTGCCCGTGCCGTGGAGTTCGAACAGGAAGGTCATCGAGCTTTTGCCGACGCGCGACGCGCGCACGCAAATGTCGATCTGCTCGTCGAGCAGGATCGGGGCCTTGTAATCGACCTCGGCGCGCGCGACGTGGAATTCGGGGCTGTCGCGGAGCGGCCAGCGTTCGTAGACGCCCGCGGCGCGCCAATATTCGGTGATGCCGATGTCGAAATATTCGAGATAGCGGCTGTTGAACACGACCGCCTGCGCGTCGATCTCGGCATAGCGGACGCGCTTGGTCACGTGGAAACGAAAGTCGCTGCGGGCCATGGAAATCCTCTGGTTTGTCGCGAGGCGCGCGACGGTGTCTAATTTGTCGCGATACGCGCGACGGTGTCGATCAGCAGCGCGATGTCGGTATCGCGCGACAGACGGTGGTCGCCGCCCTTCACCAGCGTCACCTGCACATCATCACTGGCGAGCGCGGCCGACAGGCGCAGGCTGATATCGGGCGGAACGTCGCCGTCCTCCTCGCCGTGGAGCAGGCGGACGGGGCAGGCGAGCGGGATTTCGCTGTCGAGCAACAGGTTCGCTTCGCCCGACTGGAAGAATCCGCGCGTCGTCATATAGGGCTGGTCGCTGTAGGGCGTTTCCTCGATCAGAGCGCCTTCGGCAAGGATGATCGCCTTTTCTGCGGGCGTGAAACCCCAGTCGGTGAAATCGGGCGCCGCAGCGATCCCGACAAGCCCCGCGACGCGGGCCGGCCCGTCGCGCCGGACGAGTGCGAGCGCGGTGAGAAGCATCAGCCAGCCGCCCATCGACGATCCGACGATGACGACCGGCCCCTCGACCTTTGCGTCGATCAGGTCGAGCACGTCGCCGCGCCAGTCGAGCAAGGTCTGGTCGGCAAACAGGCCGTCCGACAGGCCGCATCCGGCATAATCGAGCAGCAGGCAGGCATGGCCTTCGGCGGCGGCCCAATCGAACAGCGCGGTCGCCTTGCCGCCCGCCATGTCGGACATATAGCCGGGCAGGAAAAGGACCGTCGGACCCATGCCCGGCGTATGGCGACAGGCGAGCCGCGGGCGGCCCGTGCGTTCGAGATAATCGGGGGCGGCGTCCACCGGGATCAGATGACCCAGTCGATCGTGCTCATCTGCATCACGGCCTGCCCCTTGGCGCGCCTTTGTTCGACCATGATATGATTGAGCCGCTTGATCGTGTCGCTGCCGGTGGTGATGCACCAGCCCGGAACGACCGCATGGACCAGTGCGCAGAGGCCGCCATAGATCATCGTCACGCCGAATTTCGACGCGACGCCGAAATGCTCGACGTAATTCTCATCGACGCTCTTCGGGTGGTCGACGAACAGGCGCTTGAGCGACTTGATCATGGGGGGAAGGCTCCTTTCCGGCTGTCGTCGCCCTAGCGGGAGACCGTATCTCCCGCAAGGTCGGCTCGCCGTTCCGGGCCGATTATGCATCCCTGAGGAAAATATCCTCGATCGACAGGCCGAACAGGTCGGCGATGCGAAAGGCGAGGGGCAGCGACGGGTCATATTTGCCTGTTTCGATCGCATTGACCGACTGGCGCGACACTTCGAGCCGCTCGGCGAGGTCGCCCTGGCTCCAGTCGCGCTCGGCGCGCAGCACCTTGAGACGGTTCTTCACGCCTCGCGCACCTTGTTGACCAGTTGGCCGATGCCCAGCCCCATCGCCCATATCGGCACCAGCACCCACATCGGCACATGAGGCGCGACGCCAAAGGTCGTCAGAAATCCCCAGAATGTTCCGGTCGCGAGCAGCAATCCCGTCGCCACGAGCGCTGCGTTGACGGTGCGTACACGGAGATATTCGTCGCTCTCTTCGGTGACATAGCGTGCCATCGCCCAGATCATTCCGAAAGTGCCGAATGTCGGCAGGAGCGACAGCATCGCGGCAACCGGTTTCGAAACCGTCTGATCGACGAACAGCGCGACGGCGACCAGAAAGCCGATCACATAGGCAAAGGAGGCGGCGAGCATCCGCCGGTTATAGCGTGCCGCCGCGGGCGAAGCTGAACCGGCCGCACGCTGCATCCGTTCGGATGCGCGCACCAGCGGGATCAGCAACAACATCGGGACGAGCATCACCGCCATGCCCCACGGCGGCTGGACGAAATCGGTGAACAGCAGCGCGCCGGTACCGGACATCCCGACCATGAAAGCGGCTGACCAGAGGAAGGTGGCGCGTTTTGTGGAGGAAGTTGCTCTGGTCATGTCAAGTCTCCTTGCGAATCAGTAAAGGAAAGTTGACATAATCAGCGCAACCGAGTCAAGTTTCATTGACATTACCGACAGGCGCCTTCGTCACCCCGGACCTGATCCGGGGGCCACTTCGCTTGTGAAGAATATCAGACGGTCGCGACGCCGGGACTTAACCCACCAACCGGCTCGGCCAGCCGATCCGCACCAGCGTTTCGTCGGGGTCCGACAGCGCGAACTCGTACATGCCCCACGGCTTGTGCGTCGGCGCCTTTTCGCGTTCGAGAATCGCGTCGCGCAATCTCTCGGCCAGTTCCGCGACGCGCTCGGTATAGAGGTACAGCCCGAACGGGTTCTGCCCGGGCACCAGCCATCCCTCGGGCGACTCGTTCGTCAGGTGCAACTGCCACCCCTTGCCGTCTTCGAGCAGGCGATAGCTGCCATAATCGCCGACGACGGACAGGCCGAGCTTTTTATAGAAAGCGGTGCTGGCATCGAGATCGGTGCACGGCAGGATCGCGGCGATGCTGTGGGGCGGCGGAACGTCGGTCATCCCGGCAGCTTATGCCCGCCGCTGCGATGACGCCAGCGCCAGTTGACGACATGCGCTGCGGCAAGGACGAGCGCTCCCGCCGAGGTCAGTACGCGGTCGGCCGCCTCGGGATTGGCGGCGGCGATCCATCCTTCGTGCGCCGACAGGCCGAGTGCAAGCAGGCCAAGCCCGACAACGGCGAACAGGGCGGGCGCCATTCGCCGATGCCGGCTCCAACCGTCCCGCATCGCGATCGTCGCTGCAGGCAGCGCGAGCAACAGGATCGCCGCGTGAATCCCCTCGGGCAGCGCAATCCAGCGGCCGAAGGCGGGGGCGAGCAGGATGGCGAGCGGCAGCGCGAGGCAATGGACGAGGCAGGTCAGCGACAGGGTGATCCCCGTCAGGTCGGCAAGGCGCGGGCGCGCGGCGGGGAGGCACATGGGATGTCTTTCGCGGAAGGGGTATCGCATGCCAGATAATGATACAACATATCATTTCAACCCCCGATTGCGAATCCGCCCCTTGCCGCCCATATCGCATGCTGGCAAAGGGGCGCAGTTTTGGTGCCTTTTCCGGGCGCCGACCCCACCGCCAGAAAGGCCGATTTTTCGATGTCCCAGATGATCCGTGTCACCCTTCCCGATGGCTCTGCCCGTGAAGTCGTGCGCGGCACTACCGCGGCACAGATCGCGGCCGACATCGGACCCGGCCTCGCCAAGGCTGCGCTCGCTGCCAAGATCGACGGCGAGCTGCGCGACATCATGCGCCCGCTGGAGGAAGATACGAACCTGTCGCTGGTGACGGGCCGCGACGAGGCCGACGCGCTCGAACTCTTCCGCCACGACTATGCGCACGTCCTCGCCGAGGCGGTGCAGAACCTGTTCCCGGGCACGCAGATCACCTTTGGCCCGTCGACGGGCGACGGCTTCTACTACGACTTTGCGCCGACCGCCGAGCATGGCCCGTTCCGCGACGACGAACTGCCGCTGATCGAGGAGGAGATGCGCAAGATCATCGCCGCCGACCTGCCGCTGACGCGCGAGGTTTGGGACCGCGACAGGCTGATCGCCAAATGGGCGGCCGAGGGCGAGACGTTCAAGGCCGAATGGGCGGCCGAACTGCCGCAGGGCGAGGAACTCACCGTCTATCGCAGCGGCGGTCAGAGCGGGGAGGGGGGCTGGATGGACATGTGCCGCGGGCCTCACCTGGCCTCGACCGGCAAGCTCGACCCCGCCGCGTTCAAGCTGACGCGCGTTTCGGGCGCCTATTGGCGCGGTGACCAGAAGAATGCGCAGCTTTCGCGCATCTATGGCACCGGCTGGCTCAACAAGAAGCAGCTCGCCGAACATCTCGTCCGGCTGGAGGAGGCCGCGAAGCGCGACCACCGCAAGATCGGCCGCGAGATGGACCTGTTCCATCTGCAGGAGGAGGCGCACGGCAGCGTCTTCTGGCACCCCAAGGGTTACCGGATCTACCGCGAGCTCGAGGCCTATATGCGCCGCGCGATCGACGGCTCGGGCTATCAGGAGGTCAAGACCCCGCAGGTGATGGACGCGCGCCAGTGGGAGCAATCGGGCCACTGGGGCAAATATCGCGAGAATATGTTCGTGATCCCCGACGAGGTGCCGAACATCGAGGACGAAGGTCCGATCGTCTCGGACGACGCCGAATGGATGGCGCTCAAGCCGATGAACTGCCCCGCGCACGTCCTGATCTTCCGTCAGGGGATGAAGTCGTATCGCGACCTGCCGCTGCGCATGGCCGAAATGGGCTGCTGCCACCGCAACGAGCCGCACGGTGCGCTGCACGGTATCATGCGCGTGCGCCAGTTCACGCAGGACGACGGCCATATCTTCTGCCGCGAAGACCAGATCGTCGAGGAAGTGCGCGATTTCTGCGCGCTGCTCGACCGCGTCTACAAGCAGCTCGGCTTCGAGAAATATGCGGTGAAGCTCGCGCTGCGCCCCGACATGCGCTTCGGCACCGAGGAAATGTGGGACAAGGCCGAGGCCGAGCTTCGCGAAGCCGTCGAGCGCGCGGGCATGGCGAACGACGATTATGGCTGGGAAGAACTGCCGGGCGAGGGGGCTTTCTATGCGCCCAAGCTCGAATTCCACCTGACCGACGCGATCGGCCGGACGTGGCAGTGCGGGACGATCCAGTCCGACCGCGTGATGCCCGAACGCCTCGACGCGAGCTACATCGGCGAGGATGGCGAGCGCCACCGCCCGGTGATGCTCCACCGCGCGATCCTTGGTACTTACGAACGCTTCATCGGCATCCTGATCGAGCATTTCGCGGGCCGCTTCCCGACCTGGCTCGCGCCGGTGCAGGCGGTGGTCGCGACGATCGTCAGCGACGCGAACGCTTACGCCAAGGACGCGGTGGCCCAGCTCACCGCGGCGGGCATCCGCGCAGACATCGACGTCCGCAACGAGAAGATCAACTACAAGGTCCGCGAACACAGCCTCGCCAAGGTTCCCTACCTGCTCGTGGTGGGCAATCGCGAGGCCGAGGAAGGCACTGTCGCGATCCGCACCCTCGGGCAGGACGGCCAGCGTATCATGCCGCTCGCCGAGGCGATCGCGATGCTGAAGGGTGAGGCGACCCCGCCCGACCTCCGCAGTTGATCGCGGCAGAGAAGCGTCGCCCGCGCCGGTGGCTCCGCTGGCTGTCGTTGCTGGCGCTCGCCGGTGCGGCGCTTCTCGCCAAGGGCTATTGGAATGCGACGCGCGATCCGGTGATCCGGTCGGCGACCGTGGAGATCGTCGACTGGCCCGCGGGGCAGGCGCCGCTCAAGCTTCTCCTGCTATCCGACATTCACGTCGCCGGTCCCGACATGCCGCCCGAACGGCTCGCCCGGATTGTCGGCGAACTCAACCGGCTGAAGCCCGACCTCATCCTGATCGCGGGCGACCTCGTCAGCGAAAAGCGCAGCGCGACGCATATCTATACCGCGGCTGAAGTCGTCGCGCCGCTCGGGGGACTTCGCGCCCCGCTTGGCGTCATCGTCGCGCCGGGCAATCACGACCATTGGTTCAAACCTGACGCGCTGCGCGGCGAACTCGAGAAACGCGGGCTTCGCGTGCTGCAGAATGAAGCGGTCAAGCTCGGCCCGCTGATCGTCGGCGGCGTCGACGATGATTATTCGGGGCATGACGATGTACCGGAAACCTTCGCCGCGATGGATCGGCTCGGGCCTGGCGTGTCGTTGCTCGTGACGCATAGCCCGGACATCGTCCCCGACCTGCCGCGACCCGTCGCCGCGGTCTTCGCCGGCCATACCCATTGCGGCCAGATCCGTTTCCCCTTCATCGGTGCGCTGACCTATGTGTCGCGTTACGGCGACCGCTTTGCGTGCGGCGCGATCGACGACGAGGGGCAACGCGTTTTCGTCGGCGCCGGGCTCGGGACCAGCCTGTTGCCACTTCGTTTCAACACCCCGCCAGATGCGTGGCTGATCACTCTCGCACCGAAAGCCGCTTCCCGATGACCAGCCTCCAGAACCTCGTCGGCCTCGCGCCGCTCACGATTGCCGGGGCGGCGGCGATGACCTTTGGTGCTGCCTATGTGCGAGGGCTGACGGGGTTCGGCATGGCGATTATCCTCGTGCCTTTGCTCGGGCTGATCATCGCGCCGGGCGAGGCGGTGGTGCTCGGGATCCTGCTGCAATTGCTGATCGGGCCGGTGGGAATCCGGATCATCATGGCGGACGCCGACCGCGCGACGGCCGTGCCTATCGCGCTGCTCGCGATGGCGACGACGCCGATCGGCATGGTCGCGCTTCATGCGACCACACCCGACGTCGCGCGGCTGCTGATCACCCTCGTGGCGGTCGGGGCGTTCGTCGCGGTGCTGTTGCCCAAGCAGCCCGAAGGACATCGGCCCGGGCGCGCCGCAGTCGCGGGGACGGGAATCGCATCGGGCATCCTCACCGGTTTTGCCGCGATGCCGGGGCCGCCGGTTGTACCCTTTTATCTCCGTCGTCACCTCGAACCCAAGGTCGCGCGCGCTTCGATGCTGCTGATCTTCTTTGCAACCGCGATCGCGGGGACGCTCGCCGCGCTCTGGGTGGGGATTGCAACCTGGCGGCTCTTCCTGCTCGCCGTCCTTCTTTTCCTGCCGATGTGGTTCGGTAATTATTTCGGTGCGCGCGCCTTTGGGCGCGTACCGCCGCATATCTGGCAGGCCATGGTTGCGGTGGTGCTTGGCATCGCAGCGATATCGGCGGTCATACGCCTTTTGAACTAGAGACTGCGGAGCGCCTGCGCCGGTTTCGCCGAGAGCAAGGGCCAGCTTCCCGCAATCCCGATCACGAACGACAGCCCCGCCCCGCCGAGCAGCGTCAGCCCGACGATCAGCGGATCGGGCGCGAAGTCGAATTCGAATAGCTGCGTCACGACATACCAGGCGCCCGCGAGGCCGAGTCCCAGCGCGAGCACAGCAAGAATGCCCGCGAGCACCGCATATTCCATGCCCTGCGCGCCCAGAATCTGTCCGCGCGTCGCGCCGAGCAGCTTCAGGATCACGCTGTCGTAGACGCGTCGTTCGCGGCTCGCCGCGATCGCGCCGATCAGCACCGCGATGCCGGCGAGGATCGCAATGCTCGCCGCAGCCGCGATCGCCTGGCTCATCTGCGTGAGCAGCGTCGTGACCTGCGACACAACGTCGCGCACCGCGATCAGCGACGCCGAGGGGAAGGCGCGCGGGATGCTGCGCGACAGGGCTGCCTCGGCCTGCGGCCCCACCGCGACCGTTGCGACCATATTGTGCGGTGCGGCGTCGAAGGTGCCGGGCGAGAAGACGAGCACGTAGTTGAGCCCGAAATTGTCCCAATTGACGGTGCGCAGCGACGCGACCTTCGCCTGCACCTCGACCCCCAGCACATTGACAGACAGCGTGTCGCCGATCTTGAGGCCCAGCGATGCGGCGACCTCCTGCTCGACGCTGACGAGCGGCGGGCCCCTGTAGTCGGCCGCCCACCATTGACCGCCGACGAGTTCGCTGCCGCTCGGCAGCACCGGGCTGTAAGTCAGTCCGCGGTCGCCGCGCAGCACCCACGCGCCCTCAGGCAATTCGGCGAGCTCGTCGACGCGCTGGCCGGCAAATTCGGTGACGCTGCCGCGCAGCGCGGGGATCATGTTGATCCCGGCCCTGGGATCTGCCCCGGTCACCATCGTCCGGAAGCGCGCGGTTTCGGTGCGCGGCACGTCGAGCACGAAGAAGCTGGGCGCGCGTTGCGGCACCGTCGAGCGGATCTCGGCGGTGATGCTCGTCTGGATCGCTGCGAGGGTGACGAACAGCGTCAGTCCCAGCCCGAGTGCGACGACCAGCGCGCCGGTCGCGGCGCCCGGACGGTGCAGGTTTGCGAGCGCAAGGCGGAACAATGGACGCCGGGGCCGCGGCAGTCGGCTCGCGGTGCGGCGCACCAGCCAGCCCAGCCCGACAAGAATCAGCAGCAGCCCGATCGCC
>NZ_DATMST010000077.1:0-2132 GCF_035565275.1 Sphingopyxis sp.
ATCGCCGTGTCGCAGCGATGGACGAGGTCGCCGCGCCGCCAAGCCCGTGCGAAACCGCGCGCCGCGCGGCGCTTGTCGTGCGGATCGGGCGTCAGCAGGACCGCGCGCGCGGCTTCACCCAACGTCGTCATGTCAAAGCGCTTTTGCAGCCTCCAGCACCGCGTCGGCATGCCCCTTCACGCGCACCTTGCGCCATTCTTTCGCGAGCTTGCCATCGGCGCCGAACAGGAAGGTCGAGCGTTCGATTCCCATATAGGTCCGGCCGTAATTCTGCTTTTCGACCCAGGTGCCGAACGCTTCGCACACCGCGCCATCCTCGTCGGAAGCAAGACGGACGGTCAGCCCGTATTTGTCGCGGAACTTGCAGAGTTTCGCGGGTGCATCGCGCGAGACCGCGAGAACCTGCGCGTGCAGATGCGCGAATTCGGGCGCGAGGCGCGTGAAGTCCTGCGCTTCGGTTGTGCAGCCCGGCGTGTCGGCCTTGGGATAGAAATAAACGACCAGCGGCGCGCCCTTCATCGCGGCAAGGTCGATCGCCGCGCCGTCGGCATCGAGCAGTTTGACCGCCGGAATGGCATCTCCGATTTGGGGGCCGCTCATGATCCTGTCTCCTGCTGTGCGGGGGTCTCCGGGCGAATCGAAGCCCACCAATTGGCGATCTCCTGCCGCGCGATATCGTGCGCGGCAAGCAATTGCGGCCAGCCTGGTTCCCCACACGCGGCTGCCACCAGTTGCCGCGCCGCGGCGGTCGGCGGCTCGTCTTCGGGCGCGGTCAGGCGCAGCATGACCAGCATCCGCGCCAGCAGGCCGTGCGCCTCGAC
Source organism: Sphingopyxis sp. (assembly GCF_035565275.1). GTDB lineage: Bacteria > Pseudomonadota > Alphaproteobacteria > Sphingomonadales > Sphingomonadaceae > Sphingopyxis. Next base: position 822 of record NZ_DATMST010000077.1, read on the forward strand.
CACTTCGGGCGGCGCGAGACGCGCAGTGTTCAGGCACGCCAGCGCCGCTGAAATATTCGGGTCGTGGCACCGGCCGTTGACGAGCTGGGTCACCTGCATCGCGAATTCGAGATCGACGAGCCCGCCGGGCCCGCCCTTGATGTCGAGCGCCCCCTTCGGCGGCTTGTGTGCGGCGATCTTGTCGCGCATTCCCGCCGCGTCCTGCGCCAGCTTTGCCGGGTCGCGCGGAATCGCCAGCAATGCGTCGATGATGCGTTGCACTTCGGCTTTGGCGCGATCCGAACCATAGACCGGCCGCGCACGAAGCAGCGCCATATGTTCCCATGTCCAAGCTTCCTCGCGCTGGTAGCGTTCGAAACTGTCGAGCGTGACGACGAGGGGGCCTTGCGCACCCTGCGGGCGGAGCCGCGTGTCGACGTCGTAGAGCTTGCCCGCCGCGGTCGGTACCGACATCGCCGCGGTCACGCGCTGCGCGAGCCTGTTGTAATAAGTCGTCGCGCCGAGCAGGCGCGGGCCGTCGGATTCGGCGAGATGATCGCCGGTAAAAAGGTAGATGAGGTCGAGATCCGACGCATGTGTCAGCGCCCGCCCCCCCAGCCGGCCGAGCGCGAGGACGACCAGCTCGCTGTCCGGAACGCGGCCATGCGCCGCGACGAATTCGGCGACCGTCGCGTCGGCGAGCACCTGCAGCGCCGCCTCCGCAAGCTCGGAATAGCCGCAGGCGATCACCAGCGGATCGTTCGCAGCGGCGATCAGTTGCACGCCATAAGCAAAACGCCGCTCGCCAACACGATCGCGCACGCGGTCGAGCAGGCGCTCGTAATCGAGCCCGGCAAGCCCCGCCGCCCATTCGGCGAGCAGTTCAGCCTTCATCGCGGGCGCCTCGAACGCGCGCTTGTCGATCAATCCCTCGATCAGTTCGACCCGCGCGCCGAGCGCATCGGCGAGCGTCGGCGCGAGCGACAGGACGCGCGTCGCGATCTTCGCCAGCTCGGGCTGTGCACCGAGCAGATGGAAGAAGTTGATCGCGCTCGGCAATCCCGCGACCAGCTTGTCGAAGCGCGTGAGCGTCGCCTGCGGATCGGGCGCGGCACCGATCGCCTTGACCAGTTCGGGAAGCACCGTCTCGAGCGCGTCGAGCGCGGCGGGGCTGCGCAGCGCGCGCAGTTTGCCACCGCGCCATTCGGCGATCGTGCGTAGCGCCGCAGTCCACGAAAAAAGAAAAACAAATGCTGAACGCGGGACGCGGCAACCCGAATTTTCTGGCAACCCTGCCCCGGCGAGGCTTTTTCAGGCTCGGCCTATTCGCTG
>NZ_DATMST010000078.1:0-29036 GCF_035565275.1 Sphingopyxis sp.
GCCGTGGAGCAGCAACAAGCCGGGCGCGTCAGCGCGCCCGGCCTCGCGATAGAAGAGGTTCACGCCGTCGATTTCGGCCCGCAAATGCCTGGTTTTCGGGACGCGGATCATGGGCTTCTCCTCATTGGTCACCTGTCTCGAGCGTGTCGTGCCAGGGCCACCACTCATAAGGCTTGGTCTGCGGATATCCTCTAGGCGAATCCTCCCACAGCTCCTGGCGGCCGAGCGCGGTGATATCGAGATAGTTCCAGTGATTGCCCATCTGCTCGTCGCCGCGGCCGTTCAGGAAGTAGGTCCGGAAGATCGTGTCGCCGTCGCGGATGAAGGCGTTCGTGCCGTGCCACTGATCGACACCCATATCGGCATCGAAGTCGTCGGTGAGGGTGTACCAAGGGATATAGTCCCACCCCATCCGCGCCTTCATGCGCTCGATCTTCTCCTGTGGCGCGCGCGACACAAAGGCGAGGCTGGTATCGCGCGCGTTCAGGTGAGCCGGATGATCGACCTGGTCGGCGATCGTCGAACAGCCGATACAGCCGCGGTCCGGCCAGCCCTCCACGCCGGGCTCGAAGAAGAAGCGGTAGACGACTAGCTGCCGCCGGCCCTCGAACAGGTCGAGCAGGCCTACCCTCCCTTCGGGGCCTTCGAATGCGTAGTTCTTGTCGACCTGCAGCCAGGGCATCCGCCGACGCTCGGCCGCCAGCGCATCGCGCGCCTTGGTCAGCGTCTTTTCCTTCACCAGCAGCTTTTCGCGCGCCGCTTTCCACTCTTCACGGGAGACGACCGGCGGCGTTTCCATTCCCGCCAGTTCGCTCCTTCCATCCTTGTCGGGCGATGCGGCCATGACTGTTGCTCCTCACCTGGGTGCACGCCCGCCCACGACCTCGCGCTCAGGCCGGCGCATGCACTCGCTTCAGAAAATCGCGCGTGAGGCGGACCGCCTCGTCGAGGCTCGTCTCGAGCAGCCAGTGCCCGGCATCGAGCAAATGGAGTTCGGCCTCGGGCAGATCGCGCAGGTAAGCGCGCGCCGCTTCCTCGGGCATATAGCCGTCCTGCGGACCCCAGAGGATCAGCGTCGGCGGCGCATGCTCACGTAGATAGGCCTGATAACGGGGGAACCACGCCAGATTGTCCTTAAGATCATAGATGATACGCGCCGAAATCTCCTGGCGTCTCTCGGTCATCAGGGCCCAGTGCAGTTCCCATAGATCGGGCGGAATGCGCTCGGCGAGCTCGGGACGGACGTCGTTCAGAAACTCGTCGCGGAAATGGTCTCTCGTAATGGACCCGAGCAGTTCGGCGATCCCTTCGTCGCGCTCCATCTTCCAGATGTCCTGGAGCCCGGCATATTTGGCCCCGAGGACATCTTCGTAGATATCGCCGTTCTGAATGATGAGCGCGGCGATACGGGCAGGATCGCTTATGGCGAACCGCAGGCCGATCTGCGATCCGAAGTCGTGGAGGTAGAGCGCAAATCGCTTCACGCCCAGCGCGTCGGTGAAATCCCCGAGGAAAGAGGCAAAGCCGTCGAAGTCATATGCGAAGTCGTCGGGCGTCGCGCTATAGCCCGCGCCCGGGAAGTCGGGCGCGAGCAACCGCCTACCGTCGCCGAGGCGGCGCATATAGTTGCGGAACTCATAGGATGAGCAGGGATAGCCGTGTGGCAACAGGACGACCGGCGCGTCCGGCGGCCCCGCCTCTCGATAAAAGACGTCGACGCCGTCAATGCTCGTCCGGCGATGAAATAAGGGAACGGGCATGTCGCCTCCGGGCTGCGCATGCAAAAACGCCCGGCCGCGATGGCCGTTCCTCGTTCCGCCGCTAAACGCCCATCTGATCGTCGCAATCCGCTATCACGGCGTCGCGGCGCAACGCTTACGTCGTCGAATGCCAGATCGCGAAACGGGATAAAATCCGGCTGTTTCCGGCAGTCCGCTTTTCGGTACTGGAGAGTGGAAGCCGCATCTCAATTTCCTATATGCCTTGCATGTCCGCCATCACAACCGACCTGCCCTGGCAGCAACTTGCCGTCTACGCCGCCGGCGCGGCACTGATCCTGATCCTCTTATTCCAGATTCCTTATGTCGGACGGGCACTGCGCGCGCTCTTTTCCTTCGCACTCCTTGCTTTTGGTATCTTCCTCGTCCTGCAGCACGCCCCGTTCGATCCCAACCTCTCGCGTATCACGGCCAGCCTTGGCCTCGACCGGCAGGAAGTCGTCGGCGACGAAGTCCGCATTCCGATGGCGCGCGACGGTCATTTCTGGGCGACGGTGCGCCTCGACGACACCGAGCGGCGCATGCTCGTCGACAGCGGCGCGACGATCACGGCGCTCTCGGAAGCGACTGCCAAAGCTGCGGGTATCGAGACCGATGCGACCCTTATGCCCTTGCTGATGCGGACAGCGAACGGCACCATCCGCGCTTCGGCCGGCACCGTCGAGCGGCTCGTTGTCGGCGGGATCGAGGCGCGCAGGCTTAAGGTCGTCATTTCGCCTGGGCTGGGCGGCACCGACGTGCTCGGCATGAACTTCCTCTCCGAGCTCCGCTCGTGGCGTGTCGAAGGCCGGACGCTCATTCTCGTGCCCAAGCCGAAGGCCATAGCCGCGTAGGCGAACTTCCCGGGCGGAGAGACCAAAGGTGCCCTGCGCCCCCACATCCTTGCGGCGCCACGAGAACGGCGCGAGCAGACTGGACCCTCAGGCCGTGCCGATCGACAATTCCCGCATTATGGGCGTCCCACGAGCGAGGATCCGGCCTCGCACCTATGATCTCTATTCCGCGGTGATCGGCGAGTGCTGGTGCGATGCCAGCAGCCAGACCGAAGATCGCCGCGCATAAGCCGATCCGATGAGGGCGGAATAGGCAACACCATCCGCCCTGGTGACATCGGCCCTGTAACTGATGATCGCTACATCCTCAGTCAATTTCAAAAGATGCCGATCGCTCATCTTGAGGTCACGCCAACGATTGGCGCCGGTGGCGGTCGACGCCACCTTCTCGCGCGAAAAAAGGCCGTGCATCTCTCCCGACTGCGGAAAGGCGAGCAGACATTGCTCGTCGAGGTGAGCCAGAAAATAGTCCTCCTCCTCGATCCAGAAACCTCGCTCGATTTCGAAGAGCTGTTCTTCAAGCGACATGGCCAATCCTTTTCGCGATGGAGAAGTCGATTGACCCACAACGCGCAAAGGAAATGTGTGGTTTCTTCCACAACCAGGTTCGGGCGATTACGACCGGAACCGGGAACCGACATTGCGCCGTGTGTCGGGCGATCCGTGTGCCATATTCAGCCCTGGTGATCCGGGTGGCGCGGTCGCTCCGAAATCCGCCAATCATTTATTGCAGCCGAGCTTTGCGGTACCGGCTTAGAGCCGCTGTCGACGGCTTCAAACCGAAGCTTCCGCCCCTAACGGCAGCGAACATTGTTGCGGTCGATTGCGGTGCCTACCGCTGCGCCGCCGACCGCGCCCAGGATCGTGCCGAGCGTTTCGGAGCGGCCGGGCGCGACGACGTTGCCGACCACAGCGCCCGCAATGCCGCCGACGATCAGTCCGGTCGAACCGTCGTTGCGGCGGCAATAATATTTATCGTCGCGTCCACGATAGACGCGGTCGTTGTTCGACAGCCGGCGTTCGCGATAGCGGCGGTCGTTGCGGTAATATTGGTCGGCATAATAGCCGCCATGGCGGGGATCTGGCCGGTCATAATCGTAGCGGCCGTACTGGTCGTAATAGGCGCGATCGTAATAGCCATAGCCGCCGTCGTCATAGGCGTAGCCGTCGCCGGTCGTGGCGCAGCCCGCGAGCAGGGTCGCGGCGGCGAGGGGCAGGATGATCAGCTTGTTCATCGACATCACTCCATCTGGATTGCGTGCCGGGCCAAGCGGGCGGGGCATGCATTCGCCCCTCACTCCCTTAGACCCGTGAGGGTCGAGCAGGTTCCATTTAGCGGCAGTGATCGACGACTCCTTCGCGCGATAGTGTTCCGGCCCTCCGTCGCGCTTCACACGTGCGTCTCTCCGGCTCCGGATTTAACCTATCGCGATCGAGCTGGCCCCGGCGCGAAATGCCCAATAGCGGACGTTTCGGACTGCCCGGCTGGACGCACAGGCCAGCCTGTTCCCGTTCGGTAGCTGCGCGATCAGGGGCTAGGGCACGGAAACTATCCGTATAATTGTCCGTTGGCATGATCGATTGGAGAAGGTTGATGCATATCGTTATGGGGGCTACCGGGCACGTCGGATCCGCAGTGGCGGAGACGCTCCTTGCGCTGGGCGAACCGGTCGGAATCATCACGCACGATCCGGAGCATGCCGACAGCTGGCGCGACACGAAGGCCGAGATCATCGAAGCCGATGTGAACGATGTGCCGTCGCTGCGCGCGGCCTTCCAACGCGGACGGCGCGCCTTCTTGCTCAATCCGCCCGCCGACATAAGCACGGACACCGACAGCGAGGAGCGGAGCACCGCCGCTAATATTCTTGCCGCACTCTCCGGTTCCGGACTGGAGAAAATCGTCGCGGAATCCACTGCCGGGGCGCAGCCGGGGAACCGTATCGGCGACCTCAATGTCTTGTGGGAGTTCGAGGAAGGATTGCGCGGCCAGGATATTCCCGCGGCGATCAACCGCGCGCCCTATTATTTCAGCAATTGGGACGAGCAGCTCGATTCGATACGCGCAACCGGAAAGCTGCAGACGATGTACCCTGCCGACCTCGCGCTGCCGATGGCCGCGCCGCGCGATCTGGGAAAGGCTGCTGCGGATCGGCTGCTAGCCCCGGCCGCCGACGCCGGCGTCCGTTATGTCGAAGGACCGGATCGCTATTCCTCGAACGACGTGGCGCAGGCATTTTCCGATGCTCTCGGAATCCCGGTCGAGGTCGTCGTGACGCCGCGCGAACAATGGGAGGCGGCCTTTCGCAAACTCGGCTTTTCGGAGCCTGCCGCCAATTCCTACGCCCGGATGACCGCGGTCAGCCTCGACGGCGGGTTCGATTACGACGAGAGGTCCATCCGGGGAGCAACAACGCTCGGCGAGTATATTCGGCAGCTGGTGGCGCGATCATAATGGTCTCGCCGGGCTCGGCCGCTACTCAGGATACGGAGCAAAGTGGAACTGACCGTATTGGGATGGTCCGCTCCAAGGCGAAAGTTAAGCAAATCATGGCCCGAAGCGCTATTGGATTGTCGACTTCTTCATCCTATTTTTCCGGCCTGTTATCTGATCCGCGATACACGATATAGAGCCACTCTAGCCCAATCAGAACCCACGCCGGCCCATGCCAATCATCGGACAGATCGCGGCTGAGATATAATTCGCTCAGTCCAACGACACCGCATAGGAGTGCGAGGGCCGCAGCCGAGAAATACCGTCGGGTCCGCGGGATCACTTGCTTCCCTGCATGGAGCAGCCGCTGCAGCCCATAGCGCTAATCGACCCAGAGGCCCCGGGCCCGGTGCCACTCCTCCAACGCGTCCTCGGGATATTCTTCGAAGCACTGGTCGTCCGGGCCGATCAGGGGTTCGACCCAGGATGCCTTCGACGCGAGCATCATGTGCACGCTCGACGGAGCCTTGGGCAGGTCGCTGTCAATTGCTGAGGCGAACGGATGAAACAGATCAGGATATTCCGGGCTATACACCCATAGCGCGCTGGCGCATTTAGCGCAGAAATGGCGCTCGGCCGCGCTGAGCTCGCACCCGCCCCGCCCGTTGTTCAGCTCGGCATGAAAGGCCGCAGTCTCGCCTTCCACTCTCAGCGTTCGCTTGTCGGCGTGGAGATTGATCGCGTATCCTCCGCCGCCGGCGGTCTTCCTGCATATCGAGCAATAGCAGCGCATGAATGGGACGGGCGCGTGGCTGTCAGCGGAGAAACGGACCTCTCCACAGCGGCACGACCCTTTGAGCTTGAGGGGCATACTCGGCTCCTTTCACATCGGAAACTTGCGAAACGGAGTGCGGTTGCCTCGGCTACGCGTCGAAAATTAACCGCTGGAGCTGGCCGCTTCAAGTCAGTCAGCTTCAGGGTGGATTTGGGGAAAGCGGCCGTTCGCGATCGTCAGCACGCCATATCGTCAGCACGCTATGAGGTGAGGCCGTTCGGTGCCATCGCCATTGTTGGGTCAGCACGACGTACCGTACCTGCGACCGCAGCGTTGCCAACCGCGTTCACGAAAACCGCCCCTAAGGCGCACGCCGCGCGTCCTCCCCTTCCCTATCGCGCTGCAGCGCCGTTTGGTTTCGCGTGCGCCTCGGCGGCGTGGGCTGGTTGCGAAGCGAGCATCGCGTCATGTTCGAGAAAGACGCGTTCGATCTCTTCGCGCTTGTCGAACAGGAGCTTGGCGACGCCCGCGGTCATGCCGCCCTCTTCACCGACGCGCCCGAGCACGCCTGCGAGATCGGCGAGCGTCGCCTTTTCTGGGGTCGAGTGAAGGCCTCCCTTGGTATCGCGATAGGCTGTGCATTCAGTCGCCATTGCCATCTCCTTCGCAAGAACGGGCGGTGATGAAACGCGCCGGCAGCCAAATAGTGCCGATGCGCCGGCCGGCGCCGGCAATATACCGCGGCGCGCACTCACCCGTTTCACGGGACCTCGATGATACCGCCCACCGCGCACTACTCGGCCGGCCGGATCAGCGCGTCGTGCGCGGCCCGCCGAATGGAGCGCGGTCCCGATCTCGTGCCGTCAGCGATCGAGGAAATCGAAAGAGCACCGGCAAAAGACCGCGTCGGTCATCGTCCCTGCGCGCATTGCTCGCTGCTTCGGTCGAGTGAGCGCAGCGCGGCGAGAACGTCGTCGACGGGCACGGCGCGACGCGCACCGGGCGGCTTCCGGAGCGCCGGCTTGTCGCGAACCGCCGAACGGTCGGACGCCCAGGATGCGAGGAGTGCGCGTTTGACCTCGGGCTCGAGGCTCGGGTGACGCGCGACGTCGAACGGATGCAGAAAACGGGAAAATGGCTCGGACATGATCGTGCCTCCTTCCTTGTCGCCATTCCTTTTCACCAGACGCGGCCTGCTTGCCGCGCGCACATGAATTTTGGAAGCGAATCGAGTCGCGTCAAGAGGCGAAATCGCTACCAAGCCGCTGAAATGCGGCGTGCTGGCAGTCATCGCCTGCAAGTGCCAAAAAATTTTGCGGGACCCTCTTGAAGCGAAAAAATCCGCTTCCTAGCTCTTCGGCGCCGCGCGTCCCGGACAGGCGCGCAGGCTATCATATCGTTATGCAATCATGGAGGTTATGCATGCATTTCCGTCCCTTGCACGACCGTGTGGTCGTCCGCCGCATCGAAGCCGAGGAGAAGACCTCGGGCGGCATCATCATCCCCGACACCGCCAAGGAAAAGCCGCAGGAAGGCGAAGTCGTCGCCGTCGGTCCGGGCGTCCGCGCCGAGGACGGCACCATCGCCGCGCTCGATGTGAAGACCGGCGACCGGATCCTGTTCGGCAAATGGTCGGGCACCGAGGTCCGCATCGACGGCGAGGAACTGCTCATCATGAAGGAGAGCGACATCCTCGGCGTCATCGAGCAGGCCGAGGCGCTCAAGCAGGCGGCCTGATGCCGCACTCGTCACCAACTGAAAGGACAGCAAGAAGGAGGTCAAAATGGCTGCCAAGGAAGTGAAATTTGCGTCGGACGCGCGTGATCGCATGCTGCGCGGCGTGGATACGCTTGCGAATGCAGTGAAGGTCACGCTGGGCCCGAAGGGCCGCAACGTGGTGATCGACAAAAGCTTCGGCGCGCCGCGCATCACCAAGGACGGCGTCACCGTTGCCAAGGAAATCGAGCTTGCCGACAAGTTCGAGAATATGGGTGCGCAGATGCTGCGCGAGGTCGCATCGAAACAGAACGACAAGGCCGGCGATGGCACCACGACCGCGACGGTGCTCGCGCAGGCGATCGTCCGCGAAGGCTCGAAGGCGGTCGCCGCGGGAATGAACCCGATGGACGTCAAGCGCGGCATCGACCTCGCGGTGACCAGGGTCGTCGAGGACCTCAAGGCGCACGCCAAGTCGGTCGAGGCGAACAGCGAGATCGCGCAGGTCGCGACGATCTCGGCCAATGGCGACGAAGAGGTTGGGAAGATCCTCGCCGAGGCGATGGAGAAGGTCGGCAATGAGGGCGTGATCACCGTCGAGGAAGCCAAAAGCCTCGCGACCGAGCTCGAGACGGTCGAGGGCATGCAGTTCGACCGCGGCTACCTGAGCCCCTATTTCATCACCAACGCCGAGAAGCTGAAGGTCGAACTCGACGATCCGTACATCCTCATCCACGAGAAGAAGCTCTCGAACCTGCAGGCTATGCTGCCGCTCCTCGAAAGCGTCGTTCAGTCGGGCCGGCCGCTGCTGATCATCGCCGAGGATGTCGAGGGCGACGCGCTCGCGACGCTCGTCGTCAACCGCCTGCGCGGCGGGCTCAAGGTCGCCGCCGTCAAGGCGCCGGGCTTCGGCGATCGCCGCAAGGCGATGCTCGAGGATATCGCGGTCCTCTCCGGCGGCAATGTCGTCAGCGAGGACCTCGGCATCAAGCTCGAGAGCGTCACGGTCAACATGCTCGGGCGCGCGAAAAAGGTCGTCATCGACAAGGATAATACGACGATCGTCGACGGCGTCGGCGCGAAGTCCGACATCGATGGCCGGGTCGCGCAGATCCGCCAGCAGATCGAGACCACGACAAGCGATTACGACCGCGAGAAGCTGCAGGAGCGGCTCGCCAAGCTTGCGGGCGGCGTCGCGGTGATCCGCGTCGGCGGCGCGACCGAGGTCGAGGTTAAGGAGAAGAAGGACCGCGTCGACGACGCCCTCCACGCGACGCGCGCGGCCGTGGAAGAAGGCATTCTTCCGGGCGGCGGCATCGCGCTACTCCGCTCGCTGAAAGCGCTCGAGGGCCTCAAGGCTGCGAACGACGACCAGCAGTCGGGCATCGACATCGTCCGCCGGGCGCTCCGCGCACCGGCGCGTCAGATCGCCGACAATGCCGGCGAGGATGGCGCATGGATCGTCGGCAAGCTGCTCGAGAGTGAAGAGTATAGCTGGGGCTTCAACGCCGCCACCGGCGAGTATCAGGACCTTGTCAAAGCGGGCGTGATCGACCCCGCCAAGGTCGTGCGCACCGCGCTGCAGGACGCGGCCTCGGTCGCCTCGCTGCTGATCACAACCGAGGCGCTCGTCGCCGAGCTGCCGAAGGAAGAGAAGGCCGCGCCGATGCCGGCGATGGACTTCTGACGAGATAGGGCGGCGGGCGACCGCCGCCCTATCCCCTTCATGCTCGCAACCAAGGAGAATGCGGAGGGAAGTGTCATGCCCTTTTACGGCAGTCAAAGCGTTCGCGGCTGCTCAGCCCAACTGCAGCTGCGACACGGAAACGAGGCCAAGCAGCTCGTGGCTCGGCAACTCGAATGGGCGCGTGAACGCGGCAACGGTCAGGAAATCGCTTATTGGAGCGCGGTCCTTGAAGACCTCGCGAGCCTGCCATCTTAGCGTTCCATAGGCACGACGGATGATAAAGTTGTCACCGCCGCGCCACCGCGCAGAATCCGTCTTGGCCGGTGGCGGTCAGACCGCTTTCCAGCGCGCCGCAGCTTGAACGGACATTCGACCTGCAACCCTCTCGGTGTAAACGAGATGCTCTAACCTCGTGCCTGGGCTTGTCGCATGCCGACTCCCGCCATTGGTGCGGACGTCGGACGATGTCCTCAGACAGTTCGAACGGTGCCGCCGTCGATGATGAATTCAGCGCCATGGATTGCGGCGGCGCGATCCGAGGCAAGATAGGCGATAAGGTCGGCGACCTCGTCTGGCTCCGCTCCACGCCCGATCGGGATCCCGCCCAAACCGTCGAGGACGGCTTGGCGGGCGTCCTCGATCGTGCCGCCATTGGCGGCCTGAAGGCGCTCCAGAAAGTGAACGGTCGACTCGGTCATGATCCAACCGGGAGAGACGGCGTTGACCCGCACGCCCTTCGGCCCCAGCTCCTTGGAGATGGATTTGCTGTAGGTCCTGAGCGCGGCCTTTGCGGCGGCGTAACCGGTGGTCGAATCCGGAAGCGGCAGGATCGACTGGATGGAGGTAACGTGGACTACCTTCCCGGAACTTTGTTCGATCATGTGCGGGATCAGGAGGCGGTCAAGGCGGACCGTGGCAAGCAGGTTCAGGTTCAGTTCGGCGAGCCAGTGATCGTCGGTCAAAGCGGCGAAGCCGCCACCCGGCGAAGATGAGCCGCCGATCACATGGGCGAGGATATCCACGCCCCCCATATGCGCGAGCGCGGCGGCTGCCAGCATTTCGCCGCCCTCGGTAGTCGTCAGGTCCGCCCGGACGAATTCGGCGCCGGCAACGGGATCAGGGTTTTCGCGGGCGGCGGTGATGACGCGGGCGCCACCCTCAAGGAAACGCTCTACGGTTGCGCGGCCCAAGCCCTTGGTACCGCCACTGACGACGACGCGCTTGCCCGCAAACTCGGTCGGATAGGCCCGGACGCTCATAGCGTGATCTCCAGCTTCTTGATCGCCCCGTTTTCGAGCGTGAAGGCGTAGGTGAAGCGGATCGGGCTACCCTTGAAGTTGCCATGGGCGGGGCCTTCGACCACGATCTGACCATTCTCCTGGCAGGCGCCATCGGGCGTGAAGATCGCTTTTACCGCCACGACCTCTTCCTCGAACAAGGTCCTGAGTTGGGCGTGGCCTTCGAGACGGCGTCCGACATCGATGAGGACCGCATCGGCCGCGAAGGGTTGCAGCATACCGTCCACATCGAGCCGGGCGTTGGCCTCGATATAGTTGGCTATCGGCCTGGGCAACGCTTCAACGACCTTGTCCGCATCGCGGCGATCATCGGCTGGGGCATCGGTCTGCATGACAAGTCTCCTTCGGTTTGGCTTGTCTCCATCATAAGGGTCGGCCACTATTCCAAGAAGTGGGCCAATAATGGATGATGTAGTGAAGGATTCGGGATAATGTCGCGACTGGCGCTTCGAGATTTCGACGCGGTGCTCGCGGTCGCGCGGCGCACATCCTTCCGGCAGGCTGCGATCGATCTGGGCATGTCGACGACCGCGCTCAGCCATATGATCGCGAGGATCGAAGCGGAGCTGGGCGTGCGCCTTTTCAACCGGACGACGCGGAGCGTGGCGCTGACCGATGCGGGACGGATTTTCGTCGATCGCCTTGGCCCCTCGCTTCAGGACGTGCGCGAAGCCATAGAGATCGTCCGCGAACGCCGCGCGACGCCAACGGGCACGTTGCGGATCAATGCGCCGCCCTTCGCCGCGCGCTCGCCGGTGTTCACCGAACTTCTTCTGGAATATGCCCGCCGCTACCCTGACATGCATGTCGACCTGGTGACCGAGGGGCAGCTTCGCGACATCGTCGCCGAAGGTTTCGATCTCGGCGTTCGCGTCGCGTCCCTCGTCCCTTCCGACATGATCGCGCTGTCGCTTGGCGAGTCCCAGCGCTTCGCCGTGGTTGCGTCGCCGGCCTATATGGCGGAGCGTCCCCGGCCGCTTGTGCCGACCGATCTTCTTGGCCACGTCTGCATCCGCGTCCGCTTGCCCGATGGCTCGCTTTACCGCTGGCATTTCGCGAAAGGCGGCGACACGGCGCAGGTCGAGGTGAGCGGTTCCACGACGTTCGACGAACTCGCAGTCTCGCGCGCGGCGGTGCTGGCGGGCTTCGGTATCGGCTTCTTCTTTGAACAGGACGTAATCGCCGACATCAAAGACGGAAGGCTCGTCCGGTTGCTCGAGGATTGGACCCCGCCCTTCCCGGGCCTCAGCCTCTATTATCCGGGCCGAAGGCATCCTTCCGCCGGTCTTGCAGCGTTTCTAGCATTGGCCCGCGAGCGCGCTTCCGCAACGAGCAGCAGCAGTTGAAGCCCGGCACGAGGGTCCACCATCGCTGGAACGGAGCACAGACCGCTTCTTCAACCGTTTGCTCGAAGCATCACGGTTCAAGCACCGATCTTCAAAAATCATCAATGGCCGATTGTGGTCGGTCAGCTTTCGGATCGAAATCGGCCTAAAGCGGACAATGAAATCATAGCCCCCCTCCTTCCAATTTCGAACCAGCGAGCTCAGGGAAGACCTTACTCACCTTGCCGATCAGATAGTCGCCGTAGGTGCCGATCTCTGCATGGAAATCGACTGCATCCCAGCGCGTCCCGCCTGCTACCGCCCCGCCTTCGATCAGCAGCGGTTCGACCGGAGCGGTAAAAGCGGGGTCGAAGAACAGCGGAAAGGAATAGCGTGAGACGCCAGCGCGGTTGACGACGCGGTGTGGCGCCGAACGGAAACGTCCACGCGTCAACCGTTCGAACATATCGCCTACATTGATCACGAGCGCATCGCCATGCGGCGGCACGTCGATCCAACGCTCGCGCGTCCGCACTTCGAGCCCGCCCTTGTCGTCCTGCCCGAGCAAAGTGAGCAGGCCATAATCGCTATGCTCGCCGACACCGAAGGCCTCCTCGGATGCGGCACCAAAACCGGTGGCGGGAGTGGAAGATGCGGAACAAGAGGGTCGGATTGAGCGTCAGACCGCGCGCGAAATGATTGGCATCGAGCCCGAGTGCCAGCGCCATTCCGCGCATGAGCGCCTCACCCGCGCGGGTCGCGGCGTCGAGATAGACTTCGACCGCCGGACGCAACGCCGGTACGGCGTCGGGCGAGAGGTTCGCGCCGTGGAGAGGCAGGCCCGCGGCGACGCGCGGATCGTCATCGCCAAGTTCCTCACCTAAATAGAGCCCTTCCTTCAAGTCGGGAATGCCTAAGGTCAGTTCGCCCGCGAGCGGAAACCAACCGCGCCATGCGCTCCCGCCTTTGTCCATGGCGATCTTTGCCTTGTCGCTATCGGGCAGTTCGAAGAAGGCGCGGCTCGCGGCGAGCAGGTTGGCAACCACTATGGGAGCAATGCCATGCCCGGTCGCATAGAAGAAACCAAAATCGCGGCAAGCTGCGTCGATTTGCTGCGCTGTAGACCCAACGGCCGCCGCGTCCGACATGCACCGCAGCGGTTTGATATCGATTACGGGCAAGCTTTGCGCCATGTCCCTCCCCTATCGCAAAGTGGCTCAGGCGAGAAACGGCTCCCCGGACCGCCGCTCATTCGCGACCTCCTGCAACAACCCGGCACGCTTCGCGACAACCGTCGGCACGAGCGCCTGCCCCGCGACATTCACCGCAGTCCGCCCCATATCGAGGATCGGGTCGATCGCGAGCAGCAGCCCGACACCTTCGAGTGGCAAGCCGAGCGTCGAAAGAGTCAGCGTCAGCATCACCGTGGCGCCGGTCAGCCCCGCAGTGGCCGCCGAGCCGAGGACCGAAACGAGGACGATCAGCAGACAATCGTCGATGCCGAGACGGACGCCATAGAATTGCGCGACGAAGATCGCCGCGATGGCGGGATAGATGGCTGCGCAGCCGTCCATCTTCGTCGTCGCCCCGAGCGGTACCGCAAAGGCTGCATAGGCGGGCGGGACACCGAGGCGGCGTTCGACCACCTCCTGCGTCACCGGCAGCGTGCCAATCGACGAGCGTGATACGAAACCGAGCTGGATCGCCGGCCAGGCGGCGCGAAAGAAATACAGCGGGGAAATGCCGTTCGCCCACAGCAGCAACGGATAAACGAGTGCGACGACAAGGATCAGCCCAGCATAGACTGCAATCGCGAACTGGCCCAGCGAACCAAGTGCATCCCAGCCGTAACGCGCAATCGCGTCGCCGATCAGCGCTGCGGTGCCGATCGGGGTCAGCCGGATTACCCACAGCAGCATTCGTTTGAAGATTGCGAGCAGCGATGCGTTGAACCCCAGAAAGGCCTCGCCCGCCGGCCCCACGCGAACCGCTGCGGTGCCGACCGCGATGGCCAGTACAATAATCTGCAGCACGTTGAATGACAGGCCGGTCGTGGCGACACCATCGGCGAGCTTCGTCGATGCCGACAGGCCGAGAAAATTGGCCGGCACGAGCCCTTTGAGGAAATCGAGCCACGTCCCGCTCGTCGATGGTGCGGCAGCAGCCGAAGCGTCGACCCCAGTCCGAAGCCCGGGTTCGAGAAGCACCCCGAGCGCGATGCCGATGACGACCGCAATCAGCGCCGTCGCGGCAAACCAGAGCAGCGTCTGCACAACGAGGCGCGCCGCGTTGTGCAGATCCTTGAGCGCCGCGATCGAGGCGACAATCGCGGCGAAGACCAACGGCGGCACGAGCGCGCGGAGCAATTGCACGAAGATCGAGCCGACCGTCTGCAATGCTTCGGCGAGCGCGCTCGCCTCGCCGAGATTGCGCGCCCAGAAGCCAAGCCCGACACCCAGCGCGAGGCCGATCAGGACCTGCGCGCCGAAAGACGGAAAGCGAACTCTGGGCGCAGCGCTCACCAGGTGAGTCCGATGCGGGCATAGAGGTAGCGCCCGTTGAAACCGAAGGGCGAATAATAGGGAAAGCCGATGACCCCGGTCGAGTTGAGCCCGGCGGGCGTTGCGTCGGGATAGACATCGAAGAGATTGCTCGCCCCGAGCGCGACCTGCGCACCCTTGGCGGGTGCATAGCGCAGTTCGAGATCGGTGATGACATGCTTGCCGGTCAATATGTCGGCCGAGCCGTTCGCGGCGCTGCCCGGCTGGTTGACGCTGCCATAATAGGTAGCGCGTAAGGTCGCGCCCAGCGCATCGCCCGCCCAGTCGACCGCGCCCGACACCTTCTCGCGCGGCGTCCCCTCCTCGAGCGTCAGGATACGCGCACGGCCGAGCAGGGTCGGCGCGGGATTGAGCGTAGCTGTCGAGGTCGGCACGCGCGTCACATCGACGTCGTTGAAATTCGCCGCGACGGTGAAATCGAAGGTCCCGAGATTCGCGGTCCGCGCTTTGTAAGCGGCGACGATGTCGATGCCCTGCGTCTTCGAACGCACGCCGTTGATGAAGAAACGCGCCGCCTGAACCTCGCGCGGATCGAGGATCGCGTTGATCGGATCGCCCGGCACGCCCGTACCGCGAATGTTTTCCGATAGCGCAATCTGGTTGCGGATCTTGATCTGATAGGCATCGACCGTCAGGCTGAACGCACCGCTGTGGATCACGCCACCGAGCGAGAAGTTGGTCGACTTCTCGGGCTCAAGCGGCAGGCCGCCAAGCGCGACAGCGACGGGGTCGATCGAGGGATAGTGGCCGGTGAGCAGCACATTGCCGCTGTCGACCACCGAAGTGATCGAGGTATAATATTGCTGTTGCAGCGACGGCGCGCGAAAGCCCGTTGAGGCGGTGCCGCGCAGCGCGAGCCAGTCGGTCGCGTCGAAGCGCGCCGAGACCTTGCCATTCGCCGTCGATCCGAAGTCCGAATAATCCTCGACCCGGCCTGCCACTGCGACGAGGAAGCGCGACGTTAGCTCGGCTTCGACGTCGATATAAGCGCTGAGGTTGCGGCGATGCGCATCGACGGTGTTGAGCGGCGAAAAGCCGGGAAAGCCCTGTGCTCCGCCATTCTGATACGATTCAGCCTCACCGGGCGCGATCTTGTATCCTTCGCGGCGCCATTCGGCACCGAACGCCAGGTTGAGCGATTGAAAGACGTCGAACTTGCGCGAGACATCAAGGCCGCCGATCCATTGATCGTAAGTGACCGCGCCGTCGTAAAATTCGGTCGGCGAATTGTTGCCGAGGCTGTAATTCGCCGTATCAAGCGTGCGGAAGGCGATGCGGTTGCGGCCGTAGCTGAGGTTCAGGTCGACATTCCATTCGCCGACATCGCCGCGTAGCCCGACCGCGCTCGTCAGGTTGCGCGACTTGGTGTTGATCAGCGGCAGAAAGCCGTCGGGCCAGATGCCACCGACGGTATAAGCGGCGCCGACGACCGACGGGATGCGCGGGAAAGCCGCGCTCTTGCTGTCGCGGTCCTGATAGCCGACCCAACCGTAAAGCTGGAGCGCCTCGGTGACATTGACGCCCGCATTGGCGAAGACGGTCGCCTGCTCGACTTCGGGATCGCCGAAGCGGCTGGTGACGCGGTTCGGAGTGACGCGCGGATCGAAATCGCCGCGGTTGGTCGGCTTGCGGTCGACATATTCGCCCGAGATGGTGAGGAAGCCGTCGTTACCGAAGCCAATTCCCTGCCAGCCTGAAACCGTAAGCACAGGCTCGCCGGTCTTGCTACGGCTGCCGCGCGCGGTGTCGATGTCGGTCGCGTAAAATCCATAGGTCGCCGACACGCCGCCGCCTTCACGCGCTTCGCGGAGCCGCAGGTTGATGACGCCTGCAATCGCATCCGAACCATATTGCGCCGCAGCGCCGTCGCGCAGCACCTCGATCCGGTCGAGCGCGACGGTCGGGATGGTGTTGAGGTCGACCGATGCGGCGCCCCGCCCGACGCTGCCATTGACGTTGAGAAGCGCAGACGTGTGGCCGCGGACGCCGTTGATCAGCACGAGCGTCTGGTCGGGCGAGAGACCGCGCAGCGTCGCAGGGCGGATCGCGTCGGTGCCGTCGACCGCCGACGAGCGTTTGAAGTCGATCGACGGCGCGACCGTCGCGAGCGCCTGCCCCAGTTCGGTCGAGCCCTGACGCCGTAACGTCTCACCGCCGAGCACGTCGACCGGCGCGGGCGAGTCGAGGCGCGAGCGTCCGGCAGCACGCGTGCCCGTCACGATGATCTCGTCGCCGTCGCTGCTCGCAACATCGGCGTCAGCCGCTTCCTGCGCCTGGACGGGTGCGGCAGCCAGCGCGATCGCGAGCAGGCTCGCGGCGGCGAGATAAGTATTTGTCATTGGGGGAGTCCTCCTTGGATATGGTCGGTTAATCGTTTGACGGCCGGGTCAGCGCGGTTGCTGCACAGTGCGCAGATAAGGCTTCACCGTGGTCCAGCCGTCGGGGAAGAGTTCGCGCGCCGCTTTGTCATCGAGCGACGGAACGATGATCACGTCGCCGCCCTGCTGCCAGTCGGCAGGGGTCGCGACCTTGTGCTTGTCCGTAAGCTGCAGGCTGTCGATCGTGCGCAGCAGTTCAGCAAAATTGCGCCCGGTCGAGGCCGGATAGGTCAGCGTCAGACGAAGCTTCTTCGCATCGTCAATGACGAGCACGGTACGCACCGTATTCGTATCCGACGCATTGGGGTGAATGAGGTCGAGCAGGTTCGAAACGCTGCGGTCATCGTCGGCGATCAACGGGAAATTGAGCGCCGTCCCCTGCGTCTCGGCAATATCGCCTGCCCAGGCATGATGGCTTTCAACCGGATCGACCGACAGGCCGACGACCTTGACCCCGCGCTTCTCGAACTCGGGCTTCAGCCGCGCGACGGTGCCGAGTTCGGTGGTACAGACCGGGGTGAAATCCTTGGGATGCGAAAAGAGCACGACCCAGTCGTCGCCGGCCCAATCGTAGAAGTTCAACCGGCCCTCGGTCGCTTCCTGCGCGAAGTCGGGGACGATATCGAAGAGCTTGAGCGACATGGATGTTCTCCTGCGGCGCGCAGAATTTTCCGCACGATCGATGGTGTGAGGATGGAGACAGCCGGTCGCCGGGGGATGCGGTAGAGGGGCCGTGGATGGTCTTGCAGCACGCGCGCGGGCCGCGCTGCCGAAGATTTCTTATTGAAACGGAAGAAAAACTATCATCTCAACTGATCGACTTGAGTTTCTCGCCTTTCACCGCTTTCGCATCTTCCGCGGCGCGAAGCACGCGGAGGAAGTTGCCGCCCCAGATCGCGGCGACCTGTTCCTCGCTGTAACCGCGGCGCAGCAATTCGCGCGTGACATTGGGGGCATCGGCGGCGCTGTCGAAGCCGGTCACGCCGGCGCCATGGTCGAAATCACTGCCGATCCCGACATGCTGCCACCCGATCCGCTTTGCGATATAATCGATATGATCGACGAAATCAGACAGGCTCGCCTTTGTGCGCGCCGCCGAAATCTCATCTAGGTAGGCGCTGCGCCGCGCCTCGGGCAGCGCCTCGCTGCCGTCGTAGGTCGAGGCATAGTCCGCCGCAAGTCCATAGCTCGCCCGGATTGCGGCGAAGCGGTCGCGGCTCGCCTGGTCGGGCAACGTCAGATAGGAGGTGAAGGGCGTTATCTGGACCACCCCGCCCTTCGCCTTGATCGCGTCGAGTTCAGCGTCGCTAAGGTTGCGTCCATTGTCGACAAGCGCGCGCGCCGCCGAATGGGTCGCCGCGACGGGGGCGCGGCTGAGCGCGAGGGTCTGGAGCAGCGCGTCGGTCGATAGCTGCGACACGTCGATCAGCACGCCGAGATCGTTGAGCTTCGTGATTGCGTGCTTGCCGAGCGGCGACAGGCCGCGATGCTCGGTGACGGGCTCGCCGGGCTGGGGGCGCGACGAGTCTGCAAAATCATTGTGGCCGGCGTGATCGAACGCAAAGACACGCACGCCCTCGCCATAGAGCCGATCGATCTGTGTGAGGTCTTTGCCGATCGAGCGCGCATTCTGGAACGCAACAAGCACAGCGATTTTTCCCTCGCGGTTCAACCGCTCGACATCGGCGGCGCCAAGCGCAATTCCGACGCGCGACGTGTCTGCGGCGGCAAACGCCTTGATCCGCGCCAGCTTTTCGTCGGCCTCGCGCCGTGCCGCCGCAACGCCAGCCGCATCGCGCGGCCCCGGCCCGACGGCAACCGCGAGCACGATCGCATCGACGCCACCCTTCGACAGGTGCGGCAGGTCGACCCGCGACTCCCGGCCATCCAGATAATAGCGCTTCGGGGTCGAGGGCAGCAGCACATCGGCATGGCTGTCGAGGACAAGCACACGCTCGTGAATTGCCGCCCCCGCGTCATCGCCGCCCTCGGCGTGCGTCACGGTCGGGGCAGTCAGCAAAGCGCCGACGAGCAGCGCGGCTTTCCAATGTCGGGTCATGTCATTCTCCGGGGGAAGCTCGTCGGCCGTGGTCGGCAAGGAGGAGCGTATGTCCTGTTCCGGCCGCTTCGCGCCTCCCGCTCAAGCGGGCAGAACGCCGCGTGGGCCGTTTACGCGCCGCTTATGCTGTTCTGCTCGCGCGCCTGAATCACGCGGCTCTTTGATGGGACGTCATGCGTCAGCCAGACATTGCCGCCGATTTCGGACCCCGCCCCGATCGTGACGCGACCAAGGATCGTCGCCCCGGCATAGATCACGACATCGTCCTCGACGATCGGGTGCCGCGGGATGTTGCGCACCATCACACCTGCGTCGTCGGCGGTGAAGCTGCGCGCCCCGAGCGTCACGCCCTGATACAGCCGGACGTTGCGCCCGAGGATCGCAGTCTCGCCGATAACGACGCCGGTACCATGGTCGATGAAGAAGCTGTCGCCGATCTGCGCGCCGGGATGAATGTCGATCCCCGTCTTGTCATGCGCCGCCTCGGCGACGATCCGCGCGACCAGCGGCGCGCCGTCGATATGGAGTTGATGCGCGAGCCGGTGGTGGATGATCGCGAGCATCGAGGGGTAACAGATCAGCACCTCGTCGACGCTGCGCGCCGCGGGATCGCCGCGCCACGCCGCCTCGACATCGGTATCGAGCAGGCGGCGAAGCGCCGGCAGTCGCCGTGTAAAATTGCTGACGATTTCTGCCGCGCGCGTATCGACGGCGTGGATCGTCTCGTCGGCCATCGCATAGATGAGTTCGAGCCGAATCTGCCCGTACAGTCGCGCGAGCGTTGTCTGCAGCGTCTGCTCGACAAAGACATGCTCGTTATGCGGCCGCACGAAATCGGGGCCGAGCCGCAGCGGATAGAGCGCCCCGCAAAGCGCGCCGACAATCTTGCCGAGGTCGCCGCGCGACGGAAAACCCTCGCTGCCATATTCGGCCTTATGCCCATGAGCGTTGCGCCACTCGCGCCGCATGACCGCGAGTTCCGCCGCAATCGCCGCGACCCCATCGGTCAGTTCGGTCTGCTCGGCATCGACGGCTTCGATCACAGGCCAAGCCGCTGCCAGAACTCCTGCGCGCTGACGCGGCGTCCGTCGCGGGGAGGCGACCATGATGGGTGCGGCAGCGGCGGCGGCGCCAACAGATGATGGCGCGGGGGAAACTGCGGTCGGACTCTCATCTCGTATCTCCTTCTCAGAAGCACGAATCCGACTTGCGGCCAGTCTTCGTGCGCTTTAGCCGTTGGTGACGCGGAGCAAGCTGACAGCTATCAAAAGCCGCGAGATCCAAGGATCTGCACTTTATCTACTTATTTGATTGAGATATGTCGTGCCACACTTTCTTGACGGCGCGAAAGAAAAATTATCGGAACCGGAACCTGCCATCGGCTCGAGGCCGGCCGGGCAAAAATCCACGGCTATTAGCTATTTCCGTTCACTGACGCTTAATTCCCGGGATCCCGGTATTCGCTTGACAAGAAAACTCGACCAATAAGTTGAATTTACCGGATCGGACGCCCGCGAAACCTGCGGAGTCTGTGTCCCGCGGGTTTGAAACGCAGATTGCCCCGCGCAAGCTCGCTCGCCTCCGGAAATCGGCCAGTCTCGTTTCAATGTCCGCGCCAGGTTGCGCGACCGATCAAGCACGCCGTTCCGGGTCGCGAGGCGGCGCGCATGCTGTTCTCTCCCACCCTCGCACAACAGGGAATATCCATGACCATCCGAACATCGGTTCGCGGGGACCGCGTCTGCGGGCCCGCATCCGGCAGCAGTCGGCGCGGGCATATTGCAGCGCTTCTGCTTGCTGGCGTCGATAGTCGCCGCCGCGCCGGCCCAGGCGCAATCCGTCGAAGAACTGAAGGAAAGGAACCGTCTTCTCGAAGAAGAAAACGCCCGCCTCCGCGCGGCGCTCGCCGGCCCCTCGATCGCAAAAACACCGGTGGCGCCCGGCGAGGAGCCGCGCGCACAGCCGCAGCCCTTCCGGTCGGCCCATATCTCGGAAAAACGCGAGGAGACCGTCGGCGATGCCGAGCTCGTCGATGCGATCACTGCAACCGCTGCCCGCATCAAGGAATTGCCGAAATCGGTTTCGGCGGTCACGGGCGAGGAACTCGAAACATTCCACGTCAATAATTGCCGACGCGCTGGCTGCCGGCGGCTCCGACAATGGCGCACCGGGCTACAGGCCGCATTATCATCCGGGCTACTATGCTGCCTTCGTGCGCGATCCTGATGGCCACAATATCGAGGCGGTCTTTCAAGCGTTAAGCTACCCCAGAACGCGCGCTGGCGACGCACCGTTCGCCTCCGCCATTATCCCTGCCGATAGAAAAACTATGTTTGTCTATTAATTGGCGCACCCGAAGGGATTCGAACCCCTGGCCTCTGCCTTCGGAGGGCAGCGCTCTATCCAGCTGAGCTACGGGTGCTGATAGAGCGGGGCCTCTAGCAAGTCCGGGTGGCGCCAGCAATGGCCTATCGACCGCTCGCCGCGGATATGCCAAGCGGGACCGCGCAAGGGGGCACGAAAGCGTTGGTGAAAGCGTCCGAAGACCATTGGCCGATGGCGGCCGACCTCTACGGCGAGATGCTGCTGGAGGCGAACCCGCCTGCCCGCCGTCGCTGGCGCGATTATCTCCCTGGCATCCTCGTCACCGGCATCGCGTCGCTCGCCGCCGCCTGGCTCGCCGACCATTATGCTGCGCCGATCGTGCTGATGGGGCTGCTCATCGGGCTCGCGCTCAGCTTTCTGTCGCAGGACGAGCGCACCCATGCCGGGCTCGACCTGATGTCGCAAACCGCGCTGCGCGTCGGAATCGTGCTCGTCGGCGCGCGGATTACCGCGGTGCAGCTCGTCGACCTCGGCCCGCTGCCCTTCGCCCTGCTCGTGCTCATCATGCTCGCGGTGATCGTCGTGACGGTCGCGAGCGCGCGCCTGTTCGCGCAGGACCGTCACGCCGCGCTGCTTGCGGGCGGTGCCACCGCGATCTGCGGCGCGTCGGCGGCGCTCGCACTTTATTCGCTGATCGGCGACAGGCGCGTCGATCAGGCACGCTTCACGCTGACGCTAGTCGGCATCACCGTCGCCAGCGCGCTCGCGATGACGCTCTATCCGGTGCTCGCGGCCGAGCTGGGGCTGACCGACGCGCAGGCGGGCTTCCTGATCGGCGCATCGATCCACGACGTCGCGCAGGCGATCGGCGGCGGCTTTTCCTTCTCGCCGCAGGCGGGCGAGGTTGCGACGATCGTCAAGCTGGCGCGTGTCGCGCTGCTCGCGCCGATGCTGATGCTCGTCGCGCTCTGGATCGGACAGAGCGACAAGAGCGACGCGAGAACGCGTATTCCGCTGCGCCTGCCCTGGTTCATCCTCGGCTTCCTCGCCGTCGCCGCGATCAACTCGCTCGTCGCGATCCCCGGCGTCGCCCGCGATGCGGCGGCGACCGGAGCGCAGGCGTTGTTGCTGCTCGCGATCGTCGCCACCGCGATGAAAGCGCGGCTGCACCTGTTGCTTGATCAGGGGTGGCGAAGCTTCGCGCCAATCATCGTCGCGACGCTCACCAGTTTCCTGCTTTCGCTTGCGGCGGCGCTTTGCCTGTGACGCCGTGACGCCACCGTAACACACGGAGATTTCATCCCTTTGGCAACGCCCAGCTGACCGTCAGCTGCGTCGCGCGACGCGGAATGTCGAGCTTCGCCTCGCTGAAATTGACCTTCTCGTTGGGCGGCAGCATCCGCACCGGCGGCTTGATCGTCCAGCTATAGACGATCGTGCCCTGCGCATCGCGCAGTTCGGCGAGGATCGGCGGCACGCGCTGTTCGCGGTCGGTCGGATTGATGATCACCCCCGACGCGGCGAAATAGATCGTGCCGTCGGCAAGCTCGCGATGATCCTGGTTCGGCGGCAGTTCGATGACCAGATCGGGCTCGTCGACGCTGCCGGGCAATCCCAGCCCCTGCGCCCAGCCCGGCAGGCCGAAATATACGAGGCCCGCGGTGGCGGCGACCATCAGCGCCGCGGCGCCCGCAGCGACGATCGTCCAGCGCTTCGCCGGATTGCGTCGCGGACGGCGGAACGGCAGCGGCGCTTCGTCGATCACGGGCGTGGCGCGCGGGGCCGGTTCGGTGGCAAAGCGCGGCGGAGGGGGCGCAGGCGTCGGTTCGGGCTCGGGGAAATCCGAATAAGTGGCGGTCGGTCCCCGCGCCGCTTCGGGAGCGAGCGGCGATGCGGGCGGCGCGGCGGGTTGGGACGCAATCGGAACGGACGCCGCTACGGCCTCTGCCGGTGCGGCCGCGGGCTCCTGAAACCAGCTATGGCGGCAGTTGGCGCAGCGCACGGTACGGCCCGTCGGTCCGATCGCCGTATCGGGGACGACATAGCGCGTGTGACAGGACGGGCAGGCAAGGATCATCGCCTCCCTCTAAACACGCCGATTCACGCGTTGCAAGCGCCGTGTGGCTACTCGCGTCTTGTCCTCTGTGGACAGCCGTGCGACAGGCAGGCTGATGAGCGGACCAGCGCCCCTGTTCCTTGACCCGACGCAGGCGCATGATTGCGTACGTGTGACGCCATGACGGATGCCGCCCCGACGCGCCCCGGAGGGGCGATGGTCGAGTTCGACGGCGTCGGCCTCCGCTACGGCCCTGACGCCGAAGTTTTGAGCGATATCAGCTTCAACCTGCAACCCGGCAGCTTCTATTTCCTGACCGGCGCGTCGGGCGCGGGCAAGACCTCGCTGCTCAGGATGCTCTATCTCGCACAGCGCCCGAGCCGCGGCATCGTGCGCCTGTTCGGCGAAGATCTGGTCGCGATGCCGCGGCACCGGCTGCCGGGCTTTCGCCGCCGTATCGGTGTCGTCTTTCAGGATTTCCGGCTGATCCCGCATTTGTCGGCGCGCGACAATATCGCACTGCCGCTGCGCATTGCCGGGGTAAGCGAGGAGGATCTGTCGGGTCCCGTCGGCGAAATGCTGAGCTGGATCGGACTGGGCGATCGCGCCGAAGCACGGCCCGCCACGCTGTCGGGCGGCGAGCAGCAGCGCGTCGCGATCGCGCGCGCGGTGATCGCGCGGCCGCAATTGCTCGTCGCCGACGAACCGACGGGCAACGTCGACCCCGAGATGGCGATGCGCCTTCTGGGGCTGTTCGAGGCACTCAATCGCCTTGGCACCACCGTGGTGGTCGCGACCCACGACATCCACCTGATCAGCCGCATCGAAAATGCACAGATGATGCGGCTCGAAAAGGGGCGCCTGTCCGATCCCACCGGCGCGCTGCGCTACCCGCCGAACCGGGCGTGACGCGATGATTATCCCGCGCGTTCCCGTCCAGCATCGCCGCCTGCTTCCCGACCATCGCCTGTCGGGCCCGACGCCGTGGGTGATCGCGATCCTGATGATGCTGACGCTGCTCGCCGCCGCTGCCGGCGTCGGCCTCGCGCGATCGGCGAATGCAATCGGCGACGCCATCGCGGGGCGCGTGACGGTGCAGATCGTCACCGCGAACCCGGTGACCCGCGCCGAACAGGCCGCTGCGCTCCGCCGCGCAGCCGCTGCGCAGCCCTTCGTCCTTTCGGCGCGCGCGGTCGAGCAGGAAGAACTACAGGCGATGCTCGGCCAATGGTTCGGCGGCGAAGGGAATAGCGGGGGAGGCGACGACGCGGTGCTGAAGTCGCTTCCCCTTCCCGCGCTGGTCGACATCGACTTCGTCGGCGAGGACCGCAGCGGCCATATGCGCGCGCTACGGACGCTGGTCGCGCGCGAGGCGCCCGGCGCGCGGATCATTCCGCATGCCGAATGGCTCGGCCCCGTCGCGCGGCTGATCCGCTCGCTCGCGTGGGTCGCCGGGGCGATGGTGTTGCTGATGACGCTGGCGAGCGCCGCCGTGGTGATCATGACCGCACGGGCTGCGCTTGGCACCCATTTTGCGACGATCGAGATGCTCCACCTGATCGGCGCGACCGACCGCCAGATCACGCGCCTGTTCCAGCGCCGCATCGCGATCGACACTGCTTATGGCATTGCGCTCGGCAGCCTTGTCGCCGCCGCGATCCTGCTGCTGATCGGCTGGCAATGGGCGGGGGTCACGTCGGGGCTTGCGGCGACTGCTTCGCTCGGCCCGGCGGGCTGGGTGCTCTTGCTGGCGCTACCGCTATTGGCTATCGCGCTCGCAGCCCTGACGGCGAGGCAGACGCTGCTCGCCGCGCTCAAGAAGATTTTATGATCAAGCGCCTGATTTCGCTATTATTCCTCGCGTGGGTGCTGGGCTTTGCCTGGTTCGCGCTGCTGTTGCCGCTTCCCGCCGACGCCCAAAAGACCGACGCGATCGTCGTGCTGACCGGCGGCCCCGGGCGCATCGACCGCGCGCTCGAACGGCTCGAGGCGGGCGACGCCAAGCGCCTGCTCATCAGCGGCGTCGCGCGCCAGGTCAAACCCCGCGAACTCGCCGCCGAATACGGGCGCCCGCTCGACCTGTTCGATTGCTGCATCGCGCTGGGGTTCGAGGCCGAGGATACGCGTTCGAACGCAACCGAGGTTGCGACGTGGGTAGAGCGGCGAGGCTACAAGAGTATCCGTCTGATCACCACCGACTGGCACATGCGCCGGGCCGAATATGAAATCGGCCGCGCGATCGGCGACAAGGTGACGATCCTGCCCGATGCGGTGCGCAGCCAGCCCGGTTTCGCGACCCTGTTCCGCGAATATCATAAATATCTCGCGGGGCTGGCGGGCGGCGTCCTCGGGCTCTAAAGCGGGCGCCGATGCGCTACACCATCGCCCTCTTCCGCTCGATCCTGTTCTGGATCCTGTTCTTCATCATGAGCAGCATCTCGTCGATCGGCGCGGTGATCTCGCTTCCGGTCTCGCACCACGGGACGATCTTCTTCGTCCGTATCTGGGCGCTATTCCACCGGCTGATCTGCCGCTTCGTGCTCGGTCAGAAGATTGTCGTCGAGGGCGAAATGCCCGATATTCCCGTACTCTACGTCTTCAAGCATGAGGGCGCGTTCGAGACCATCGAACAGCCGGGGCTTTTCAAGCATCCGGCCGTCTTTGCGAAGGAACAGCTCTTCAACATCCCGGTATGGGGACAGGCCGCGCGCTTCTACGGGCTCGTGCCCGTCGACCGCGACGGCGGCGGCAAGGCGATGCGCGCGATGCTGAATGCCGCGAAGGCCGCGCTCGCCAAGGATCGCCCGCTGGTGCTGTTCGCCGAAGGCACGCGCATTCCGCACGGGATGGCGCCGCCGCTCCGGTCGGGCTTCGCGGGTATCTATCGCCTGCTCGGGGTGCCGGTAATCCCGGTCGCGGTGAACAGCGGCCTCGCCTATCCGCCGCGGCGCTGGGTCAAATGGCCCGGAACGATCACCTACAGGGTCGGCGAGACGATCCCCGCCGGCCTGCCGCGCGAGGAAGCCGAAGAGCGCGTCTGGCGCGCGATCAATGCGCTGAACCCGCCCGAGGCGTTACTGGCGAGCAAAACGACAGCCTAATGCTTGCGTCCGAAGTCGGGCGCCGCATCATCCTGCCCCTGTTCGATGATCGACCGGCGGATCGCACGCGTGCGCGTGAACCAGTCTTCGAGCTTGTCGCCGTCGCCGCGGCGGATCGCCTGCTGGAGCACGGTCAGATCCTCGTTGAAGCGCTGCAAGGTCGCGAGCACCGCGTCCCTGTTGGCAAGGAAGACGTCGCGCCACATCACCGGGTCGCTCGCCGCGATGCGCGTGAAGTCGCGGAACCCCCCCGCCGAATATTTGATCACTTCGCTCTCGGTGACCTCTTCGAGTTCGCTCGCGGTACCGACGATCGTATAGGCGATGAGGTGCGGCAGATGGCTCGTCAACGCGAGCACCATGTCGTGGTGCGCCGCGTCCATCGTTTCGACCTTGGCGCCGAGCGCCTGCCAGAATCCCGACAGCAACGCCACCGCCTCCGCGGGCGCGCCGGCACCCGGGGTTACGATGCACCAGCGCCCTTCGAACAGGGTCGCAAAGCCTGCGGCGGGACCGCTATTCTCCGTCCCCGCGACGGGGTGCGCGGGAATCACGACATGACCGGGCAAGGCCTTCGCCAATGCATCGGCGACGCCGGCCTTCGACGAGCCCACGTCCGAAATGATCGCATCCGCCTTCAGCCCCGGCGCGATCGCCGCCGCCGCATCGGCCATACGCCCTACCGGCACCGCCAGAATGACGAGCTCGGCGTCGGCCACCGCCGCCGCCGCGCTGTCGATAATCGCGTCGCAAAACCCGAGTTCGCGTGCGGTCGCGCGGACGTCGGCGTCGGCGTCATGGCCGGTCACCATCGCCTGCGGCAGCCGTTCCTTCACCGCACGCGCGATCGACGAGCCGATCAGGCCGAGTCCGACGATCGTGACGCGCTCGACGCCGGACGCCACGGGCATCAACCGTTCAATGCGGCGCGGATCGCCGCCGCGAGCCCGCGCGTCTCGTCCGCGGTACCGATCGTCATGCGCAGCGCATTGGGCAGGCCCTGTCCCGGCAGCCAGCGCACGATGTAGCCTGCGTCCATCAGGCGGTTGTAGACCGTCTCGGCGCTCACATCGCCTTCGAACAGCACGAGCAGAAAATTGCACGCCGACGGCACGACACGAACGCCATGGTTGCCCAGACTTTCGAGTTCCCCCGCCAGCCATGCGCGCCATTCGGCATTATGCTCGCGGCTGTGGTTGACGAAGTCGTCGTCGCCAAGCGCCGCGACCGCCGCGGCCTGTCCCGCGCGCGTGACATTGAACGGCAGCCGGATGCGATGCAGCGCCGAAATCACCTCGGCGGAGGCGTAGCCCCAGCCGATGCGTTCGGCGGCAAGCCCGTGGATTTTCGAAAAGGTTCGCGTGATGAACACGTTCGGCTGCGTCTTCGCCAGCTCGAGCCCGCCATCATCTTCGGCGTCCGACAGATATTCGGAATAGGCCTGATCGATCACGAAGAGAACGTCCTTCGCGAGGCCGGCATAGAGCCGTGCCACCTCTTCCCTTGTCGCGAGCGTGCCCGTCGGGTTGTTCGGGTTGGCGAGATAGACGACGCGCGTTCGCTCGGTCACCGCCGCGAGCAGCGCGTCGACGTCGGTTGCATAATCCTTGTCATCGGCCTCGACCGGCACCGCGCCCACGCGCCGCGCGGCGATCTCATAGACCGCGAAACCGTAACGAACGTAAAGAATCTCGTCGCCGATGCCGGCATAGGTCCCCGCCGCGAGGTGCAGCAGTTCGTCCGACCCGTTGCCGCAGATGATCCGCGCCGGATCGAGCCCGAATTTCGCCGCGATCGTTTCGCGCAAGGTCACCGAGCCCGGATCGGGATAGCGCGAGAGCGCATCGGCCGCGCCCTGCGCGGCACGAAACGCCTCGCGCGCCTTTTCGCCGGTGCCGAGCGGATTCTCGTTCGCGCTGAGCTTGATCAGCGGACGGCCGTCGGCGCCAGCCGACTTGCCCGGAACATAGGGGGCGATGCCGCTGATCCACGGCTTGGGCGTAAGGGTCTGGGTCGCATCGGTCATGCCGCGCCGTTTAACGGCTATGCGTCGCGAGTCCAGCACGTTGACACGCCTCGCGCACCCGCTTAGCCCCGCGCGAACCATGGCGAGCCTGCTCCACCAGATTCAGCATCATAGCGTGACGATCGCCACGCCGCTGCCGCTTGACAGCGGCCACGTGCTGCCGTCGGTGACGATCGCCTATCAAAGCTATGGCACGCTCGCTGCGGACAAGTCGAACGCCGTGCTGATCTGCCACGCGCTGACCGGCGATCAATATGTCGCGAGCGACCATCCCGCGACCGGCAAACCCGGCTGGTGGGCGCGCATGGTCGGCCCCGGCAAGCCGATCGATACCGACCGGTTCCACGTCATCTGCGCCAATGTCCTCGGCAGCTGCATGGGATCGAGCGGCCCCGCCTCGCCCGACACGTCGACCGGCGCACCGCTCGGCATGGCTTTTCCCGTCATCACCATCACCGACATGGTACGCGCGCAGGCGATGCTGCTCGACCATCTCGGCATCGCGCGCCTGCACGCGGTCGTCGGCGGCTCGATGGGCGGGATGCAGACGCTCGCCTGGGCCGCGACCTATCCCGAGCGCCTCCAATCCGCATTGGTCATCGCGAGCGCGGCACGCCATTCGGCGCAGAATATCGCGTTTCACGAAGTCGGGCGGCAGGCGATCATGGCCGACCCCGACTGGCA